>CALMOK010000200.1:11545-15813 GCA_937871825.1 uncultured Alphaproteobacteria bacterium
ACCCCTACACGCGGGCGCTCCTGTCGGCGACGCCGGTGGCGGACCCCGGCGCGAAACGCGAGCGGATCGTGCTCAAGGGCGAATTGCCCTCGCCGTTCAACCCGCCGCCCGGATGCGTTTTCCACACGCGCTGCCCGCTCGCTTTCGCAAAATGCCGGGTGGAGGTGCCACCACTGGAACTCAAGCAGGGCCGTCTCGTCGCCTGCTGGGCGGTGGACCGCGATGAAGGATTCGCCGAGGGCCAAGCTGGTATATCGTGAGGCGCGAATCACTCCAGCGATCCGAGGTGACGTTTCATGCCGATGGCGTCGATGAGCAGGGCGGCGATCAAATGGCCCGAGGATGGCCGGCAGTCCGAAACCGCCCGCGCGGTTTGCAAAGGGGTTCGCCGGATGCTGCGGACCCTCAACATGGCGAGCGTGACCGAACTCGTCCTTCCGGACGGGCGACGCGCCGACATCATGGCGCTCGGCACCGACGGGTCGCTATCGATCATCGAGATCAAATCGTCGGTCGCCGATTTTCGTGCCGACGGCAAATGGCCCTTCTACCGCGCTCACTGCGATCGTCTCTACTTCGCGGTGCCGCCCACGATGCCGCTCGACATCCTGCCCGACGATGCCGGGCTGATCGTGGCGGACGCCTACGCGGCCGAAACGATCCGGGGGGCGCCCGAGCATCGCCTGCCGGGCGCGACCCGCAAGGCGTTGCTGATCCGCTTCGCACAGGCGGCGGCCGAGCGGCTGCACATCGCCTACGATCCGGACATTCGGGTGTGAGACGGCACAGCAGCCGCCACGGCCGGCCCTGATCAGGGTTAACGCGCCGTTAACGGCTCGGCACTAGAAGGCTCGCGGGCTTAGCGGGACGAACCGGGGAAGCGCTCCGGCGTTGATGCCAAAAATCCGAGACTGGTTGGAGACCACACAATGAACGAAGACGACAACGAGCGCATCGCCAAAAAGGCGCACGAACTCTGGGAGGCCGAAGGTCGACCGCATGGCCGTGACCAGGACCATTGGGATTCCGCCAAGGAGATCATCGCCCTTCATGACAGTCAGGCCGCGACCCTGCTGCCGCGCGACACGGGATCGACGGACCCCGTTGAGGAAATGTCTGTCTCGGTCGACAACGAAGGCCAGGCGCCCGGCTTGACCGACACGGGCGAACATGACCTGACGGCGATCGACCGTGAACCAGCGGTGACGCAACCGCCGAAGACGGGGACGGCCAGCCCGAAGGCGATGCCCAAGCAGGTCGCGGGTGATGGCGGCTCGTCCAAGGCCGCCCGGAAGTCGCGCGGCAAGTCCTGACGCCGTGATGGTGGGACGGTCCCGGTTCCGCACCGGGCCGATCCGCGCGGTCCGGCGATCAAGTCTGCTGCAATCGTCAGGCAAAATAGCTATATAAGATCGGTGTCGCCGCTCGAACGGCCTGTTCGCGGGCCGAAGAAAGTCACTGGTTTTTCTATGTCTCAATCGCCCCTTCCGTCGGACGTCCCCGTTGGCGTCCCGCCGAATGCCTATGGCGCCGATTCGATCAAAGTCCTTCGGGGGCTCGATGCGGTTCGCAAGCGCCCCGGCATGTATATCGGGGACACGGACGACGGCTCCGGCCTCCATCACATGGTCTACGAGGTCGTCGACAACGCCATCGACGAGGCCCTTGGCGGGCACGCGACGCTGGTCACCGTGACGCTGAACGTCGACGGGTCCGTCACCGTGACCGATAATGGGCGCGGGATCCCGACGGGGATCCACAAGGAGGAGGGCGTGTCGGCCGCCGAGGTCATCATGACCCAGCTTCACGCCGGTGGTAAGTTCGACCAGAACAGCTACAAGGTTTCGGGCGGCCTGCACGGCGTCGGCGTTTCGGTTGTCAACGCGCTGTCGACGTCGCTGAAGCTGCGGATCTGGCGCGACGGCAAAGAGCATTTCGTCGAGTTCGCGCATGGCGACGCCGTGTCGCCGCTCGTCGTCGTGGGCCCGTCCCCGATGGAGGACACCGGGCCCAAGCGCGGCACCGAAGTCACTTTCACGCCATCCTCCGAAACCTTCACCATGGTGGATTTCGATTACGGGACGATCGAGCACCGCCTGCGCGAACTGGCGTTCTTGAATTCCGGCGTCCACATCATCCTCACCGACGCCCGGCACGCGGAAACCAAGCGCGAGGACCTCTACTACGACGGGGGGCTGGAAGCGTTCGTGCGCTATCTCGACCGGACGAAGTCGCCCCTGATCGGCACGCCTCTGCTGATGAAGGGCGAGCGCGACGGCATGACGGTCGAGGTCGCCCTGTGGTGGAACGACAGCTATCACGAGAACGTGCTGGCCTTCACCAACAACATCCCGCAGCGTGATGGCGGCACCCATCTGGCCGGCTTCCGTGGCGCCCTCACCCGGCAGGTGACCGGCTATGCCGAGCGTTCCGGCATCAGCAAGCGCGAAAAGGTCGACGTGACCGGCGACGACTGCCGCGAGGGCCTGACCTGCGTGCTATCCGTCAAGGTGCCCGACCCCAAGTTCTCGTCGCAGACCAAGGACAAGCTGGTCTCCTCCGAGGTGCGCCCCGTGGTCGAGGGCGTCGTCAACGAGATGCTGGGCCATTGGCTCGAGGAACATCCCGCCGATGCCAAGACCATCGCCGCCAAGGTGGTGGAGGCCGCAGCGGCACGGGAGGCCGCCAAGAAGGCCCGCGAACTCACCCGCCGCAAGGGCGCGCTCGACGTTGCGAACCTTCCCGGCAAGCTGGCCGACTGCCAGGAGCGCGACCCGGCGCTGGCCGAACTCTTTCTCGTCGAGGGCGACTCGGCCGGAGGTTCGGCCAAGCAGGGCCGCAATCGCGAATATCAGGCGGTGCTGCCGCTGCGCGGCAAGATCCTCAACGTGGAGCGGGCGCGCTTCGACAAGATGCTGTCGAGCCAGGAGATCGGCACGCTGATCACCGCACTTGGCACCGGGATCGGGCGCGACGACTTCAACGCCGACAAGCTGCGCTACCACAAGATCATCATCATGACGGACGCCGACGTCGATGGGTCCCACATCCGGACTTTGCTGCTCACCTTCTTCTTCCGTCAGATGAAGCAGCTCATCGACCGTGGGCACATCTATATCGCGCAGCCCCCGCTCTATAAGGTCAAGCGCGGCCAATCCGAGCAGTATCTCAAGGACGAGCGCGCCCGTGAGGATTACCTGATCGAGAACGGCATGGATGGCGCGGTGCTGCGGCTCGCCCAGGGCGAGGAACGCGCGGGAGGCGACTTGCGGGCCTCGATCGAGCAGGCCCGCCTGGTGCGGACCGTGCTGGCGCAACTGCATTCTCGCTACGACCGTGTGGTGGTGGAGCAGACCGCCATCGCGGGCGGCCTGCGACCCATCCACCAGCTTGGCGACGACGAGGCGCAGACGCTCGCCACGCGGATCGCCGGACGGCTGAACGCCTTGTCGGAGGAAACCGAGCGGAGTTGGCAGGGAGCCGTGGAGAACGACGGCTTCGTGTTCACCCGCGAAGTGCGCGGCGTCAGGGAAGCGGCGATCCTCGACGCGGGGCTGCTGTCTTCCGGGGACGCGCGTCGACTCGACGAGCAGGGCGCCGGCTTGCACGAGATCTACGACGAGCCCGCCGCCTTCGCCCGCAAGAGCGACACGATCCCGGTGGCCGGACCCGGCGCGCTGATCGCGGCCGTCATGGCGGCGGGCGGCAAGGGCATCAGCCAGATGCAGCGCTACAAGGGCCTGGGTGAAATGAACCCTGAGCAGTTGTGGGAAACGACGCTCGACCGCAACGTCCGGTCTCTTCTCCAGGTGAAGATCAAGGAAGGCGACGAGGCCGACGACATGTTTGTCAAGCTGATGGGCGACGTCGTTGAACCCCGCCGGGAGTTCATCCAGGAGAACGCGTTGAACGTGGCCAACCTCGACGTTTGATCGCGGCCCATTGTGGGCTTGGGCGATGACGATGCAGTTTCTTTGTTCGAGAATCAGCCTGGAGCGGTTTGCGCTGATTGAAGGGCTGGGCGTAGCGCTTCGGGGTGCGACGTGGTCCAGGGTGTTGGCTGGCGTGGGAAGCCGGATGCTATGCCTCGATCGCCTCTCTACTAACTCCACACTTGCGTTTTGAGGCTATCGACAAGGGGCTGTCCTGCCAGCAGGCGGCAGACCGGTTCGGTGTTCCTGCATCCAGCGCCATCCATCGGCAGGCTCTGCGGCATCTGGGTGGGAGGCAAAACCTAGGCCGCAGGGCGACGTAAGACTCTGTTGGAT
>CALMOK010000200.1:15823-20694 GCA_937871825.1 uncultured Alphaproteobacteria bacterium
GACGAAATCGCGCCGGTCGCCTTCAGATGTCTTGACGGTGGGCTCGTCCTACGTTGGCTTATCAAGCCCCTGCTTGGAAACAGGCGGGATGATGGTCAGCCGAGCCGAGTCATTTCGGGCTGAACGCGTCGGCATAGTCGCGCGCGAAGCCGTCAAATCCACGCGGCTCCTGGCCGATCGCTTCGCGCACGCCGGTCGCGATTTCCGCTGCTTCACCGCGACGGTAAGGGGCATAATCCTCAATCAGGCCGTCGATCTGCCACTCGGGCATTTTCAACTCCGTCATCGCGTGGCGCATGTCGTCTTCGCTCGCGTCGACAAAGGCGATCGGGCGTCCCGTCGCGGCCGAAAGCTTCGCCGCCATTTCGGCATGGGTCAGCGCCTCGGGGCCGGTCAGTGTGTAGGTCCTGCCAGCGTGCCCATGCTCGGTAAGCGCGGCTGCGGCGACCGCGGCGTTGTCGCGCACATCGACCACGCTGACGTGGGCGTCGCCGATCGGGGCGGCGATCATGCCCTTGTCGCGGACCATGCCGGAGAACTGGAGCATTCCCTGCATGAAAAGGTTGGGATGCAGAAACGTCCAATCCATTCCCGAGTTCCGGATCGCCTGTTCCACCGCAGCGTGGTAGCGCAGGAAGCGCACTGGCGAGTCCGGGCTGGCGGCAAATTGCGACAGCTTGACCAGGTGCCGCACGCCTGCGCGGGCAACCGCCTTCACGAACCGCAACTGCTGCGCCTCGGCATGTTCCGTCGAAGGCGTTAACAGGATGGCGCGCTCGACACCTGCGAGCGCCTGGTCGAGCGAGGCGCCTTGGTCGAAATCGCCCTCCACGGCTGTCATGCCGGGAGGCAACTGGCCCCACCCTTCACCGACCTCATCATCGCCTTGGCGGTCATGCCTCGCCCGGAGAGCGCCTCGACGACTTCACTCCCGTTCGTGCCGGTCGCGCCGGTGACCAAGATCATGCGCGCGCTCCTATCCGCTATGAATGCAAGGCAAGAACGCCATCTTTTTCATCGTGTTCCATCGATTTGCGGAGGAGTGCAATCTTGATGCGGTGATCCTTCGCGGCCTCGACCTGCCCGGCAGAAAAAACGTCCCCAATACCGCCGTCGCTTCGGTGTCAGCGAAGTATCGATGCCGGTGGCTTCACGCGTTCTCGCGTCAGCAAATTCGCTGGCGACGCCTGCGCGCTGAAGCCGGCGTGCTGCCCAGGGTCATTCCCTAAACTCCGGACGTCATGCGATGAGCATGGTTGCTCGTGACAGTTCAGCAACTCGTGAAGCCCCCGTCGATCGGCAGGCAAACGCCGGTGATCATGGCGGCGCCATCGCCGAGCAGGAACACGATCGGGGCAGCTATCTCGTCTTCCGTGGCCCATCGGCCCAGCGGCATCTGCTTGAGATAGGGATCGCCGACGTCCGGGCGCCCCCAGTAGGATGCCGACATGTCCGTCATCACCACAGTGGGATTCACGCTGTTGACCCGGATCTTGTACTTTCCGAGTTCAAGCGCCGAAACGCGCGTGATGTTGTCGAGCGCGGCCTTGGACGAACCGTAGGAAATATGTCCCGGCAGGGCCACGAGGCTGGCCTGGCTCGAAACGTTGACGATCGAGCCGCCGTGACCCAGGCGCACCATCGATTGCGAGGCATATTTGGTCACGAGCAGCGCCCCGCGGGCGTTGATGCTGATCACCTTGTCGAAGACCGCGATGTCGGTGTCCATCGGTGTGGCGATCTCGCCGCCGAAGCCGCCACAATTGACGACGCCCCACAGGTCAAGTCCTTCCAACGCGCCGCGGATGCTCTCGTCCGACGTGAGGTCGAAAGGCAGCGTCCGGCAGCCCGTCTCGGACGCCAGCTTGTCCAAGGCCTCCGTCGACCGCCCGCTGGCGATCACATCCGCGCCCGCCGCCCTGAGTTGGCGGGCCGTGGCCCTGCCTATCCCGCCGCTCGCGCCCGTCACCAGGATGGTGCGCCCGTCCAGTCCCCACATGGCGTTCTTCCCCGACCGTCCGTTGCCCAATTTCCCCGATTTCGGTGGCTTCAACCGCCGATCATCAGCTTGACGACCTCATCGTGCGTCGTTTGATCGATCCGCCGCTCGCCCGCGAGGCTGCCACGCCGAAGCACCACGATCCGGTCAGCGACCGCGAAGATGTCCTGCAGGTTGTGACTGATGAAGATCACGCCGCGCCCCTGCGCCTTGAGGCTGCCGATGAGCGCAAGGACCTTTCGCTGCTCGGGCACCCCGAGGGCAGCAGTGGGTTCGTCCATCAGGATCACCCGCGCGTTCCAATACATGGCGCGCCCGATCGCCACCGCCTGACGCTGGCCGCCGGAGAAGCGCCCCACCGGAGCGTCCATTCGGTTCACGTGGAAGTCGAGCCGCGCCATCGTTGCCTGAGCGGCAGTCGCCATGCGGGCGCGATCGAGCACCGGGATCATGCCCAGGACGCGCCGGATCGGTTCCCGGCCAAGAAAGATGTTGGCGCCAATCGACAGGTTGTCGGCCAGCGCGAGGTCCTGGTAGATCGTTTCGATGCCGGCGTGGCGGGCCGCTTCCGGTGTGGAAAAGCGCACCACCTCGCCGTCGAGCCGGATTTCCCCGCCGTCCGCCGCGTAGACGCCCGAGATCATCTTGGTGAGAGTCGACTTTCCGGCGCCGTTGTCGCCGGCCAGCGCCACGACCTCGCCCGGAAAAAGTTTGAGCGAAACGTCCTTGAGAGCCTCGACACCGCCGAAGCGCTTGGAAACGCCGCGAACATCCAAGATCAGCTGGAGGGCTTGCGACGGAAGGGCGCTCATCAGCGATCTCCCCCGAGCCTGCGCTGCGTTTGATCAACCAGCACCGAGATGATGATGACGACGCCGACGGCCACGAACTGCCAAAAGGGTTCGACGTTGATGAACACCAATCCATATTGGATCACCGCGATGACGAGCGCGCCGGCGACCGTGCCGAGGATGGTTCCCGAACCGCCGAACAGGCTTGCGCCGCCGATCACAACGGCGGCGATCGAGTCGAGCAGAAGCGGCTCGCCGGCCTGGGCGGCTCCGGCCGTGAAGCGTGCGGTGTAAAGAACGCCGCCGAGACCGGCGCAGAGCGCCGACAGCAGGTAGAGCTTGCGGGTAAGGCGGGACACGCCGATGCCGGCCCTGAGCGCCGCCTGCTCGCTGGCTCCCACCGCATAGGTGTGCTGGCCGAAGCGGGTCTGGCTCAGCAGGTAGGCCATGACAAGCACGAAGGCGATCGTGATGATCACCACGATGGGGAAACCAAGCACCCGGCCGTTGCCGAGCGCCGCGAAAGCGCCGTTGCTCACCGGGACGGTGGTACCGGCCGCCAACAGGAAGGCCGCCCCCCGCGCCACGCCAAACATGCCGAGCGTGCCGATGAAGGGGGGCACCTTGAGCTTTGAGATCAACCAGCCATTCACCGCCCCGGGGATCAGCGACACGATGAGCCCGGCCGCAACGCCGACCAGCATGGCCGGGAAAGCTGGCATATGCGCCCCCGCCATATTCGCCCCGTGGGCCGCGATCACGGCTGACAGGCCCATGATGAAGCCGACCGACAGGTCGATGCCACCGGCGATGATCACAAAGGTTTCACCGAGCGCAAGCAGCAATGGTGCGACGGCGAAGATGGCGATCGACTGTGCGTTATAGGTCGAGAAGACGAAGGTCGAGTCGAAGCTGAGCCGAGCCCAGCTTTCGAAGACGATCAGCAGCAGTGCAAGAAACAACCAGGCGCGCAGGCGCGCCGCGAGCAGGAGGATCCGGGGCGGGTTCAGCCCCGGAGTCCTGCCCGGCAGGGTTTGCAACGGCGTGATGCTGGCCATGGGCGCTCCGAAGCGGAAAGGGAGCCCCGTGCCGGATCGGCAAGGGGCGTGAGCGCGGGATCAATCCTTGTAGATGAACTTGGCGATGTCGGGCTGGTCGATGTTGGACTTGTCCATCACCGTGAACCCGGTGCCGATCGTGACCGGGATCGAATGCCCGGTGAGATGCGCGTAGGCGGAGATGACGCCGAAATATCCGATTTCAGCCGGATGCTGGGCGATGGCGGCTGTGATCAGTCCCGACTTGATGTTGCCGACGATTGTGGTCGGCGCGTCGAAGGCCACCACCGCAATCTTGCCTTCCTGACCAGCTTGCTGGACGCCGTTCCCCGCGCCAATGGCCGAAAACAGATTCGCGCCGAATACGCCGGCGAGGTCGGGATTGCGTGCGAAGACCGATTGCAACTGCGAGGCTGCCTTGTTGGCGTCGTCGTCGTTGAATTGCGTTTGCAGCACCTTGAGGCCGGGGTGGTCCTTCAACTCCTCCTTGAAGCCTTCCTCGCGCTGATCGGTGGTCGAAACGCCAGGTTTGATGTTGGATACATAAACCTTGCCCTTGTCGCCGATCGCCTTGGCAAGGGCGCGCGCCGCCATCCTGCCGCCCAGCACGTTGTCGGAGGCGACGTAAGACAGCGGAAAATCCGCTTCGCCGGTTCCCATCTGGTACTTGCCGGTGCCGATGAACGTGTCCACGGTGATAACCGGAATGCCGGCATCGGCGGCTTTCTTGAGCGGTTGCACAAGCTGGGTTTTATCGGTCGGGGCGATCAGGATCGCATCCGGGTGCCGAGCGATCACGGCATCGAGCACCGGAGCCTGCTGCACCGGATTGAACTCGGGTGCGCCCTGGAACACGAGATCGACCCCAAGCGCCTTGGCGGCGTCCTCGGCACCCTTGCGCATCGTGATGTAGAATGCGTCGGTCGTCAGGCCCGGCACCAACGCTATTGTGTATTTCTTGCTGGTTTGTGCTTCGGCGCAGCCCATCATGGCAGTCACACCGAAAGCAGCAGCGGCAAAAGC
>CALMOK010000201.1:0-8517 GCA_937871825.1 uncultured Alphaproteobacteria bacterium
TGCACGGTGCCGGCCTCGACGGTCAGCGAAACGCCCTTCAGCGCGACGACGCCGCCGAAGCGCTTGATCACGTCGCGGGTCTGGAGCAGTGGTGCCGCCAAGTCGGTTGCCTCCATGTCGAGGAAGGGTGGCCCGCCGCGCCGCTGGCCACCCGATGTCGCTGCGAACGAGCCCGCCGGGATTATTTGTACTTCAGGCCCCAATCGTTGAAGGCGATGTTGGCCCACATCCGCTTGTCATCGGCGTTCTTGGCGTCGATCAGGAATGGCTGGATGACGAGGCTGGGGCCGGAGTCCGAGGTCTTGATCTCGGCCTTCTCCCAGAAATAATTTTTGTTCTCGTAGGGGCCGAGCGGCACGTCCATGCCCTGCATGGCGTATTTATCCAGCATCTCGACGGTGATCTGGCCGTAGGCGACGGGGTCCTGCGACACGACCCCGTCCATGTAGCCGTCCTTGATCCACTGGATGGCGATCGGCTCGCCGTCGATGTTGACGAAGATGACATGGCCGGGTTCGCCGATCTTCTTCCACTTGCCCTTCTGCTGCAGCGCCGTGACGATGCCGCGCGAAGGCGTGTCGCTCGGAGCGTGCACGGCGTCGAGGTCGGGGAATTCGGCCAGCGTCGCCACGGTGACGCTCAGCATGTTCTTTAATTCGCCCTCGGTGGGCCGCGCCAGGTACTTGATGTCCGGGTATTTCTTGAAGGTGGCGTCCATGCCCTCCTTGCGCAGGCGCCAGGCCACGCTCTGCAGCGCGCCGTAGCAGTTCAGCACGGTGCCCTTCGGCGAGCCGTACTTCTGCTTCAAGCGGTCCACGATAGCCTCGGCCGCCATGACGCCGCCCTGGTAGTTGTCGAAGTCGACGGTTACGGCGACCTTGCCGCCGGTGGCGGGCGTGTCGATGATGCCGACCGGGATCTTCTTGGCACCGTACTTCTTGATGACGCTGACGATGGCCTGGCTGTCGATCGGGTCGCTGATGATGGCCGAGGGGCCGTTGAGCAGGATCGATTCCCACTGCTGCAGTTGCGTCGTGTTGTCGAAATTGGCATTGACGGCCTGGAACCGCCATCCCTTGGCTTCGACCGCCCGCTTCACGGCCTCTTCCTGGGCGACGAAGAAGTAATAATCGAGGCTCTTGTTGCTGTAGGGCACGAATTTCTGGTCGGCCGCGAAGGCGGGGACTTTGCCGGCCAGCGAAACGGCGGCCGCCGAGGCCGCGCCGCCCAGCAGCGTGCGCCGGTTGATGATGGGATGCATGGTTTCCTCCTCTTGATTGTTGTCGCGGACCGTTCAGTCTCGCGTATCGAGGTCGATCAGCTCGATTTTGTAGCCATCGGGATCTTCCACGAAGGCGATGTGGGTGCTGCCATGCTTCATCGGCCCGGGCGGACGGGGGATCTTGGCGCCGGCGGTGGCCAGTTCCTTGCAGATGCCGTGGATGTCGCGGACGCCAAGCGCGATGTGGCCATAGCCGGTGCCGATCTCGTAAGGACCGGCTTGGTCCCAGTTGTGGGTCAGTTCCACCACGGCATGCGTGTCCTCGGGGCCGTAGCCCACGAACGCCAGGGTGAATTTGCCCTCGGGAAAGTCCATGCGGCGCAGCAGCGTCATGCCGAGCAACCGGGTGTAGAAGTCGAGCGAGGCGTCGAGGTCCTTGACCCGCACCATCGTGTGCATAAAACGAAATTTGCCGTTGTCAGTCATCGTCCTCGTCCTGGCGATTTTCGGGCTCGCAGCCGGGGGCCGGATGCGCGATGCGGGCTTCGAGGTAAAGGCGGCACATTTCGGCGTTGGCTTCCGCCGCGCCCCGCGCGCTGCGCAGTGCCCGCAGATGGACGGGGTAGCCGGCGGTCGTCACGGGGGCGCCATCGAGCGTGATGAATGCGGCGGCGTCGGGGGCGGCCGAGCTTCCCTCGTGTCGGCGCATGGCGAGATAGCGTAAGGTGAGGCCGCGTACCTCGTCGTTGTCGTGGCCGTTGAGGGCGTCGAGATCCGCCATGGTGGTGGCGAGCGCCTGTTCGACGCCCCACAGGCCGGCGAGCAGGCGCAGCAGCTTTTCCTGGCGCCCCAGGAAAGCCCGCTCCCGGAAGGTGCGGCGGATCTCCTCGAGGTTGGTTTCGGCCTCGCCCGAGAACACGGCCGCGAAGCCCAGGCCCGCCGCGACGCCCTGGTTGATCTTGCGGGAAGCGAAGTGGTCGACCAGCCGGACCGATGCGACGTCGATAAAGGGCAGGCTCTCGACCGCACAGCGCATGTCGCTCGCCATCAGGAAGGCGAAGTTGGCCGAGCACCAGAAGGTTGGCAGGCGGAACACGATCTCAGCCGTCCGGCCCTCGATCGTCAGGGCTTCGATGAAGCCCATCGTGGTCACGGGCTCGTCGAGCTCGGGGTCCAGCACGGTGTCGAGCGCCGCCATTACGGCCGCCCGGCGGCCCTCCTTGTCGGCGCTGTCGGCCGTTCCCCGCGCGCCGCTCTCAAGCAGCGGCATCGATCGCGCCCCGCGCCAGCAGGATTTCGCCGTCGTCCTCCGCGGCATTGGCGAGGCGGCACGCGGCCGGAACCGGCAGGTCGTAGAGCTTGGCGGCGTTGAGACCCATGATCTTGCGCTTGACTTCAAGGGTCAGCGGGGTCGCGGCTTCCCGGGCCAGGTCCTCCGGAAAGTCGAAGGCCATGAACTTCTCGACGATCCATTTAGGGCTGGTGATGCCGTAGTCGGAGCCGAACAGCAGCCGGTCGGGACCCAGGAAGTAGAGCAGGTCCGCCAACATCTGGGCGAAGTATTTGGGCCGCGCATGGATAAAGGAGGGGATCAGCGCGAGGCCGCCATAAACATTGGGTTCCTGCCCGGCGATCCAGCAGAAATCATCGATGCGCGGCATGCCGCAATGGTCGACCACGAACTTCAACGTCGGGAAGGCGGTCGCCACATGGTCGACGTCGCGCACGTCGAAAGCGTCGAGGTTCAGCGGGTGGATCGTCGGCCCCTTGTGGATGTGGATGACCTTGATCCCGAGCTCGATGCACTTTTCCATATAGGGGGCCACGATGTCGTCGCGCAGCGTGTAGCCCTTGGACACGCCGTTCCACTCGGCCGTGTAGAGCTTCACGCCCTTGAACTTGTATTTCTCGAAGTCGGCCTCGAGCCGCTCCAGGCCCCGCTGACCGTCGCGCGGGTCGCAGCGCCCGTTCAGCACCACCTTGTCGGGATAGGCGCGCTTGAAGGCGGCGCATTGATCGGTCGTGTTGAAGCCGTCGACGTAGAAATCGTGCAGGTTGGTGGGAAGCATCACGGCATGGTCGACGTAGCCGTCCTCGAAGAGGTCCTTGGCGGCGCCCTCGACGCCGTAATGGCAGAAGCGGTCGAAATCCCAGCGCTGCTCCTTCGGCGTCATGCCGACGTGGGAACCCCAGAAGCTTTCGATAAAGGTGAGGCCGTACCGGTTGCGTCGGTTTTCCGGCCGCGCGTCCCACAGGTGGATATGGGCATCGACCACGAAGATCTCGTCGCCTTGGGGGGTGACATACATGACGCTCTCCCTTGCCGCGCGTAGCGCATCGAGCCTGTCGGCCCTCTTCTTTGCTTGTCCCCATATGCCATACTGTCCTAATGTCCTACAACCTAAATAATCCGAAAAAGGATGGATGCGCGCCATGCTTGACGAGGCGATGCGGTTCTTCGACGACCATGGGGCCCTGACGCAGCCGGGCGACCAGGAGCGATATGCGACCGACTGGTCCCGCGATCTAACCGGGACCGCCAAGGTCGTGGTTCGCCCGCGCACAAGCGCCGACGTCGCGGCGATCGTGCGCCATTGCGCCCAGCAGGGCCTGCCGGTTGTCCCGCAGGGTGGTCACACCGGTCTCGTGGGCGGCGCCACGCCCTCCAAGGACGGCACAGAGGTGGTTATCAGCCTCGAGCGGCTGAACAGGGTGCGCGAGATCGACCCGCTCAATTTCACCATGACGGTCGAGGCGGGCTGCGTCCTCGAAGCAGTGCAGGCGGCCGCGGCGAGCGCCGACTGCTTGTTTCCGCTCAAGATCGGCGCGCAGGGCAGCTGCCAGATCGGCGGCAATATCGCATCCAACGCCGGCGGCGTGAACGTGGTGCGTTACGGCATGATGCGGGACCTCATCCTCGGTCTCGAGGTGGTGATGCCGGACGGGCAGGTCTGGAACGGCCTTAAAAAGCTGCGCAAGAACAACACAGGCTATGACCTCAAGCAGTTGTTCCTCGGCTCTGAAGGCACCCTCGGCATCGTCACCGCGGCTTGCCTGAAACTGTTTCCGAAGCCGACGCAGATCGAGACGGCGTTTCTCGCCGTGGCGTCGCCAACCCATGCGGTGACATTGTTCGGCCGCGCTCGGCGCGACCTCGCGGATCTCCTGTCGGCCTTCGAGATCCTGCCGCGCCACGGGATCGAGCTCTCGCTGGCCGCCGTCCCGGGGCAGCGTGATCCGCTGGCGACCGCCTCGCCCTATTACGTGCTGATGGAAGCGTCGGCCAGCGGGCTGGTTGATGTGCGCGCTCTCGTCGAGCGCTTCCTCGAAGGCGCCATCGAGGAGGACCTGATCACCGATGGCACGCTCGCCGCGACGTCGGCCCAGTCGGCCGCGTTCTGGCAGATCCGCGAAGGGATCATCGAGGCGCAGGCCCAGCACGGTCGACACCTGCGCACCGACGTTTCCATCCCGATCTCGCGTGTCGCACGCTTCCTCGACGACACCCATGCGGCCCTGGCCCGCACCGAGCCGAACGCGGTATCACTGGCCTACGGGCACCTTGGCGACGGCAACATTCACTTCAACGTGCTGCCGCCGGCGGGCCTCGACGAGGCCGACCGGGTGGCGATGCTCTACCGCTGCGAGGCCACGATCTTCGCCGAGGTCGATGCCGCGGAGGGGTCGATCAGCGCCGAGCATGGTATTGGGTCCGTCAAGCGTCGGGCGTTCCTCGCACGTACGCCGGCGATGGACATCGATCTCATGCGCAGGATCAAGTCCGCGATCGACCCAGGTGGCACCATGAGTCCCAGACGCATTTTCGAGTGAAAGCGACGCGTTGATGAAGTTCGACCTGCTCGACCGAACGCCGCATCTGCCTTCCCGCATCGTCAACGCCCTGCAGGCCGAGATCGACAAGGGACACCTCAAGCCCGGCGACCGGCTGCCCGGCGAGCAGGCGCTGGCCGAAACGTTCGGGGTCAGTCGCAACGTGGTGCGCGAAGCGATCGCGCGGCTGCGCTCGGACGGTGTGGTGCAATCGCGCCAGGGCATCGGAGCCTTCGTGATGCGGGAGGCCGCCTCGCCCATCCTGCGCATCGAACCCGGCACGCTGAGCGACCGAGCGTCCTTCGCCAACGTGTTCGAGGTGCGGGCCATGCTGGAGGTCCGGGCGGCGGGGCTTGCCGCCAAGCGCGGCACGGCCGCGCACCGGCGTGCCATCACGGCGGCACTGGAGCGCATGCGCGGCACCGACAAGTGGGCCGACGGGGGCGTCGATGCCGATCTCGAGTTCCACCGTGCCGTCGCCCTCGCGACTGGCAACGACTATATCGCCAAGGTGGTCAGCTTCGTTTCCGAGCACATGCGGGACAGCATCATGGCGACCCGGCGCCGGCCGAGCGCCCGGCTCGACGCGATCGTGGAGGTCACTATCGCCGAGCATGTCGCGATCCACGACGCAATCATGGGTGGCGCGGCAGCGGAGGCGCGCGCCGCGATGGAACGGCACATCATCAACGCGGCCGCGCGGGCCGGCATCGAGATCGCGGCTGACGACTGAGGAGCCGGCCCCGTTTGAAACGGCACGACACGCGCTGGGCAACCTTCGCGCATGACCGGCTCCGGATGGCGCGTGCTCTAAGGGAACGCCGCGTCCATCGTCGGGTCGGCCCCCCGCTGAAGGTCGGGTTCGTGGATGAGCCTTGCGGCGTTTGGCCGGTCAGGGCGTTGGGTGCGGCTTTGGATCCGTTGGCCAGCGGGCTCTTACGATCGCATGGCGAAACGTCCGGCCCACTTGCCCGGGGTCGTGGATCGCAGGTGCCCGCGATCCACGGCCCCGATCCGTTATCGCTTGGCCAAAGACGTCTTCAGGGCCTGGGCGGCAAGGTCCTCGGCCTGCTCGGCGTCTCCGACAAGCAGGCCCATCCCGAAGAACTCATGCGTCACGCCCTTGTAGAGCTTGTGGGTGACCTCGACGCCGGCGGCCTTCAGCTTGTCGGCCAACGCGAGACCTTCGGATGCGAGCGGGTCCAGTTCGGCATTGATGATTGTGGCCGAGGGCAAGCCTTTCAGGTCGGCCTTGCCCACGATGTCGAGGCGTGGATCCTGCTTGTCCTTTGGTCCGGACAACGTCTTGTCGAAATACCACAGCAAGTCCGCCTTGCTCAGCGGGACGGCCTGGGCATGTTCGCGATAGGACGGCGTGTCGGTGTTGACGCCGGCGACGGGATAAACCAGCAGCATGTGCAAAGGCGTCTGGAGCTTCATGTCACGTGCCGCGATGGCCACGTTGATGGCGAGGTTCCCGCCCGCCGATTCGCCCGCCACCGCGACCCGCCTGGTATCGCCGTTGAACGAACCCGCGTTCTCGACCACCCATTTGTAGGCCGCGAGCGCATCTTCTCCCTGGGCGGGGAACTTGGCTTCGGGTGCGTGGCGATACTCGACCGAGGCCACGATGGCGCCGGTCTTATGCGCCAGCGCCAAGGCCGAGGCCTCGTAGGTCTCGATGTTGGCGATGACGAAGCCGCCGCCATGGTAGTACACGATCACCGGAAGCGGCCCAGAACCGGCGTTCTCGGGCGTGTAGATGCGGATCGGTTGAGTGCCGCCCGCGGTTGGGTAGGTCATGTCCTTCTTGGCTACCTTCATGGCCGCCATCAGTGCCATCGGGTCCTTGCCTTCGGCCTTGAGCACGGCCGCCACCGCGTCGGCGGGTGTCGGTTGCTTGCGGGCTTCCTCTACGGAAAGCTGGGCCACCGGTTTCACGCCGAGCTTCTGCAATTCCTTGAGCACCTGGCCCATGCTCTTGTCCGCTTCCTTCATCTCCGTCTGCTTGGCGGCGGCCGGCGATTGATTGGCGCTCTGTGCGAAGGCCGCATGCGGCGCGAGGGCGATCAAGACGCTGGCGGCTGCAAGTGAATGGCGAGACATCATGCGGTGCACTCCTGAAGATGATCGGGCCGTCGAAGCGCCGGAAGGGCGTGACGATCAGGGCAGAACGCGACGTCTGCTGAATGGTTCCTCTCTCTAACATATTGAAACATACGTTAAAAACGTCTCTTAACGGCTTTTGTCCGGTGAGCGTGCCTTGAGGAAGAAAGGTCCCGTATGGCCTGACACAACGCCGCGATTAAGGTTGATTTCTCCGCGGCGAACCCGTTTTTTTTAAACCGTGGACCAACCTTGGACGCCACCGGGTAAGACCCGTTCCGGCGAACGGCGCCCGGCTTGCCTCAATCGATGTTTCGTCGCCTGCCTCGCGCGCGCCTGGTCGAGGTGGATGACGGCCTGCCCCGGACATAGCCGCGCGACACCGTGAGGGCGAGGTCGGCCGCCAGAACGGTGATGTCGTGCAACAAGGCTCGGACGGCTTCCCGCAAATCGCCTCCGAACTCGTCGGCGACCGCGTCGATCTCGGCTTCGGTGGGTTCGGCGGAATCGTCCATAGGGTGCGCTCTGGTGGAAGAACCGACTCGGGTGTTGCAATCAACGGGCGATCGATCGCCCTGATCGTGGGCCTGCGGTGGTGGAGCCTCGACCCGGTCTGCCTGATCGGGCCGGCCGGTACCCTGCCGTCGAGCAAGGACCTAGCCCGTGGGGCGGTTCGATGGCCCGGCGCGGTTGCCGGACCGGGCCGATCCGGCCTCGGATCCGAATGTCCCCAGGATGAGCCAACGTATGAAGGGCCTTTCAGGCCGCTCTCGAACAGGCGGCCGGGGCGCGCCGCGCCGCACCGCCCATGGGCGGCAGGCTTCGCCCTTCGACCGGCTCCTTGGCCGAGCCGATCGCGAAAGCCTGGAACAGGTAGAACCCGTTCAAGGCCGCGCCCTGCCGCGCCTGCCTTTGCGGGAAACGACCGATAAGCAAGGCCGCGGTTTCATGCCCGAAATGCCTCCACGCGCCCATGAGCAGGAAAGCCGGTATGACATGGCCGTGAACCACCGCGCACCAGAGGTGCGGCTCCGCCTTGTGGCGGAAGAACAGCCATCCCTGCTGGGGGTGGATGATGTTCGGCGGTGTGCGCTGGGGCGTGGTCATGCTGCGTTCCCGAATGACGGCGCGTTTTCGAGGAACAGCCATGGGACGACTCGACCTGCGACGCCCCAACACTAGAACAAAAAGAGAACATTCCCGCAACCCCGACCTTCCGTCGAAGGGACGCGAGCCGTCGACGGGCACAGGTTTATTCAAGCCGCCAGAGCCGCCTGTCGAACAGAAACGGCCTCGTCGACCTGACGGTGATCGCCATGGATTCAGGATGGGCGGGGTTGATCAGGACGTTATGGGAT
>CALMOK010000201.1:8527-9450 GCA_937871825.1 uncultured Alphaproteobacteria bacterium
AAGGAGGGAACCCGAAGCCGCGCGGATCGACTTGAGGCGATCCATTGGTTTCCCACCCTTTTCGGGTCGTCGGGCAGGTCCATGAGCGACTCGGTCGGCCCTTCCGGGACGGCGATGGCCATGAGAACGTAATCGTCGGGCAGGGTGTCCCAGTCGAGGTCGAGGTGCACCCTCAATTCCAGCACGGCGAGTGCCGCGGTTTCGGCCGTGTAGACCAGGGGGCGGCCTGGGGAATTCCAGCGTCCGCCAAAGAGCCTGGCGCCTTCTCCGGACAGGTCGGCGTGAGGTTTTCGGCAAATGCGCCAGAGCGTCAAGCCGCCAAGCCGTGATCGATCCGGTGAAGCAGGAGTTCGACCGCCCTGTCCCCTTCGGTTGTATCGAGCAGTCCGAGCGGCGCGTCCCCTTCGAGCGCCTTCGTGGGGCGCCGCAACCAGACAAAGGCCTTTTCCTTGGAGCCGAACGTGTCCTCGGCGGCCGCGATGATCCGCACGACCCTGACGAGGCGATCGGATTGCTCCGGCGTCAGAACGCCGATCTTGCGACGATGGCTCAGCGTTTTGCGCGGCAACACGACATGGTCGACCTCGGCCAGCGTCAAGCGTCCCGAGTCGACGAGATGTTCGATTCCGGAAACCGGAAGCCCGCGCCTTGTCGCCTCGATGGCACCTCGCCGGCTTTGCCCGTCAAGGCCGGAAATCGCATCCGCTCGCATGTTCGCGTGGTTCATGTGTGGCTCCCGGCCATATGCCAGATATATAGAGGCATATGGCCGAACCCGCAAACCCTGCTGTGACGTGAAGGTTGGCCACGATGGTTATGCCCAGGGGGTGAGTTCAGGACCCGCTGTGGCTTGCGGTGACGTTGAGAGCCAAGATCGACCAGCCGATCCCGCGGTCGGCAATCTCACGCGCCCCGTTGGGATG
>CALMOK010000201.1:9460-18941 GCA_937871825.1 uncultured Alphaproteobacteria bacterium
TTTTGGCCCAGTGAACGCGGCTGGCAATAACCGTCATGCTGCCGCTCGGAATAGTCTGCTCGCGTTCGGAGGAATTGAGGCCCAGGTCCTCCGTAACGCGCTCGATCAGGTCGCGCATGACCCAAACTCTTGCCGCGCAAAGCCGCAGCACCGGCAGCATCAGCGTCTGGTCGTCAGGGATCGGCACTGTCGCTACGTCCCACGAATTTGCCACCGTCCGCACGCCGTTTGAGCACCACCCACCTGTCCCGGCAGTCAGGCTAGGTTACTGATCCATGAACGATATGAGACAAATCGTGAGTCAGAAAAGATTTGGTGGAGCCAGACGGAATCGAACCGACGACCTCTTCAATGCCATTGAAGCGCTCTCCCAACTGAGCTATGGCCCCACGCTGTCGAGGCGGCCCCTTGGGAAGGGCGCCTTCACCGGTTGTCGGCTTTGGGCATCGACCCAGGCCACCGAACGGCGAAGCGGCGGTATAAGCCGGATCGCCCGCCGTCCACAAGCCCCCCGGCAGCACTCTTTTTTCAAGGGCGCCCCCTGCGGGCTCCGCCTCAACCGATCAGGCTTCCTCGTCGTCCTCGATGTCGCCGTCGATGAGGTCGGCCACGTCGTCGTCCTCTTCTTCCTCTTCTTCCAGGAATGTGTCGTCGGCTGGAACGTCGTCGACCTCATCCTCGGCCACCACCTCGGGCTTCTCGCCGGCCTCGGCATCCTCGAGGGAAACGATTTCCGCGCCCTGCGTCTCGGTTTCCACGTCGCCGCTCTCGTCTCGCGCCGCCACGGGCGCGGCCCGCGCCGCCCGGGCGAGCGGCAAAGCCTGAAAGACCGTGCCGCACTTCGGGCAGACGATCGGATCGTGGTTCAGGTCGAAAAATTTGGTAGCGCAATTTTGACACTGGCGCTTGGCGCCAAGTTCCGGTTTTGCCACGTTCAAGAAATCCTTCGGCGACGCCGGGGACGCGGTGCGTCCGGGTTCAATCGAGCGCACCCGGTTAGTCGGAGCGGGACGCCAAGTCAAATCGGAAGTGGCGCCGGTTTATGCCGATCCATCCGCCCCGCCGGTTTTGGTGACAGTGCCGGTGGCCCATGCTAGGAGCGCCGCACGCTTTATCTAGGGCTTGAAACGAATTCGCCAGGGGCGAAGGCGCTTCAGCGGGGCGGGCGAGGGGGTGCCAGAATGTCATCAGGCTTACCACGCGCGGCTGCGCCCGGGCGTCGGGCCCTGACGGCCCGGGGAGGCGCTCCCTTGCGGGGGCGGTTCAGGCCGCCGGGCGACAAGTCGATCTCGCACCGCTGCTTCATCTTCGGCCTGCTGGCCGTGGGAACCACCCACATCACGGGCCTGCTCGAGGGCGAGGACGTGATGCACACGGGCGAGGCCTGCCGGGCGCTGGGCGCCCGCATCGAGCGCCACGGCGCTGGCGAGTGGACGGTCGCGGGCGTCGGGGTCGGCTCGCTGCTGCCGCCCCGCCAAACCCTCGATTTCGGCAATGCCGGCACGGGCGCGCGGCTGATGATGGGCGTTGTGGGCGGGGGCGGCGTGACGGCCGCGTTCGACGGCGACGCGAGCCTGCGCAAGCGCCCCATGCGCCGCATCCTCGACCCGCTCGAGCGCATGGGCGCCCAGGTGCTATCCCAAGGCGAGGGCGGGCGATGCCCCGTTGTCCTCAAGGGCACGACCGACCCGGTCCCCATCGAATACCGCACCCCCGTCGCTTCGGCGCAGATCAAGTCCGCCGTGCTGCTCGCGGGGCTCAATTCGCCCGGCGACACGACCGTGGTCGAAGTGGAAGCCACGCGCGACCACACGGAAGCGATGCTTCGGCATTTCGGGGCGGACGTCACGGTCGAACCGTTCGGCGCGCATGGCCGCCGGATCACCCTGCGGGGTCGTCCCGAGTTGCGGCCATCCCCCATCGCGGTTCCGGCCGACCCGTCCTCCGCCGCCTTCGCCCTGGTGGCGGCGCTGATCGTGCCGGGGTCCGACATCGTGATCGAGGGGGTGATGATGAACCCGCTCCGCATCGGGCTGATCACGACGCTGCGCGAGATGGGGGCCTCGATCGAGGCTCTCGGCACGCGGCTCGAGGGCGGCGAAACGGTGGCTGACCTCCGGGTGCGCGCTTCCGACCTTTCCGGCGTCGACGTGCCGGAAGCGCGCGCCCCCTCCATGATCGACGAATATCCGGTGCTGGCGGTGGCGGCGGCTTTCGCGACCGGCACCACGCGCATGCGCGGCCTGCACGAGTTGCGGGTCAAGGAATCCGATCGCCTGGCGGCCGTCGCGGCGGGATTGGCACAGGCCGGGGTCAGCCATGCGGTCGAGGGCGACGACCTCGTGGTCGAGGGCGGGGCGGGCTTCGTGCGCGGCGGCGGCCTCGTCGAGACCCACCTCGATCACCGCATCGCCATGAGCTTCCTTTGTCTCGGGCTCGGCGCCGACCAGCCCATGGGCATCGACGACGAGGCCATGATCGCCACGAGCTTCCCGAGCTTCAAGGCCACCATGGCGGCGCTCGGCGCCCGCTTCGAGTGAAGGCCGCCGTGATCATCGCCATCGACGGACCAGCCGCGTCCGGCAAGGGCACGCTGGCCCGCAGGCTGGCGCGGCACTTCGGCCTGCCGCACCTCGACACGGGCCTGCTTTACCGTGCCACCGCCCGCGCGCTGATCGAGGCGGACCTGCCCTGCGGCGACGTGAAGGCGGCGGTCGCGGCGGCGCGCAGCCTGGCGCTGATGGACTTCGACGAACAGGTGCTGCGCGGCCGCGAGATGGGCGAGGCGGCCAGCGTCGTGGCGGCGATCCCGGACGTGCGCGCCACGCTGATCGAGGCGCAGCGGGCCTTCGCGCGACGCCCCGAGGGCGCCGTGCTCGACGGGCGCGACATCGGCACGGTGATCTGCCCGGACGCCACCGCCAAGATCTTCGTCACGGCGAGCCCGCGCGTGCGCGCCCAGCGCCGGGCCCTGGAACTCGCCGGGCGGGGCGAGCCGGTCGATTTCGACGGCATCCTGGCCGACATCCTCCGGCGCGACCAGCGCGACTCGTCCCGCGACGTCGCCCCGCTCCGGGCCGCCGCCGACGCGGTGACGCTTGACACGTCCGCGCTGGACGTCGAGGCGGCGTTCCGCGCCGCGCTGGCCATCGTCGAGCGGCGCTGACAGGCAACAGCCAGCCAACCTGCCGTCAGGCCCGGTCGACGGGCCTCGCCACGGGGGGACGCCTGCGAGCCCAGGGTCCGCGATCGGGCGTCTCGTCGCGGGGGGCGTCGGCCCGGGTGCCGGCCGCTTGCCGGATCAGCAGGCGCTTGAGCTCCGGCGCCCGGTCGACGAGGCCGAGGCCGAGGTCGCGCAACAGGCGCAAGGGCGTGCTGTCGTTGGAGAACAGGCGGTTCAGCCCGTCGGTCGCCGCCGCCATGGCGACCGCGTCGGGCCGGCGCGCCCGCTGGTAGGCGGTCAAGAGGGCGGGCATGCCCGGATCGAGGCCGAGCCGCATGGCTCCGACGACACCTTCGGCGAGGGCGGACGCGTCGCGAAGGCCGAGGTTGAGACCCTGCCCGGCAAGCGGATGAACCACATGGGCGGCGTCCCCGATGAGGGCGGTGCGCGGCGCCACGAAGGATCGGGCGAGCCGGACCCGCAAGGGGAGCCGCCGCGGCTCGTCCTCCAGCCGGAGCCTGCCATATTGGTTGCCGGCCCGGTCCACCAACTCGTCGAGAAAGGCGTCCGGTGCCAGCCCCATCAGCCGGTCGGCCTCGGCCTGCCGCTCCGTCCACACGATCGACACGCGCCGGCGCGTGCCGTCGTCCGCCCGCATGGGCAGGATCGCCAAAGGTCCGCCGGGAAGGAAGTGCTGGGTGGCGACCCCGCCGTGGTCGCCCTCAAGGGCGAGCGTGGCCACGATCGCGGCTTGGGCATAGTCCCACCCCGTCGACTTGATGCCGGCCCATTCCCGCACGGGCGAGCGACCCCCGTCGGCCCCGACGAGCAGGCTCGCCAGCAGGCTGGCTTCGCCGAGCCCGACCAGCGCGCCCTCGTGCCCCATCGCCGTTCGCGAAACGTCGTCGGGCCGCAAGGCCACGCCCGCCGTCCGGCACCCAGCCAGCAGGGCGGAGCTGAGTTCGTCGTGGAGCACCATGTGGGCGAAGGGCTCGCCGGGCGCCGCCTCGTCGCCGAAGCCGAGGAACACCGGCGGCGGCTGCGCGCCCGGCCGGCTGTCGGTCAGCACGATCTTGGCGACCGGTTGCGCGCGTGGCGCGAGGCTCGTCCACACCCCCAAGGTTTCAAGGAAGCGCCGGGACCCGGCGGCGATCGCGACGGCCCGAAAGTCGCGCCCCCGCGGGCTCGCGTCGAGGCGAGGATCGCAAACCGCGACCCGGGCGCGGCTTCCGAGGGCGTTCCGCACCGCGAGGGCGAAGCTCAGGCCGACGATGCCGGCGCCGGCCACCACCACGTCGAAAGGTTCGGGACGCGTCGCGTTCATGCTTTGGCTCATCTCCCGTGAAGCGCGACACTTGGGCCAGACGCCACGCCGGTCAAGCCCGGTGCGTCCCGGGCGCCGGCCGACGGGCTTGTTAAACCTTTGGAGAGAGCATCGCGTGTCACAACGGCCAGCGGATGTCCCATGAGCTTGCTTTTTCCAGGCGCGGCACCGGATCTCGAAGCCGCCGCGACGCTGTGGCTCCAGGGCCTCGACAGCGAACGCCGGCTGTCGCCCAAGACGTCCGAAGCCTACCGCCGCGACCTGCGGCAGTTCCTCGCCTTTCTCAACGACCACAACGGCGAGGTCGTGACGCTGGCGAGCTTCGCCATGGTGACGCCGGCGGACCTCCGCGCCTTCATGGCCCGGCGCCGGAGCGCGGAGATCGGCAGCCGCTCGCTCATGCGGACGCTCGCCGGCCTGCGATCCTTCGCGCGCCACCTTGAAATGGCCGGTACGGCGAGCGGCGTGTCGGTGTTCATTGCCGCCCGCGGCCCCAAGCTCGGCCGCAGCCTGCCCAAGCCCCTCGCCGTCGCGGCCGCAAAAGCCGTGACGGCGACCGAGACTTTGGCGGACGAGGCGGTGGAACCCTGGGTGCTGGCGCGGGACGCCGCCGTGCTGACGCTGCTTTACGGGGCGGGCTTGCGGATCTCGGAAGCCTTGTCGCTCCGCCGCGGTGACGCGCCGACGGCCGAGGGCGACGCGCTAACGGTGACCGGCAAGGGCAACAAGGCCCGCATGGTCCCCATCCTGCCCGCCGTCGTGGTGGCGATCGAGAGCTATCTGCGGCTCTGCCCCATGGCGCTTCCGGCGAACGGGCCTCTCTTCGTCGGGGTGCGCGGTGGACCCTTGTCGCCCCGCCTCGTGCAACTGACGATGGAGCGTCTTCGCGGCGCGCTCGGGCTTCCGGCAAGCGCGACGCCCCACGCGCTGCGGCATTCCTTCGCCACCCACCTGCTCGGCCGGGGTGGGGACCTCCGCACCATTCAGGAGCTGCTTGGACACGCTTCGCTGTCGACGACACAGATCTACACGGCGGTGGACGCGACGCGCCTCATGCAGGCCTACCGGGACGCCCATCCGCGCGCCTGATCGGCGGAAGCCACCCGCAAACGGAACGCCAGATACGGAAAAGCCGCCTCGGTTGGGAGCGAGGCGGCTTTCAAGTCACCCTTGCGGGCGGGTCCGGTCTTCACAAAACGAGTAAGGGCCCAAAAGGTTCACATCACGATAACTTTAGTTCCGACCCGCACGCGGCCGAAAAGATCGGTCACGTCGTCGTTGGTCAACCGGATGCAGCCCGACGACACGTTGGTGCCG
This sequence comes from uncultured Alphaproteobacteria bacterium, assembly GCA_937871825.1. Taxonomy (GTDB): domain Bacteria; phylum Pseudomonadota; class Alphaproteobacteria; order Rhizobiales; family Beijerinckiaceae; genus Lichenihabitans. Next base: position 15,265 of record CALMOK010000201.1, read on the forward strand.
ATGGTGTCGGGCTCGTTGGTGCCGTGGATGCGGTAAAGGCTGGAGCCGAGATACATGGCGCGGGCACCGAGCGGGTTGGCGATACCGCCCTCCATGTGGGCCGGAAGGTCGGGCCGCCGCCTGACCATTTCGGCCGGCGGCGTCCAATCCGGCCACTCGGCCTTTCGGCTGATGACCTGTTGGCCCCGCCACAGGAAGCCCTGGCGGCCAACGCCGATGCCGTAGCGCAGCGCGCGGCCGGCGTCCTCGACGAGGTAGAGGAACTTGTTCTCGGTATCGACCACGATCGTGCCGGGAGTTTGCCGCCCGTCGAACTCGACTTCCTGCCGCTGGTAGGCGGGATCGACGGCCCGGCGGGGCATCGCGTATCCCGGCATCGCGGGGGCCTGCGCGTCGGGTGCGGGCTCGCCGAAACCGGGATCCTCCTGTTCCCGCGCGGATGGCGCGCCGTAAACCACACGGGCTGGGCCTGCGGGCGGCATGGACCGTCGCTCGCCCGCGCTGCCGGTCATCAGGAATTCGATCAGGCCGCCGCCGTAGCGGCCGGGCTCCGGCCGCCGCGATGCTTCGGCCGGATCGCCGCTCGTGGCCATCGGGCCGACCCCCGGAATCACCTCCGGGCCGCCGCGCGAGCCCGCCAACGCCGGGGTGACCAGACCGTAGAGGCAAAGGGCCGCCACCGCCCCGGCCAGCTTGGGATTCAACATGTCGAGCGTCCGCTGATTAAGGTCGAACGGCAGCCCATCGCGCCGTTCCTCAACCACGGTCGGCGAAAACACTTAAACGCAATCGTTCAAATGCCCCGGATCAAGAGGGATGATCGCCCGCATGGTTACGCGAATCCTTGGCGCACTTCGTTTGGAGGGCGATCCGTTAGGGCTAACAAAAGATTGAAGATGTCGGATCGCCTGGCCTGCGCGTCAAACCGGCAAGCGATCAGCAGGCCGGGCGCCGACGCCGGGATCGCAGGCCCGACAGCACGTCGATGGCGAATGTTCGGCTTCCGCCGATGTTGAACAGCAGCACCAGCGCCCCGTAGGCGAGCACGCCTGTGCCGGCCTGGGCGAGAAGCGTCACGGTGCCGGGCGCCATGGCGCGCAGCGGCTGGACGGCGGCCACCATGCCGAGCGTGGCCAGCACCGTGAAGGCGAGGTCGCGCGCCCGTGGCCAGACCGGGTTCAACCGCGTGGCGAAGACCAGCAGGGCGGCGAGCCCCACGCCGAGCGCGCAGGATTGGGCGATGGCGTAGTCGGACGCGTCGGCGACGGCGGGGAGCACGAACAGGAGAACACCGTTGGCCAGGCTGGCGATCAGCGCGGCGGCGATCAGGGGGCGTGTGCGCTTGCCGATCTGGAACATGGGGTTCACCGCCCAATGGATCATGGCGTAGAAGAACAGCCCGGGCAGCAGCAGCGTGAAATAGTGTGAAAACTGGCCGCTGAACTGTTCGGGCACGATCAGGCGCTCGAAGCTCGGCAACACGATCCAGCATCCTGCGCAGGCCGGCGCCAGCACGGCGAACACCACGCCGGCGTTGCGCGCCACGGCCTGCTTGGCGAGGTCCGGCCCGTGGTTTTCGTGCAGCCGGACCGCGACTTGAAACAGCAGGATGTCGATGGTGGAGCCGATCGCCGAGGCGATGCGGAAGCCGATGTCGTAGGCCAGCGAGAATTGTCCCGACACGGCGAACCCATGCTGGCTCGCCGCCATCGCCCGGTCGGTCAGTGGAATGATCTGGTAGAGCATGTTGGCCAGCACCACCGGAAAGGCGTAGCCCAGCATGGTCCTGACCAGGGCGCGATGGGCGAGCCGGCTCGACGCGTCCCGGTCGGTGAGGTCGCGCCGCCCGAGCAGCAGCGATCCCGTCATGCTGAGGCAAAGGCCCGCCACGGCCATCTCGGCGGACCCGAACAGGAGCGCGCCACCCACGGTCAGCAGCAGCGATAGCACGTTCTTGGCGATGACCAGCCGGGCGTAGACCTGGTCCTGGAAGCGTGCCCGGACCAGCGCGGTGTGGTAGTCGAACAGGCCGTTGGCGACCGAAACCGCGACGGCGAGGCCCACCAGCCCTTTCGGAAGCCGGACGTCGAAGCTCGATAAAAGAAGCAGGATCACGGTTCCGCACACGGCGGCGATCAGGATCGCGAAACTCGCGTCGAGCGTGGCCCGCACGTGCGGCTCGTCCGTGCGGGTGCGCTCCGAATAGAAGCGGATTGCGGCGAGGCGGAGCCAGTCGAAGCACAGGGTCTGGATCGCCATCGCGACCGCCAGCGTCAGGGCGAAGCGGCCATATTCGGCAGGCCCCAGAAACTTCGCCAGCAGCAGCCCGACGACGAAGTTCATCAGGGTGTTGCACAGGAACGGAACGACGACCTTCATGAATCGAGGGTCCGGGCATCAACCGTCCAGGCACGGTTTGCCCGCGCGCGCCGCGGGGAATTGCGTTGGTGCCTGTGCCGCATGCCGCCCGTCATGGAATCTGCATAGATCATGCGCCTTAAAACTCCGTCTGCGCGGTTTGTGCAAAGCCGGGTGGTCGCCCGGGCGCGCGGGGTCGTGGTCGACATCCCTGCCGTCGTCCCCGTCCTCGCCACGCGCAATTCCGTTTTTCGGGTGGTTGAGTTAGAGCGGGGCCGTCGGTCGGTCGCGCTTGGTCCCCAAACACGGGGTGCGGCGGCGCCCCAAGCGGAGGCGGGGTTGTTTTGATGTGGTTCACGCGGAAACCGGTTCCTTCCCCGGCGCCGACGACGGGCTATCTCGGGGTCGAGGCCCTGCTGAAATCCGCCGACCGCCTGCGCGACGCCGGCGACGCTCTCGCGGCGGCCGACACCTATGCCAAGGCCCTGGCGATGGCCCCCGACCGCAACGACGTCAAGGTCCAGCTCGGCAACATGCTGAAGGACACCGGCCGGCTGCGCGATGCCGAAACCCTTTACCGGGACGCCCAGAAAACCGACCCGGACGACGACGACGTGTGCATCCAACTCGGCCACGTCCTCAAGCTGATGGGTCACCGCGACGAAGCCCTGGTGCAATACCGCCGTGCCGCAGCGCTCAATCCGAACTCGTGGGCGGCGGCCGAGGAACTCGCCGAGGTGGGGTCCTCCTGGCAACAGGAAAGGCGCTTCGATGTGCATTTCCGCGCCGGCGGGGTGGAAGCCCTGATGGGCGTGAGCCGGCAACTGGCCGCCATGCGCGCCGCCATCGACGCCATGGCGGCGAGCCTGCCCGACCCCCTGGCCCTGGCGGCCTTCCCCCTCGACTTGTACGGGGCGTTCCGCGACGGGTTCGATTGCCCGCCTTCGCCCGCTTCCGATCTCCCTCTCACGGTTGTTCTGCTCGCCGACCGCGAGCCGTTGGCGGTGCTGCGGGCGCAGGTCGCGGCGTTCCGCGACGGGTCGCACGGGCGCCGGATCCTGCTGGCCGTCGGCCGCGACCCGGGGCGCCGCCGCCTTGTCGAGACCATCGTCCCGCCCGGCGACGCATCGGTGCGATGGCTGGACGCCGACCCGACCGACGAGCCGGCGGTCGCCGAGTGGCGCGCCGCGCGCGGGGTCGAGACCGGCTGGATCGTGCTGCTGGCGGAGGGCGCCGTGCTGTCGCCGCGCGCGCTGGGCTGGTTTGCCGTCGCGGCCGAGCGCGCCCCGCCCGGCGGCGCCCGGGCCTTTGTCACCGAC
>CALMOK010000202.1 GCA_937871825.1 uncultured Alphaproteobacteria bacterium
ATAACGGTCATCGGGGCTATCGGTATGGTCGGGGTGTCGGGTTTGCCGCTCTTGGAGGACTGGGTCTGGGCTATGGCCTGGGAAGCTCCGGCTACTACGACGATGGGTATGACGCACCCTACGGGTATGGGAGCAATTTCGACGGAATAGGACCGGGTTCTTCGTTCGGCACGACTTTTTACCGGCCAGGAGTTGGCGCCACATCCGACGGGATTGGTCCGGACGCCGATGTGGCGGGACTGCCAGTTGATGAAAGCGATGCGGGTCAATTGGGCCAGAGTTGCCGAACATCGCGAAAAACATGCGAGTTGCGCGCGGAGGCTCTCGTAGGAGGAGGCTGCTCCTGCAAGGGCGACCGTCGGGGCCGGTTGCGGGGTGTCGTGGTGGAATGAAGACATCCCGGTGTGACCCTTAAAGCGCCTTGTTCACCAAAAAACGAGGCGCTGAACTTTTCCTCTTTGCGCGCGTTGAGTAGGTAGGTAAGCGTCAGCTTGACAGGCAAGTTTAAGCTGGACGGCTCACGTCCTGTGGCAGGTCCGTCTGGTGAGATCAAGCCTGCCTCCAACCGATCCATTCAATCAAGGGGAAAATCATGAGGACTTCTAACGTACTTCTGGCTTCTGTCGCTTTCGCGTTCTTGTCCGGTACGGCCGTGTCCTATGCGCAGACGATGGATGGCGAGGCCAGCGGCCAGGCCCGCATTCACGGCCAGGCAGCGCGCACCAACATCAAGCATAACGGCTATCGTCCGTTGACGGTTGGCGGTCGCCGCGGCGTCGTCGCTGCTCCGGCCCAGACGGCTGCTGAATCGGTCAATGGACTCGGTGCTGCCGTAGCCTCGCCGTTCAACGGCGTCGCGGCTGTCGGCGGCCCGGTGGGCTTCGGTGGTTCGGTCATCGGCGGTGCGCTTGGTGGCGCGACGACCCTGGCGACCGCGCCGTTCTCCGGCCTGCTTGGTGGCCAGGTTGGCATTTCCAACGATGCCGCTCCCCCGCTCCCCATCAAGGCCCGCTATGCCGGGACGGGCGCCGTTACCACGACGCTTGACGCTGGTTACGCCCAGGAAGTGCCGGTCGACATGTCCGGCCCGATCTACCAGATCGACAATGGCGGCCGTGACCGGTCGGTGACGCCCTTCACCCTGCTGGCTTTCCCGATCACCGGCGCGGTGTCGGCCATCACCAGCCCGCTGCGTCCTGCTCCGGCGCCGCGTAGCTGATCATCGATCCATCAATCGTCGATAAGTTGAAGGGCTGGCCATGTGCCAGCCCTTTTTATTAGCCAGATCAGAACAGGCCTTCCACCACACTGTCGACCATTCTGATGTCGAGCGCCGCCGGATGGCGTGGCAATCCCGGCATGGTGCGAACGTCGCCCGATCGGGCGACGATGAAACCCGCGCCCGCCATGAGGTTCAGGTTTTCGATCGGAATCAGGTGATCGGACGGGGCTCCCAGGGCAACCGGATCAGCCGCGAAGGAATAGGGTGTCTTGGCCACGCAGACCGGTAAACCTCTGTGGTCCGACCCTTCCAACGCGCGAGCCTGCTTCGTTGCGGTTGGAGAAAGCGCGACGTCGCGCGCGCGATAAATCGACCGCGCGATGGTGCGGAGCTTCTCGACAAGCGGCATGTTGTCCGGATAGGACGGTCGAAGCCGCTCACCGCCGGTGTCCGCACGGGCCGCCACGGCGCGGGCCAGGTCCTCGATCCCCGCCGACCCCTCCGCCCAATGCCTGCATGTGATGGCGTTGGCGTTGAGACGCTCGCCACAAAGCCGCTCCAGGGTCGCATGTTCGGCTTCGCTATCCCCCTGAAAGTGATTGATGGCGATGAGCGGATCAAAGCCAAAGGCGCGGAGGTTTTCGACATGCCGTTCAAGGTTGACGAAGCCGCTCTCGACGGCCGCCGTGTTGTCGACGTCCAGCCTGTCCTTGGCGACACCACCGTGCATCTTGAGCGCGCGAACCGTTGCCACGATCACGACGGCGGCCGGTTGCAGGCCAGCCGAGCGACATTTGATGTTGAAGAACTTCTCGGCCCCGAGATCGGCCCCGAACCCCGCCTCCGTCACCACGTAGTCGGCGAGGGCAAGTCCGGCGCGCGTGGCTACCACCGAGTTGCAGCCATGGGCGATGTTGGCGAAGGGGCCACCGTGGATGAGGGCCGGGCTGCCTTCGATGGTCTGCGCGAGGTTGGGCTGCAGGGCGTCCTTCAACAACACCGCCATGGCGCCCGCCACCCCGAGGTCGCCGGCCGTCACGGGGTGCCCGTCCCGCGTCGCCGCCACGATGATGCGGCCAAGGCGTCGTTCGAGGTCGGCCAGGTCGTCGGCGAGGCAGAAGATGGCCATTACCTCGGAGGCGACCGTGATGTCGAAACCGTCTTCGCGCGGGAACCCGTTCGGGGCGCCCCCGAGCGAGGACACGACGGCCCGCAGCGCGCGGTCGTTCATGTCGACGGCGCGCCGCCACGTCACCCGTCGCAGGTCAATGCCGAGTTGGTTGCCCCAGTACACGTGGTTGTCCAGCATGGCGGACAGCAGGTTATGGGCGCTGGTGATGGCATGGAAATCACCCGTGAAATGCAGGTTGATCTTCTCCATGGGCACGACCTGCGCGCGACCACCTCCGGTGGCGCCGCCCTTTTGACCGAAACAGGGTCCGAGGGACGGCTCGCGGAGGCAGATCACGGCCCGCCGGCCGATGCGGTTGAGGCCGTCGCCGAGGCCGATGGTCGTGGTGGTCTTTCCCTCGCCGGCGGGCGTCGGGCTGATAGCGGTGACGAGGATCAGCTTGGCCTGGGGTCGCGGGCTCAACCCGCCGACGAACCCGGCGTCGAGCTTGGCGATATGCCGCCCATAGGGATGCAGCGCCTCATCGGGAATCCCGAGATCGGCCGCCACGTCAGCGATGGGCCGCATTGGTTTCTGACGCGCGATATCGAGATCGGTCGGCATTCAATGTCCTTCCCACGGGGGTGACGCGGTCGGCATGTCAGCCCGGCCACTCGGTTCGGTACCAGTCCACCAGGGCGGCGACGCCGTCGGCGAGGGGCGTCGAAGGCTTGTAACCCGTCAGGGCTTCGAGCAGGGCCACGTCGGCAAACGTGCGCGGCACGTCCCCCGGCTGCATGTCCACGTAGTGCCGTTCCGCCGGGCGGCCGACAGCTTCCTCCAGCAGGGCTATGAAGCGCAGCAGGTCGGTCGGCGCTCCCCCCCCGATGTTGACCACCCGATAAGCCGCCACGGGCGACAGGCTATCGCCTTCGATCGGGGTGGTTACGGCCCGCTGGGCCGGCGGCGCGGGCGGGCGGTCAATCAGCCGGGACACCGCCTCGACGGCGTCGGCCACATAGGTGAAGTCCCGCGCCAGTCGGCCATGGTTGTAGATCTGGATCGGCTTGCCGGTCGCGATGGCGTCGACGAACCTGTAGGGCGCCATGTCGGGCCGGCCCCACGGGCCGTAGACGGTGAAGAACCGCAGCGCCGTCGTTGGTATGCCCCACAGGTGGGCATAGGAATGGGCCATCAACTCCGTCGAGCGCTTGGTCGCGGCGTAAAAAGTCAGCGGGTGGTCGGCTCCGTCGATTTCCCGGAACGGCACCGAGGCATTGCACCCGTAAACGGAACTCGTGGACGCCAGCAGGAAGTGGCGGACCGGACGCGTGCGGATCGCCTCGAGAAGGTTGAACGTTCCGGTGATGTTCGCCGCCAGATAGGCACGTGGATTGTCGAGGCTGTAGCGCACCCCGGCCTGGGCGGCGAGGTGAACCACCACGTCCACGGGATCGTCGCCCCACACACGGTCGAGGGCTTGCGGCTCCTCGATAAGGATCCGATGCTCGACGTAACCGGGATGACGGGCCAAGCGGGCCGAGCGGGCAGCCTTCAGGGCGGTGTCGTAATAGGCCGTGAACCCGTCGAGGCCAATCACGTCGTGCCCGGCGCCAAGCAGGGCTTGGGCGAGGTGGTACCCGATGAATCCGGCCGTGCCCGTGATAAGGAAACGCATGTGGCTCCCGGCATCCTTTGGTTTCCGGCAAGGCTATAAAGGTTCCTGGCCGACCGGCAATCGAAACACGCGCAGGCACGGCGGACCATCGCCCGTTGATCCGATGGTCATCCTTGCGTGAGACAATATGGGCGTCGTAAACACCTCATTAGAACATATCTAGGTCGTAGAGTTTGGCGGGATGGGGCGGGGCGCCCGGCTTACACGTCACGCAGGGCCATTCGGCAAGGTCAATCCATGCGTCATGGGCATCACTTCGAGGAAGCTCTGAACCGGCTTCGTTCGGAAAGTCGTTATCGGGTCTTTGCCGATCTGGCTCGCGACGTGACACGCACTCCCGAGGCGGACCTCCTGGTCGGCGACGTGCGACGCCCGGTCGTGGTGTGGTGCTCGAACGACTACCTCGGCATGGGACGCCATCCTGCCGTGATCGAAGCCCTGCAGGGTGCGGCGGCCCGCTTCGGCGTCGGTGCGGGCGGCACGCGCAACATTTCGGGCAACAGCCATCCGGTCGTGGAACTCGAAAACGAACTTTCCGACCTACACGCCAAGGATGCCGCGCTCGTTTTCACCTCGGGGTGGATCTCCAACCTCGCCGCCCTGTCGACCGTGGCGCAGATCCTGCCCGACTGCCTGATCGTGTCGGACGCCTACAACCACAATTCGATGATCGAGGGCATCCGGCGTTCGGGCCGCGACAAGGTGATCTTCCGCCACAACGACATGGCGCATCTCGAACGCCTGCTCGGCGAAGCGCCGCTCGAGCGTCCCAAGCTGATCGTGTTCGAAAGCCTTTATTCGATGGACGGCGACATCGCGCCCATCGCCCAGATCACCGCCCTGGCGCGGCGCTACAATGCCGTGACCTACCTCGACGAGGTGCATGCGGTTGGCCTTTACGGCGCGCGCGGGGGCGGCATCGCCGAACGCGACGGAGTGATGGGCGAGGTGGACATCATCGAGGGGACGCTGGCCAAGGGCTACGGCACGCTCGGCGGCTATGTGGCGGCGGATATGGCGGTGGTCGACGCGATCCGGAGTTACGCGCCCTCGTTCATCTTCACGACGGCCTTGCCTCCCGCGGTCGCGAGTGCCGCGACGGCGGCGGTGCGCCACCTCAAGGTTTCGGAAGGCGAGCGGGCACGACATCAACGCCAAGTCGCCCGCACGAAGGCGGCCTTGGCCAGGGCTGGGCTGCCGGTCATGGCCAACCGGTCCCACATCGTGCCCC
>CALMOK010000203.1 GCA_937871825.1 uncultured Alphaproteobacteria bacterium
CCCGTGCCGCCCGGCCCGCCGCAGCCCCTGCCAAACCCAATAGTTCAGCGGTGGCCAGACACGACCGCGCCAATAGGTGTTGTCGGTGAAGGCGGGGTCGTCGCGCGTCACGCTCGGGATGACGACGTCGCCCCCGAAGGTGGCGGGATCGGCGAGGTGGGCGAGGAGGTGGTCCGCCTGATAGGGCGTGGGAACGCCGGCCACCAGGGGATAGAAGCTCGTCGGCCCGAGGCTGCGGACAGCTGGTTGGCGAAGATGCCCCGGCTTTCGTCCCACAATTCGGTGCGGATGCGCGCCCGCAGCTCATCGGCTTGGCGCGCGTGCGCGTCGGCCTCCGTGGTGCGGCCAAGCGCGGCGGTGATCAGCGCCAGCATTTCGGCGTCGAGCGCCAGCAGGCTGTTCAGGCCGACGTCCATGCAGTCGAGCGTGCGGGTGGCGGGATCGTAGCGGGCCTCGTCGTGGATGGGGGAATTATCCATGCTGGACTCGTTGCGGGCGCCGAACGAGGTCCCCTTGTAGAGTCCCTCGCCGACGTCCGACGTGCCGTAGGACACGAGGCCGCGCCCGTGCGGGTCGCGGTTGGCCCACCACCAGGCGTGGTTGCGCGACAGGCTGTCGATGCTCTGCCGCAGCACGGGAAGCGAGCCGCTGCGCAGAAAGATGAGCCAGACCAGGAAGGAGGCGACCGGCAATTGCGTGCGGTCCACCCAGGCGTCGTTGGCGGTGAGCAGGCAGGCGAAATTGCCCTGCGGCGTGGCGCTCGCCAGGGTGACGGCGAGGTTCTCGCGGCCGACCTCGTGGTCGAGCAGGGCCGTCATCAACGCGGCGTAATGCTGGTCGTTGAGCCAGACGCCGAAGCCGCCGAACTTGGCCTGGTTCCAGTTCCGGCTGATCGAGGTGTAGGGCCGGGCATTCACCCCATCCCACACGGTATTCCAGGCGATCACGTCGCGGACGGCGTCAAGGGCGCCGCCGAAACGGCCGGTGTGGAGGGGCGGGATGTCGCCATCCAGGACGGAAGCACTGGTGGAGGAAAGCGCCGCCCGGGCCTTGCTCACCGCCAAGACCTCGCTGTCGGCCACGGCGGCCGCGAAACGGCCCGTCCGCGTCATTTCGAGGTTGAAGCGCAGCGCCAGGGCGGGCGCCTCGGTGGCGCGGGAGCCGAGATGGAAATAGCCGTTCGCCTCGTAGTCGGCCGCCAGCGCCTCGGCGTCGGCATGCCCAGTCACCTGGACGGGCGCCTCGGCGCAGACCACGGCGGCGAAGCGGGTGCCGACCTTGACCACCGCCGCCCCGGTGTCGGGATGGAAGCGCACGGGACTGCCGTCCTCGGCCGAGACGCAAAGGTTGACCCAGAACCGCAAGCCCCATTCGCCCAGCGTCGGCGCGCTCCATCCACCGGTGATCACGAAGGGATCGGGCTTGCGGTAGCGCCATTCGAGAACCGTTCCGGCGTGGCCGAGGGACAGTTCGACGGCGCGGGCATCGAGGTGGTGGCGGCCGAAGCGGACGTTCGGGCCGGGCGGGAACAGCGTGGCCCGGCCCGTGCTGCCCGCAAAGGCGACGGGCGTCAGCCGCAGCCCGAGCGGCAGGAACACCATCTCGGCCGGGCGGCTCGACCAGGTGAACCAGGCGCGATCGGGTGGCACGGTGGCATGGCGCAACATGGGACGACCTCGGGATGGATGACCGATCAGGGGGAAAGTCGCGGGCCGTCAAGCCTCAAGCAGCATGGTCTGCTCGGGCGACCAGGCGAGGCGGAGGCGCGTTCCCGGCTCTGGGTGGGTCGCCGTCCGGTTCTGGCTGAACACCTTGAGGGGGATGCCGCCCGGCGCGCTCAGGAGAAAGGTCGACATCGCGCCGGCGTAGACGACCTCCATGAGCACGGCCTCGATGTTGTTGCCGGGGGGCACCGGCGCGCCGGGCGGCACGAGGTCGATCTTTTCGGGCCGCACTGCGAGCGTCGCCGTCGTGCCGCGCGGGGGCATCGGCGTGGTGGTGCGGATCAGCGCGCCCGCCGCCTCGACGCCGCCGGCGGTAACGGGGCCGGTGAACAGGTTGACGTCGCCGAGGAAACGCGCCGCGAACACGGTCTTGGGATGCTCGTAGATGTCGGCGGGCGCCCCTTCCTGCAGGATGCGCCCCTTGTCGAGGATGGCGACGCGGTCGGACAATGCGAGCGCCTCCTCCTGGTCGTGGGTGACGAAAACCGTGGTCAACCCGCTTTCGCGCTGGATGCGACGCAACTCGATCTGCATCTCCTGCCGCAAGCGCCGGTCGAGCGCCGACAAGGGCTCGTCGAGCAGCAGGACGCGGGGTTTGGTCACCACGGCGCGGGCAAGGGCCACCCGCTGCTGCTGGCCGCCCGACAACTGCTTGGGCCGCCGCGCGTCGAAGCCGGTCAGTTGCACGAGTTCGAGCGCACGGGCGACCTCGGCGCGCACCGCCGCGCCGCGCAGGCCTCGCCGGCGCAGGCCATAGGCCACGTTCTGCGCCACGCTCATGTGGGGGAACAGCGCGTAGGACTGGAACACCATGCCGATGTTGCGCTTCCACAGCGCCACGTCGGTGACGTCGGCGCTCCCGATCAGCACCCGCCCGGCGTCCGGCGGCACGAAGCCGCCGATCACGCGCAGCAGCGTCGTCTTGCCGGACCCCGACGGCCCGAGCAGGCTGGTGAGCCGGCCCGCCTCGAAACGGGCGTCGACGCCGTCCAGCACGCGTTGCGCCCCGAAAACTTTCGAGATCGCCCGGACTTCAACGCCGCTCAGGCTCGCCTCCCATGCGGGTGAGGATGGCGGATACGACGAACAGCCCGACCGAGGCGGCGAGCAGGAGGGTCGAGATGGCGTTGATCTCCGGCGTGAACCCCTTGCGGATGGATGAATAGATCTCGACCGGCAAGGTGGACATGCCGGGGGTGGCCAGGAAGTAGGAGACCACGAACTGGTCGAGCGAGACCGCGAAGGCGAACAGCGCCGCCGCGATGAGGCTGGGGGCGAGCAGCGGCAGCGTGATGGCGAAAAAGGCGTGGATCGGCGTCGACCCGAGGCTGACGGCGGCTTCCTCGAGGTCGGCCCGCAGGCTCCGCAGCCCCGTCCCCACCACCAGGACCACGTAGGGGATCGCCAGGGCCACGTGGCCGAGGATCATGGCGTGCAGCCCGCGCCCGATGCCGGTCCAAAAGAAGAAGACCAGCATGGCGGTGCCGGTGATCAGCCACGGGATGGCGATGGGCGGCAGCAGCAGCAGTTGCAGCAGCGACCGGCCCCAGAACGCCTGGCGCGACAGGGCCAGCGCCGCCATGGTGCCAAGGGTGGTGGCGAGAACGGCCGTTGCAAGGGCGATCGCCACGCTGTTGCGGCTCGCCGCCAGCAGCTTGTCGTTGCCGGCGAGGGCCTCGAACCAGTGCAGCGTCGGCACCATCGGCAGGGAATAGAGCTCGGACGCGTTGAAGGCCATCAGCACCATCACGGCGATGGGCGCGTAAAGGAACAGGAGCACCAGCCCCAGGAGAATTCGGCCCGCGAGGGTCACGCGGCGGCCGGCATCAGGCGGCCGCGCAGCACGCTCGAGAAAAGCGCGAAGATGACCAGCACGACGCCCAGCATGGTGAAGGACAGCGCCGCCCCGAGCGGCCAGTTGTAGGCCTGGGTGAACTGGTCCTCGATCACCGTGCCCATGGTGACGCCGATGCGTCCGCCGAGGATGCGCGGCTCCATGAAGCTGCCGATGACCGGCACGAAGATCAGGATGGCGCCCGACACCAGCCCCGGCAGGGCGAGCGGCAGGATCACGGTCAGGAAAACCGCCGGGCCCCGCGCCCCGAGGCTGCGCGCCGCATCAATCAACCCGTCCTCGATGGACGAGACCGCGAGGTAGCAGGTCAGGATCATGTAGGGCAGGTAGGCGTGGACGAGACCGATCACGATCGCGGGAAAGGTGTAGAGCAGCCCGATCGAGCCGGCCGACGGCCAGACGAGGTGGAGCGCGTCGTCGAGGATGCCGCCCTCCCGCAGCAGCATGGTCCAGGAAAAGGTCCGAACCAAGCCGTTGGTCCAGAACGGCAGAACGGTGAGCAGGAACAGCACCTGCCGGAAACGCCCCCGCGTCGCGCGGGCGAGCGCCAGGGCGGCCGGCAGGCCGATCAGGGCGCAGAGCAGCGTCGTCCAGAAGCCCAGGCGCAGCGACGTCCAGGCCACGTCGACGAGGTAGGGCCGCTCGATGAAGGCGAGATAATTGTGGGTGGTGAAAACCAGCGGCTTGCTGCCGCCGATCGGCGTGGTCTTCAGGAAGCTGAACACCACCATGGCGCCCAGCGGCAGGAAGACGGTGACGAGCAGCCAGCCATAGGCCGGCAAAAGGAGGGCCGCGGTGCCCAAGGCCCGGCGTCGATCGGGGCGGGACATCGGGGCCGCCGTCATCATTCCCGCCTCCCGGTTCGGCGCGGCACCAACCTCAATGGGCGTAGAAAGCCTTCACCTCTTCCCACAGGTCGTTGAAGGCCTGTCGGCGCTCGTCCGGCAGGGCGCCCATGAACTGCAGTTTCGACAGATATTCGGGCTTGTGGATCCGCCGGTTGAGGTCGTCGGCGGGCAGCATGTCCATGGCGGCGTTGTTGGCCGAGGCCGGGGCGCCCGATCCCGTCGCCCATTGGACGTAGAATTTCGGGTCGATCATCGTGTTGATGAAGGCGAGGCCCGCTTCCTTGTTGGTGCTGGAAGCCGGGATGCAAAGATTGTCGAGCCAGCCGATGGCGCCTTCCTTGGGGATCACGAACTCGACCGGCTGGTCGTGCAGGTGGATGGCGCGGGCCACCGCGCCCGACCAGAAGACCGAAACGTCGAACGCCCCCCCGGCAAAGGCCTTGTTCCACTCGTCCTCGCTCGACCACGTCAGCTTCACGTCGTCCTTGAAGGATTTCAGCTTGTCGCCGATCGCCTTCATGTCGGAAGGGTCGTTGATGGATTGCCCGGTCAGCAGCGCCGCCACGGCGATCTCCGTCACGGCGTCGTCGAACAAGGCGACCCGGCCCTTGTAGGCCGGATCCGCCAAGGCCGCGTAGCTGTCGACGCCCGACACCTTGCCGCGCCGGACCGCCAGGGCGTTCATGCCCCAGACCCACGGCACCCCGTAGGTCTTGCCGTCGATCGTGATGTTGGGATGGGTCTTGAAGCTCGGGGCGAGGCCGGCGGCGTTCGGCACGCCCGCCAGGTCGACGGGGTCGATCAGGTTCTCGGCCTGGGCCTGGCTGTCCCGCGCCGAATTGACCAGCACCACGTCGTAAACGCCCGGGTTGGTCCGGAGCTTGGTCAGCATCTCGGGTTCGGAATTATAATAATCGTGCTTCACCGCCGTGCCGGTCGCCTCGGTGAAGGCCTTCAGGCCGAACGCCTCGTCGGTGCCGTAGCCCTGCCAGTTGAGCACCGTGATGGTCTTGGCCGCCGCGCGCGCCGAGGGCGTCCATGATCCGGTGACGCCCGCCGCCAGGGCCGCTGCGCCCAGCCGCGTGAACTGCCGGCGATCAACCCGTGCCATTGTTCCGCTCCCTCGACCGGCCCCGTCCGGGTCGCCGCCATCCACATTGCCGACGGCTAGGCTTAGGCCGGTCTTCGCCCAACATCAATCGTGGATCGCGCTCCCGGACCGCACCGCCGATGGTCGGGCCGGGCGGGAAGCGGTCCGGTCGGCACGCTTTCCTCCACCCCGCAAGAGGCTTACGATGGGAAGCATGTCGACGCCCGCGACCTCCCCACCCCTCCGGATCGCCGTGATCGGCGTTGGAAGCATCGGCAGCACGTTCGCCTTTCAACTGGCCCGCGTCGCCGGTCACGACGTCACCGCCGTGGCGAGACCGGGCTCGGCTCGGCTGGAGCAGCTTCGGCGCGACGAAGCGATCGTCGACGTCAAAGGCCAGCGGGCAAGCGTTCGCGTGACCGACGCGCTTGACGAGCGGATCCCCTATGACCTCGTGATCGTCACGCTTCTGGCCCACCAGGTGGACGCGGTGCTTCCGGCGCTGGGGCGCAGCGCGGCCGCATGCATCCAGTTCATGTTCAACACCTTTGATCCGGAGCGCCTGCGGGACGCGGTCGGCCTCGAGCGCTGCGCCTTTGGCATGAACTTCGTCCAGGCCACGCTGAACCCCGAGGGTAGGCTCAAGGCCGTTATCGGTGCGGGTGGCCAAAAGACGCTCATGAGCGAGCAACGCTGGGTCGACCTGTTCAACGCCGCCGGCCTGCCCGCCAGGGTCGAGCCCGACATGCCGCACTGGCTTCGCTCCCACGCCCCGCTCTGCGTCGCGTTCGAGAGTGTGTCGGTTGCCGGCATGCGGCGCGGAGGTGGCGCGTCGTGGTCGGAGGCGCTCGCTCTTGCGCGCGGTGTTCAGGCCAGTTTCGAGCTGATCAAGCAACTTGGCTATCCGGTCTATCCCAGGTCCAAGACGCTGATCGATCGCTCCCCGGCATCGGTGCTGGCGACCGTGCTCTGGTCCATGTCACGCATTCGGTCTTTTCGGGAGTTGCTGGCGACAGGCGAGGCCGAAGGCGCCGCGCTGGTCGAGGCGATATGCGCCGCCGCTCCGGTCGCGATACGACCGGCCGTCCTGTCCGCCATCCGGGCCATGAAGCCCTAAGCCGGGCCGGCGGATCGGCCAAGGCGCGGGCTAAGCCGAACCGGCCGTTCCCGCCGCCGGGCTTGCCTGTCGCGGTGGCGCTGCTGCGCGGCACACGTCGACGACCTTGTCGCGCAGCCAGCGATGGGCGGGGTCGGCGTCGACGCGCGGATGCCACATCGCTGAAACCACGATCTCCGGCGTGCGAACGGGAAGCTCAAAGGCGCGAAGGCCAGCCGTGAGGGCGTCATCACCGCCGAAACAGGAACGCGGCACGGACGCGATCAAGTCCGATCGGCGCGCGATGCGCATCGCGTCGAAGAATCCGGGCACGATGGCGACGACGCCTCGCCAAAGCCCGAGCTTCGTCAGGGCATCGTCCACCGGCCCTTTGGAGGCGCCCTTGCGTGAGGCCACGACGTGCCCGCACGCCGCATAGCGTTCGGGCGTCACTTGATGGGTTAGCAAGGGATGGCCAACACGCGCCACGCCGATGAAATCGTCGCGCAGGATGAACTTGGTCCGCACCTCCGGCGCGGACGCGCCGGGCACGCCGATCTCGAGGTCGATGCTTCCTTCCCGCAGCGGACGAGCGTCTTTGTCGGGCTTGGGCGCGAAGCGCAGGCGCACGCGGGGCGCCGCCTCGGTCACGGCCGCCACCAGGGAGGCGGAGAACACCGCCAAGAATCCCTCGTTGGTGCGGATGGTGAAGGTTCGGTCCAGCGCCGCCAGATCAAGCCGGGCGGCTGCCGGCCTGAGAACAGCCTGCGCGTCGCGCGCGAGCCCGTGGACGCGGCCACTTAAATCCTCGGCGTAGGGCGTGGCGACAAGGGAACGCCCCGCTTGCACCAGCAAGGGGTCGCCCGTCACGGCCCGTAACCGCGCCAGCGTGCGGCTCATCGCGGAGGCGCTCAAGCCGAGACGCCGGGCCGCACCCGTGACGCTGCGCTCCGAAAGCAGCACATCGAGGGCGACCAGCAGGTTCAAATCGATGCCTTGCACGTCCGGAACATATCGCGCGGCCTGCCCGACGCATAGCGTCAGGTGCAATCATCCGTTGCATCCTGTGCGTCTGGTGAAGGTTTCGGGCAGGCCTACATCAAGGTCGAAGCCACCTTGAAAGGCGATCGACCATGACCTCTGCCACGAACGAACCCAAGACCATCCTGCTCGTCGGAGCGTCGCGCGGCCTCGGAGAGGCGATGGCCGCCTCGTTTTTGGAAAAGGATTGGAACGTCGTCGGCACGGTTCGCGGTGACGCAAGGACCAGGCTGCATGATTTGGCGAACGACCATGAGGGCCGCGTCACGGTTGAACACCTCGACATCACCGAACCGGGTCAGATCGCGGCTTTGCGCGAACGTCTTTCCGACCGCCGCGTCGACATCTTGTTCGTGAATGCCGGCACCGCCAACCATCGCCAGGACGAAACGATCGCCGAAACGTCGACGGAGGAGTTCATCCGCGTCATGGTCACCAACGCGCTCAGCGTCATGCGCGCCGTCGAGGGCTTGCAGGACCTGGTCCATGCCGATGGCACCATCGGCGTCATGTCGTCGGGGCAGGGCAGCATCGGCAACAACACGAACGGCGGGCACGAGGTTTACCGCGGCAGCAAGGCGGCGCTGAACCAGTACATGCGAAGCTACGCCGCCCGCCACGCCGGCGGCCAGCGCGCCATGGTACTGATGGCGCCCGGGTGGGTCCGCACCGAGTTGGGCGGGCCAGCGGCGCCGCTTGGTATCGAGGATAGCGTCCCGCACGTCGTCGACGTGCTCATCGCGCAACAGGGTAGGCCCGGTCTGCGCTATCTTGACCGCAACGGGAATACGGTTCCCTGGTGAAGGCCGGTTCGGACGAAGCCGGCCGCGCATCGGCGCGCCGACCGTTTCCCATCGAACAGGATCGCGGCTCGTCCGCGAAACCATCAGGTCCTACCCCAATGGGTGAGGCCCGCGACCGAAGCCGCCCAGGACCACCATGACCATCCCCGAACCTCTCTCCAACCGAACCTGGCACTGCGTCGTCGACATGCAGCGGCTGTTCGCCGAGAACACGGACTGGCACACGCCCGACCTCGCCGGCATCTTGCCCAACGTGGTGGCCCTCTGCGAAGCTCGCCGCGAACGGACGCTGTTCGCCCGCTTCCGCCCCCGTCCAGCCCCGAGGCGGCTAGGGGACGCTGGCGAACCTATTACCGCCGCTGGCGGTCCGTGACAGGCGAGCGGCTCGATCCCGGCCTGCTCGATCTTGTGGCGCCCCTGGCGGCGCTGGCCGAACCGTCGAGCCTGATCGACAAGGACACCTATTCGGTGTTCGGGTCACCGGCCTTCGCGGCGCGCCTCGAAGAAACGGGCGCCGACACGCTGATGGTCTCGGGCGTCGAGACGGACGTGTGCGTTCTGGCAAGCGTCCTCGACGCGGTTGACGCGGGCTACCGGGTGGTGGTGGCGCGCGACGCGGTGGCGAGTTCGTCCCGCGCCGCCCACGAGGCCGTGCTGGAGCATGTCCTGCCCCGCCTCGGCGAGCAAGTCGAGCTCTGGGACACGGGAACGATCCTGCGAGGTTGGGACGCGTAGCGGCGGGCTTCCGGGCGGGCCGGCCTTGTGCGATGTTGGTCTCGACGGTGCGACGCTCAGAACGGGTCGAACCGGGTCATGTCGGGCTTTTGCCTTGCCCGGCTGGAGCGTGATCCTTGCGGATAGCCTTGTTCATTGCCTGCTTCAACGACACCCTGTTTCCGCAAACGGGCCAAGCCGTCGTTTCGGTGCTGGAGCGGCTCGGCCACGTGGTCGACTTCCCCATGGCGCAGACCTGCTGCGGGCAGATGCACAACAACAGCGGCTACGCGGACGCCGCCACGGGGCTGATGCGCCGCTTCGCGGATGTGTTCGAAGGCGCCGAGGTTATCGTCTGCCCGGCCTCGTCCTGCGTCGTCACGGTGCGGACGGCCTATCCGCGCCTCGCGGCCGCCACGGGTGAGATGGACCTCGTCCGGCGCATCGACGCGCTCGCGGCGCGGACGTACGAATTCTCGGAGTTTCTGGTCAAACGGCTCGGCGTCGAGGACGTCGGGGCCTACTACCCCCACCGCGTAACCTATCATTCCACCTGCAATTCCCTGCGCGGGCTCGGCCTCGGGGACGCGGCCTGGCGGCTCCTCGGCCGCGTGCGGGGCATCGACCTCGTGGAACTGCCCCGCGCGGACGAATGCTGCGGGTTCGGGGGCACCTTCGCGGTCAAGAACGCCGAAACCTCGATCGCCATGCTGACCGACAAGCTCGCCGCGATCCGGGGCACGAACGCCGAGGTTTGCACGGCGGTCGACAATTCCTGCCTGATGCACATCGCCGGCGGATTGTCGCGCGAGCGCTCGGGGCGGCGCACGCTGCACCTTGCCGAAATCCTGGCCTCCACCGAAGGATGCGTCGCCGCATGAGCGTTGAGGGACCCGGCATCGTTGTCGAGCGCGCCTTCCCGGAGGCGGCCCGCGACGCGCTCAAGAACAGCCAACTCCGCCGCAATATCGGCAAGGCCACCGGCACCATCCGGGCCAAGCGCCGGATGGCCGTCGCCGAGTTGTCGGATTGGGAAGCCCTGCGCGAGGCCGGTTACGCCATCAAGCGCGACGCGCTGCGCCACCTCGGCACCCACCTCCAGGCGCTGGAAGCGTCCGTGACGGCGGCCGGCGGCACCGTTCACTGGGCGCGCGACGGGGCCGAGGCCAACACGGTCGTCGGCGACATCCTGGCCGGCCACGGCGCGCGGGACGTGCTGAAGATCAAATCACTGACGACGGACGAGATCGGGCTGAACGGGGCTCTGGCGGCGCGCGGCATCAACC
>CALMOK010000204.1 GCA_937871825.1 uncultured Alphaproteobacteria bacterium
GCCGCCGAGCCGCAGAAGAAGGACGCGTTCCAACGGTCCAACCCGCGCTGGATCATCCCGTAGAACATCTCGTTCTCGGACGGCATCGTCTTGAAGGTGCGCAGGTTCTTCTCGATCGGGTCCGGATTGAGGAAGACGTGCGGCGTTTGGCAAAGAAACAGGCGCGGGTCTTCGTGGAAGTAGCCGACGGTTTCCCGCAGGAAGCTGCGGAACGGGGCGTGATCCGCGTCGAAGATGGCGATGAGTTCGCCACTGGTGTGCTCAAGGGCGGCATTCATGTTGCCCGCCTTGGCATGCTCGTTCCTGGCGCGGGTGAGATAGCCGACCTCGAGACGCGAGCACAATTCCTTGAGGGCGGCGCGGCGCCTTTGCGCCGGAAGCGCGATCCGCGCGTCCTTGTTGTTGACCTTGGCGTCGGTCCCCCCATCGTCGAGCAGGTAGATGTTCAGCTTGCCGGCCGGGTAATCCATGGATTTCGCGGCCGCGAGCGTGGAGGCGAGCAGGGACGCGTCTTCGTTGTAGGACGGCACGAAGACGTCCACGGTGGGGAGCGCGCCTTCGGGTACGGGCGGAACCAAGCGCGGCTCGACCGGATCCGCGATAATGAACAGGCTCAGCGCGAGCACGCCGAAGCAGTACATTTCGGCCGCGTAGAGGAGTACGCCGAACAGAAAGTCGGCCGTCATTCCAAAGGGCGGAAGCGTCGAGGTGGTTCGCCAATAAACATAGCGGAGAGCCACAAAGGTTCCGAGCGCCAGGAAGATGTGCTTCGGCAGGCCCTCCCGCTTGACAAACCACAGCGCGCACATTGTCAGGATGCAGGCGAGCGACAGCAGCAATTGCGCGTCCAACCCGACAGGCAAGCTGGCCAATGTTCCGATCGCGAGCGTCGCGAGAAGCCATGCCACGAAGCTGAGGCGGTTTTTCATTAGCCAGATACGTTCATGCGCGCAGCGCCTCGGGAGAATCCGTTTCGATCAACCGATAGAACAAAGGATTTTGGATAACAAAGTCTTAACAAGCGCTCGATCGATCGTGCGACATACATCCAGATCTCGTGTTGACCACGCGGCTTGCGGGCTGGGTCGCGCCAATATCGATGGTGCGCGGCGTCGCTGCTTGTCGGATTGGAATGCCGGATGGGCGAGTGGCCACAGGCCCTTGGCGGACACGCCGCCTTCGAATGGAGGGGCCGCGTCGATGCCCCGATCTCGGCAAGCTATCGCGATTGTTTCAGAGCGCGGCCCGACCGCTCGCCCGGGATCATCCCGCGATCACCGATAAACTGGCCCGTAGCGGAAAACACGAGGAAACCGTCGACAACGACCCGCTTGTCCGACGGGGCCGAGACAGGGTGGTCAAAGGCTGGACCAGTTCACCTTCACGATCACGTGAGGTCGGATCGGCGTACGACGCGAGCTGAGCAGACATCCGTTGTTGATCGAGGAATGAAGGGCCATAGGCGCCTTGGCGGGATCGCCAATCCGCAACCTCGCGCTTCGCGTGTTGCGACCGGACGGCGTTGGTGGCGGCTCTCCGGCGTCCCCTTCAAGACGCCGATCTGTGGTCCCATTTTCGATCTTTCGATCAGCGAAGCCTGACAACCGTCGCGCCACCGGTCGTCGCTTCCTTGCTCCTCTCAGGAACGGTCCATTGGATGGGGCTGGATTGATGCTTACGACGACGTGTGTTCTGCAGCCCTTTCGAAACGTGACCAAACGAATGCAACCGCGACGATCAGGATTGAGGGAACCAGAATCGGAAGAAAAGGCTGGATTACGAACATCATGCTCTCCGAACAGAGGACGTCATGTCCTCACGACCGCGACCTGCGATCAAACGCAGCTTGACCGCGACGGGTTAGAGTCCCGTTGGGGAGACCCGTAAGGTTTTAGGGAACATGGCTGGATCGAGGTCGCCCCTGCCCTTTTCGAAACGATGGCGCCTGCGAGCGGGCGAGCGTTGTCCATGTCGTGCCTACGGGAGGTCGCCAGAGCGGGTCATGGACTTCCCATTACAGGCATGTGAGAGCGGCGCAGGCCTGCCGGGAGGCAGTCTGTCGCAGCAGCCGTCCAACAACGGGCAACCCTGTGGCACCACAAACCCGTGTGCAAAAATTAACAAGCGTTAATGATGTTGGGCAAGCTAAAAACTAAACGGCCCCACTTTCTAGCCCGAAGTAGCCGGAACGCCTCGCTACTGTCGCGACGGACTCGATCAATGCGTTCGCCTTCAACGGCCCATGACCGCCTTATCCGTAAACTCGAGAGTATCGCCGACCTTTCTCCGGACGACAGGAGGGCGCTTCAGGATTTGTCGTTCGGCACGAAACTCGTCTTGCCCAACCAGAGCATCGTCCAGGAAGGAGAAGATCCGGATCAGTGCTGCCTGCTGGTCAAAGGCCCGATCCATCGCTACAAGCTCCGACCGAACGGCTCTCGACAGATCCTGTCGTTCCACCTGCCGGGCGACATCCTCGACCTTCAGAACTTGTACCTGACCAGGTCCGATCACTCGATCGGGATCGTTGTTCCAAACCAGGTCGCGTTTGTTCCCCACGAGACCCTCAAGACGCTTGCCGACGATTGTCCAGGCATCGGCGTGGCGTTCTGGCGCGATACGCTGATCGACGCTGCGATCCTTCGCGAATGGATTGTCAACGTCGGAGCGCGATCGGCACAGCCTCGGATCGCCCACCTGATTTGTGAGTTGTTCACCCGGCTCAAGGCCTTGTGGCTGTCCGAGGAAGACGGTTTCACCCTGCAGCTCACCCAGGCCGAGATCGGCGAAGCGACCGGGCTTTCGACCGTCCACGTCAATCGCACGCTGCAGGACCTGCGGCGAAGCAATCTGATCGCGTCGGAGGGCCGATTCCTGCGCATCCTGAATTGGGCAGGGTTGCAGCGGGAGGCTTGTTTCGACCCGGCCTATCTGCACCTTAAAACATTGGAAGCGGCATGAGCCTCGCTTTCCAGCCGGTCAAGGTCGCCACGGAGGCGGGAGACGGATTTCTGGTGTTCTCGAACGGCCTGTTGATCGCCGTCCTGGTCCGGCTTTCGGAGTTGCACGTCGAGTTGCGCGGGCGATGGTTCCTTGAATTCACCCTCACCCAGGTCAACGGGCCCGAATATCCGATCTTTGAAACCCTCGATCAGGCCCAAGCCTGGATCGCCAAGCATCTGACCGTTTCCCAATGGTACCGCACCCACCGGCCAGACTAGCTCCGGTCACGCCATAAAAGGGAAGGTCCACGGTCGAGCCTGGCCCCCCTCCCCGTTCAGTCGGCTCGCCTCGATCAGCGCGACCCCGAACCGGTTGGGTCGATGGTTGGTCGAGCCGCGCGGGCCACGATTGATGGCCCACCCCAACATCCCGACCCTGCCGGTGGCAGCGAACTCGCGTTTGAGCGAGTGCCCCGCCAGCATCCCTTCGTGAGCGAGCCCTCACGCGACTCGCAGCGCCGAGCCGATCATCACAACAGCTTGTCGAGCGTCAGTGGCAGGTCGCGGACGCGCTTGCCGGTGGCGTTGTAGACCGCGTTGGCGACCGCCGCGCCGGTTCCCGTGATGCCGATCTCGCCGATACCGTGGGCGCCCATCGGGGTGTGGGGATCGGGGATGTCCGTCCAGATCACGTCGATCGCCGGTACGTCGAGGTGCACGGGCAGGTGGTACTCGGCCAGGCTCGGGTTCATGACCCGCCCCTTGCGCTCGTCGAACTGCGTTTCCTCCATCAGGGCGAGGCCCAGGCCCATGATGATGCCGCCACGGAACTGGCTGGTTGCCGTCTTGGGATTGAGGATGCGGCCGCAGTCGAACGACCCCAGGAAGCGGCTGACCCGCGTTTCTCCAGTGACGGCGTTGACGCGCACCTCGCAAAACATCGCCCCGTGGGAGTGCATGGACCAGTGCTGCAACTCGAGCGGCATCGGCGCTTCGGCCTCGGCCGTCACCTCGTCGCGCCCAGCGCGTGAAAGGATCGAGGCGTAGCTTTCGCGGCGCTCCGGTTCGTCCAATTTGCACAGGCCACCATCGAGGCCGCCCACCTCGGCGGGCTTCAGCCCGGCGAGTGGCGAATCGTTGCCGGCCAGCTTGAGGAGTTCGCCCACCAGCGCGTGCTGGGCGGCGATCACGGCGGCGCCCATCGAGGCGGTCTGCTGCGAGCCGCCAGCCAGCACCACACCTGGCAAGGTCGAGTCGCCGTAGACCACCGTCACCTGGTCGAGTTCCAGGCCAAGCCGTTCGGCGGCGACCTGGGTGTGAACGGTCGCCGTACCCATGCCCATTTCGTGCGCGGCGACCGCCACAGTGGCGCGGCCGTCCCGGGTGAGCGTGATCCGCGCCGCTCCGCCGGGCATGCGATAGTAGGGGTAGGTCCCCGTCGCGCATCCCATGCCCACCAGCCACTCGCCTTCGCGGCGCGTGCCCGGGGCGGCGCGATTGTGCCAGCCGAACCGCTCGGCACCCGTCCGGTAGGCTTCCACGATGTGACGCGAGGAAAAGGGCGTGCCTTGCGTCGGATCCTTGTCGGGCTCGTTGCGGATGCGCAGCTCGATCGGGTCCATGCCGAGCCGGTCGGCCAGTTCGTCGATCGCGCATTCGAGCGCGAAGGTGCCGACGGCCTCGCCCGGCGCGCGCATGAAGGTGTTGGCGAGCATGTCGAGGTGCACCACCTCCACGTCGAGCTTGAACGTGTCGGCCGCGTAGGCGCTGCGGGTCGCGACGATGAACGGTTCCGGCATGGCGTTGTGCCGGGTCATCGCCGTCACGCCGGTATGGACGATGGCGGTGAAATGCCCGTCGTCCCCCGCGCCGATCGCCACGCGCTGTTCGGTGAGGCTGCGCCCGCCGACCATCCGGTACACGCCTTCGCGCGACAAGGCGATGCGGACCGGCCGGCCGGCGAGCTTGGCGGCAGCGGCGGCGAGCACCTGGTGCTGCCACAGGGTCTTGGAGCCGAAGCCGCCCCCCACGTAAGGCGAGGTGACGTGAACTTGCTTTTCATCGAGCCCGAACACCTGCGCCAACGACCAGGCGGTGTGCACCACCGCCTGCGAAGCGTCGTGAACCCTCAGCTCGTCGCCGTTCCAGGACACGGTCGCGGCATGCGGCTCGATCGCGTTGTGGTTGTGGCGCGGCGTCCGATAAGTGGCGTCCACCCGGTGCGGCGCGGCCGCCAGAGCGGTCTCGGCGTCGCCGATCTCGACTTTCATCAACTCGCCTTGAAACAAGGCGGGTTCGGTGCCTCGCGCCTTGTCGGCCTCGAAGGATGTGGTAGCGGCCTCTGCCTCATAGACGACGTGGATCAGCGACTTGGCATGGTCGGCCTGTTCCTGCGTATCGGCAAGCACCACCGCGACCGGCTGGCCGTTCCAATGGATGCGCTCGTCCTGCAAGATCGGCAGGCTGTCGCCACCGGCCGCCTTGGCGGCGCTCATGAACGCCGGCATCGGCTTGAGCCGTGGCGCATTGCGATAGGTCATCACCAGCACCACGCCGGGCGCCGCTTCCGCCGTCGCGGTGTCGAGGGTCGCGATCCGGCCCTTGGCAACGGTGCTGAAGGCCACCGACGCGTAAACCAGCCCCTCGGTGGCGAACTCGGCCGCGAAAGGAGCCGCGCCCCGGACCTTGACGGGGCCATCGAGCCGCGACACGGGCTTGCCGACGTGACCGTGCTGCTGGCGGATCAATGGGTCGGGGTTGCCGCCCGGGATCCAGCTATCGGGCGCGAGCTCGACCGCCTTCTTCATCAATCCTTGCGCCGCGGTCTTCGTTACCTTGGTGGCTTGTTCGACGATGTTCATGCGGCTTCTCCAGCCAGCTCGCCGAGAACGGCGGCGATTGTGCGTTTCGTGAGCTCGATCTTGAACGCGTTGTCGTGCAGGGGAACCGCGTGGGCGAGCTCCGCTTCGGCGGCGGCGCGGAACGCTTGTTCCGTCGCCGGCTGGCCGCGCAACGCGTCCTCGGCCTTGAAGGCCCGCCACGGCTTGTGGGCGACGCCCCCGAGGGCGAGCCGGACGTCCTTGACCCTGCCCTCCTCCACCGCCAGCGTGGCGGCGACCGAAACCAGCGCGAAGGCGTAGCTCGCCCGGT
Source organism: uncultured Alphaproteobacteria bacterium (assembly GCA_937871825.1). Classification (GTDB taxonomy): domain Bacteria; phylum Pseudomonadota; class Alphaproteobacteria; order Rhizobiales; family Beijerinckiaceae; genus Lichenihabitans. The sequence continues at coordinate 6,093 of CALMOK010000204.1, forward strand.
CGCGGACCTTGCGATAGGTGGAGCGCGTCGCGAGCGGCGGCGGAAGCTCGATCGCCACGATCAATTCGCCGGGCTCCAGCACCGTTTCGATGTCGGGCCGGCCTTCGGGCAAGCGGTGCAGGTCCGTGAACGGCAACACCCGCTCACCCCCGGCACTCCGGAGGTGAACCGTCGCGTCCAGCGCGGCGAGCGCCACGCACATGTCGGACGGATGGGTGGCGACACAGGCGGGCGAGGCGCCCAGGATCGCGTGGATGCGGTTGAACCCCTCGATGGCGTCGCAACCCTCGCCGGGGACGCGCTTGTTGCACTGCGATCCCTCGTCGTCGTAAAAATAGGTGCAGCGGGTGCGCTGCAGGATGTTGCCGCCCATCGTCGCCATGTTGCGGATCTGCGCCGAGGCGCCAGCTAGGATGGCGCGGGCCAGCACGGGATAGCGCTCGCGCACCGCGCGATGCTCGGCCACGGCCGTGTTGCGGGTGGCGGCCCCGATTAGCAAGCCGCCGCCCTGGCGTTCCTCGATCGTGGCTGAAAGACCCGTCACGTCGACCAGCGCGGCCGGACGCTCGATGGTTTCGCGCATCAGATCGACGAGGTTGGTGCCCCCGCCGAGGTATTTGGCGCCGGCCGTCGCCCGACGGAGCGCGTCGGCGGCGTCGGACGCGCGGGAATAGCTGAAGGGGGTCATGCCGCCACCTCGGGCCGCGCCGCGAATGTCGCGCCGATCGCGTCGATGATGCCGTTGTGCGCGCCGCAGCGGCACAGGTTGCCGCTCATCCGCTCGGCCAACTCGTCGCGACTGAAGGCGATCGTGTCGGCCGACAGGTCGCCGGTGACGTTGCTGGGCGCGCCCCGCTTCAACTCCGCCGCCATGCCAACGGCCGAGCAGATCTGCCCGGGCGTGCAATAACCGCATTGGAAGCCGTCATGCTCGATAAAGGCCTGCTGGAGGGGGTGCAGTTCGTTGCCATCGGCGAGCCCCTCGATGGTGGTGACGGCGCGACCTTCGTATTGCATTGCCAGCGCCAGGCACGAAACGATGCGCTCGCCGTCGACGAGCACGGTGCAGGCCCCGCAGGCGCCCTGATTGCAGCCCTTCTTGGTGCCGGTCAGGTGATGGTGCTCGCGCAGCAGGTCGAGCAGCGAGACGCGCGGGTCTTCGGGCAGCGACATCGCCGCGCCGTTGATCATGATGGACATGGCACCCCCTGTATCCACACTATCCTACATTATCTAAGCGACGAAGGCGCAGGGTCAACCGACGGAGCGCTGTGTCGACGCTCGGCGGGGTCGAGCCCGCACGGCGCCGCGTGATCCCGCTTGGCCGGACGCGGGATCCGAAGCTCAGGACGCGGCGAGCGTTTTCCGCAGCCCGGCGATCGCCCCCGGCAGGCCGCGCACCCGGAGGATGCGGCCGGCGACATCGAACTCCTCGGACAGCACCCGCACATGGCCGTAGATGTCGCCAAGCAATCCCTGCTTGGCATAGGGCAGCGTGAGCTGGTCTTCGACCATCGCCAGCTCGAAGAACGCCACGATGGTTTCGTGCAGGGCCGCCACGTCGGCCGGCGAGATCGTCGACAGCAGGATGGCGTCGGGATGCTTCGCCTGCAGGGCCAGCCGGTCGGCTTCGTCCAGCCGGTCGGCCTTGTTGAGGATCAGGCGGGACGGCAGGTCGTCCGCCCCGGTTTCGCGCAGGACGGCGTGGGTCACCTCGAGTTGCGCCTCGTAGGTGGCGTCCGACGCGTCGACCACGAACAACAGCAGCGACGCGTCGAGCGCTTCGGCCAGGGTGGACCGGAACGAGGCGACGAGGTCGTGCGGGAGCTTCTTGATGAACCCCACGGTGTCGGACACCAGGATGCGGGGCGTCGTTTCCGGCCGCAGCGCCCGCACGGTGGTGTCGAGGGTCGCGAAAAGCTGGTCGGCGACCAGCACGTCGCTGCCGGTGAGCGCGCGCATGAGCGAGGATTTGCCGGCGTTCGTGTAGCCGACCAGCGCGACCCGGAGCTGGTCCCGGCGCGCCGAGCGGCGCTGCTCGTCGTCGCGCTGGATGGCGTCGAGCTGCTGCTTCAGCTCGGCGCGGCGGTCCCGGATCTTGCGACGGTCGAGGTCGATGTCGGACTCGCCCGCCCCGACCCCGCTTTGCCGTCCACCGCCGCCCGACGTTTCCCGCAGGCGCGGAAAGACATATTGCAGGCGGGCCATCTCGACCTGCAATTTCGCCTCGCGGCTCCGGGCGTGACGATGGAAGATTTCCACGATCACCCCGGTGCGGTCGAGCACCTGCGCGCCGGTCGCGCGCTCCAGGTTACGGGCTTGGCTCGGCGAAATCTCGTGGTCGACGATCACGAACTCCAGCCCGGGCGGGCCGTCCCCGTCGCGGTCGGCTTCCGGGGCCGCCGGCCGTTCCCCGGCATCCTCGAACCGGTCGCGGGCCTTTGACCTGGATGGGGCGGCCATCGACCCGACCGAGCCGGTCCCGCCCGTCATGGCCGAGAGTTCCCCGAGGCGTCCCTTGCCGAGCACGGTCGCGCCGTCAAGCGCGTCGCGCTTTTGAGAGAGGGTGCCGACGACCTCGTAGCCCAGCGTTTTCACGAGACGGCTCAGTTCCGCGATGCTGGCGGCGTGGTTCGCGTCGTCGACCCCCGGAAGCTGGATGCCGACCAGGATGGCGCGGGGGACGGGTTGTTTGGTTTCCATGACCATCTCGTAGCATAGAGCGGCCGCCTGCGCCGGGCCGGTTCAGCTCACGGCATCAGTGACGGCCGGCCGGTTGACAGTTGCGACGGCCTCCCCGCCTCACGCGACCGTTTCGGCGAGCGACAGGTAGAGCGCGAACAAAAAGCCGGCCACCGTCGGCAGCACGACGAGCGATCCGCCCTCGTGGATCGCTTCTGGGATC
>CALMOK010000205.1:0-7840 GCA_937871825.1 uncultured Alphaproteobacteria bacterium
CCAGGCCGCCCGCGCTGGCGGCGAACCGCATTGATCCGCGCGAATAGGTCCTGACCTGAAGCAGCCAGCCAAAGCCGCCGTCCCGCCGGGGTCGCGCCGTGACGGGCACCCAGTCGGAGAAGACGTGCCGCACCGGTCGGCCGTCCCCCGAGAAACCCGGCACCACGAGGGTGGTTCGCGCGTCCCCGTTCGGCGCGAGCGCGGGCTGGCTGTCGCCTCCGCCCGCCTCGAAGGTGACCCGCCGCCAAGCGGAGGGATCGGCCGCGCCGCCAGCGTCGATGGCCGCGTAGCCGTTGCCGACGGCGGCCGTGGGGGCGACCGAGGCGGCGTCGATCGTCCAGGGGTCGGGACCGTCGTTGACAAAGATCAGCCGCACCCAGATCGGCTCCGCCTCGAGGTGCAGCAGGGTGGAGATGGTTCGCCCCGGTTCGGGTGGGGAAGCGAAGCGGCTGTTCTGCAGGCGGTAGCTGTAGCGTTGCGAGAGCGCGATCGCCGGTCCTGCCGGGGAGGTGTCGCCGTGCCCCGCCGCGCCGCGCCGGCCGGCAAGCAGGCGCGAAGCGAGGCGCGCCGCCGCGTAAGGAGCCTTCATGGCGCCCGCGCGGCGTCGCCGTTCAGCGGGTTGTCGGGGTCCCAGCCATAGCGCAGGGTTTCGAACCGCATCGACCGGGTGTCCATGAGGAGCAGGCGCCCCACGAGACCTTCGCCGAACCCGACGATCTCGCGAATAACCTCGAGCGCCATCGCGCTGCCCACCATCCCGGTCAGCGCGCCGAGAACGCCGGCCTCGGCGCAGGTCGGCACGCTTCCCTCCACCGGCGGGGCGGGAAACAGGCAGCGGTAGGTGGGGTTGGGCCGGCCGTCGGCGCCCGTCTCGAACGGGCGGAGCGTTGTCACCGTGCCGTCGAAGGTGCCGATCGAGCCGGTCACCAGCGGCCGGGCGGCGTGGAAGCAGGCGTCCGACAGGGCGTAGCGGGTCGCGAAATTGTCGGAGCCGTCCACCACGATGTCGTAGCCGGGCAGCAGGGTCGCGGCATTGGCGGTCGTGAAACGCAGCGGGTGGATGTCGAGGGCGACATGCGGGTTCAGCGCCGCCACGGCGGCACCCGCCCGCGCGGCCTTGCCGGCGCCGACGTCGGCCGTGGCGAACAGCACCTGCCGTTGCAGGTTGGACAGCGACACCGTGTCGTCGTCGACGATGCCGAGCCGGCCCACCCCGGCGGCGGCGAGATATTGGATCACCGGGCCGCCGAGCCCGCCCGCCCCCACCACCAGCACGCTCGCGGCCTTGAGCTTGTTCTGGCCGGGACCCCCGACCTCGCGCAGCACGATGTGGCGGGCGTAGCGTTCGATCTCGGGGGGTGAAAGCGCCATGGCTCCTATGTCGTGGCCGTTGATGGCAAGTCAATCGCGACTTGCGGCTTGACAGCCGCTCCGGCCGCCAACACATCCGAACGGAGCGCGCCGCACCCCGGCCGCACCCCCATTCCCGAGACGGCGCATGACCGATCAGCACGACACGACGGACGGCTGGACCGAGCCGAAAGCCACCGCCCTCCTGGTGCTGGCCGACGGCACGATCTTCGAGGGGGTGGGTTTTGGGGCCACCGGCACGGCGGTGGGCGAGGTTTGCTTCAACACCGCCATGACGGGCTACGAGGAGATCCTCACCGACCCGTCCTATTCGGGCCAGATCATCACCTTCACGTTTCCCCACATCGGCAACGTGGGCGCCAACGAGGAGGACATCGAAACCGTCAACATGGCGGCCTCCACCGGCATCCGCGGCGTGATCCTCCACGCGCCCATCACCGAGCCGGCCAACTACCGGGCGACGCGCCACCTCGGCCGATGGCTGGAAAGCCGGGGCATCGTCGGTCTCGGCGGCATCGACACCCGCGCCCTGACGGCGCTGATCCGCGACGGCGGCATGCCCAACGCCGTGATCGCCCACGATCCCGAGGGGCGCTTCGACCGTGAAGCGCTCCGGGCGCAGGCGGCCGGCTGGCACGGCATCGAGGGAACCGACCTCGTGCCGGATGTCGGCACTACCCAGCGCTACGATTGGACCGAAACGGTGTGGCGCCTCGGCGAGGGTTATGGGCAGCAGGCGGGGCCGCGCCACAAGGTGGTGGCGATCGACTACGGGGTGAAGCGCAACATCCTGCGCCTGTTGGCGGACGCCGGTTGCGCCGTCACCGTGGTGCCGGCCACGGCTTCGGCGGAGGCCATCTTGGCGATGGAGCCCGACGGGGTGTTCCTGTCGAACGGCCCGGGCGACCCCGAGGCGACGGGCCATTACGCCGTGCCGGTGATCCGGGACCTGATCGCCAGCGACGTGCCGACCTTCGGGATCTGCCTCGGCCACCAGATGCTGGCGCTGGCGGTCGGCGCCAGGACGGTGAAGATGCGCCAGGGCCACCACGGCGCCAACCACCCGGTGCGGGACGTCGGCACCGGCAAGGTCGAGATCGTGTCGATGAACCACGGTTTCGCCGTGGACGCTTCGAGCCTGCCGGCCGGTGCGCGCGAAACCCACGTGTCGCTGTTCGACGGCTCGAACTGCGGGATCGCCCTCACCGGCAAGCCGGTCTTCTCGGTGCAGCACCACCCGGAAGCCTCGCCCGGCCCGCGCGACAGCCACTACCTGTTCCGGCAGTTCGTGGACATGATGGACGCCCGCAAGGCGGCCCGCGCGCCTGACTGAGCGGGTTTCGCGCCCTCAGTCGAGCGCGATGGCAGCCACGAGGCGCCCGTAATCGGGGTCGCCCCGGTGGGTGGCGCGGCGGTAGCTGAAGAAGCGCCGCTCGTCGGCATAGGTGTCGAGTTCGAGGTCGGTGAAGCCGCCGACGCCGCATGCCGCGAGCCGCTCGCCGATAAAGGCCGGCAGGTCGAACAGGCTGTGGCCGTCGCGCGCCGACGGCTTGAAGAATTTCGCGTGGGCCGCCTCGGCTTCCGTGAACCGCGCCACGAATTCCGGGCCGACCTCGTAGGACGGCTGCCCGATGGTGGGCCCCAGCACGGCCGTGATGTTGGGTCGCGTCGCCCCGGCCACCACCATGGCGGCCACGGTCGCCTCCAGCACGCCCGTGAAGGCGCCCTTCCAGCCCGCGTGCACCGCCGCCACCACGCGGGCGCTCGGGTCGGCCAGCAGCACCACCCCGCAATCGGCCCCCGTGACGCCCACCGCGAGGCCGGGCGTGCGGGTCACCAGCCCGTCCACCCGGGGGCGCTCGTTCGACGCGAAGGGGGCTTCGATGACCAGCGCCTCCGCCGAATGGACCTGATAGGGAACGGCGAAATTTTCAGGCGCGACGCCCAGCGCCGCTGCCATGAGGAAGCGGTTCTCCGCCACCGCGCCGGGCTCGTCGCGCGAGCCGACGCCGCCGTTGAGGCTGGCGTAGACGCCTGTCGAGGCGCCACCCTCCCGCGTGAAAAAGGCGTGGCGGATGCCCGGCAGCGACAGGGCGGGGGCGAGGATGGGGGATGGCATGCGGCGTCCTGCGTCGGCGAGGCGCTTGTGGGTAGCGGGAAATGGGGGTTAGGGGAAGGCGGGGCGTGGTGGTGTTGGGTCGTGTGTCAGTTCGAATGTCGGACTTGGGTGGGAATGCAGTCATGGCTGCAACGCCGGAAGCTGACATTGAAAGGCGACGGTGAGTGGTTGGGTATGGATCTACTTTGTTCAAGCCTGGGTAAGGCGGAAGAAAGGCCTACCTTTCGCCCGCGCTGCTACGGTTGCCGGTACCTCTTAAAAATGTCAGTGATGATCCGCTTTGCAACTGGCTTGGCCGAAGCAAAAAACAGCTAATAGACCACTGCATTGTTGCTGTTGCGCATAGCCAGAGGTTCAGGGACGTGCTCGAAACCAGCTACCTCTTTCAGGCGCTTCTGGAATGCAGCTACGATAGCATCATTGCCCTGCTTCACGAGGTCAGGCGGATCGCCAAAGAGGTTAGTTTGCGGACTTTCGACATAGGCAGCATCACGCCATGTTTCGTCGCCCCAGAAACGGTTTAATCGCTCAATTCCTCCCTTCGGGGCTTTGTCAGGATTATGCCATATAGCGTTGCGGTTCATGTCCATGACCGGAAAATTCAGGAACATATCGACGGCACGCGAGGCTCCTGCAAGCGCGATTACCTCCCAGTCGAGGTGAAGCCCATACGGGTCGAGGAGGCAGAGGGCACGATTGTATTTTTCGTATCGGATCGTTGGTAGAACCTCTTTGAGGTAGGAGTTGCAGTCACCAGTGTGAATGTCGACGTCTGCCCGGCCCTGGCACAGGGTTTGGAGGTGTGCTGTCTTGTCGGCATTCATGTCGATGAAACAGAAGCCGTCGAAAGGCGGCTGCACCTTCAGGGCGCGAGCAGGGCTCCCCTCGATCACTGCGCCTGTTCCCCTGGCTAAGTGAACCCCCGCGCCGCTGAATCCGTCTATGTAGTATTTTTTCAGCCGAGGATTGTTGGCGAAAGCCTTAGTGTAAGCGACGCCAAACTTCTCGACGATTTCAAGCTTAATGACGGACCAAGCTCCGACTTCATCGAAACGGAAAGCCGGGGTGCTCATGAAGGCACCAGTTCAGCGAAAGCTGCCCCACTGCTGCGCGAAGCGGGGAACTGGTTCCACTCCCGGCCGTCCAGCATGCGCCCGCCGGTTTTGGGCGACCGTCCGCCCCATTGTTTGAAGAAGAAAGCGACCTGTGCCGATACACACTGGTTGCGAACGTCGACAACCCACTCCCGTTCTATGGGCCGTGCTCGCGGGCCACTCTCTCCGCCGACAATCACCCAGTCGATCTTTGATAGGTCGAGCTTGGTTACAGGGCCAATCAGCGGCTCGATTGAGAGGAAGCGCACTCCAGCATTCGCTCTTTGCAGGTGTGCAACGCGTGAGGTGGCTTGCTGGTTTTCTACCGAGACACCAAGCCAGATGTGTGCGGGTGCGGGGCGCAACCTGTAACGATCGTTGATGAATTTCATCAGGATTGTGCTGCGCTTGGTCAGCACCTGATAGGTGTGCCAGTTCGCTCGTTCCATAGTGTCGAATACAGCCTCAACGTGCGCGCGCGGAATATCCTTATGAAAGAGATCGCTCATTGAGTTAACGAAGATCATGCGGGGCCGCTTCCAACCGAGCGGCTGCGTTAGGCGCTCAGGCCGAAGGGTGAGGTCAAAGCCTGTTTCGAATGGATGGTTTGGAACGCCTCTGAAACGCTCCGAAAAACGAGAGGCATAGCAGTTGTCACAGCCCACACTGATTTTGGTGCATCCGGTGACCGGGTTCCATGTCGTGTCGGTCCACTCGATGGCGCTGTTTTCAGACATGGGATTGCAGCCTCGAAATCGTGCGGTGGCTGACATTGAAGCTGCGGGCGATCTCTCGCACATTATCGCCAGCCACCTTCGGTCGTGAACGGAACGCTGAATTGAACATGAGTCCTTGTTGACCATGCCGTGGCGATTTGTTAAGTTCAATACCGAAATTAAATCCCGCCAGGGCCTAGCCGTGACCCCATCCATCCTTATCGTATCGAAAGCGCCTGGAGCGGGACGAGGGTAGACCTCGAATCCCAGCACCGGCGCTTACCCCGAAGGCCCCCACAAGGGCCTTTTTTATTGCCTGAAATTCCTCCAGTTAGTTCAGATCGCGGAGCGCAGTCCATGTCGAAACAGATGACCGGGGCCGAAATGGTCGTCGAGGCGCTGAAGGATCAGGGCGTCACCACCCTGTTCGGCTATCCGGGCGGCGCGGTGCTGCCGATCTACGACGCGATCTTCCATCAGGATAGCGTCCGCCACATCCTGGTGCGGCACGAGCAGGGCGCCGCCCACGCGGCGGAAGGCTATGCCCGCTCCTCCGGCAAGGTGGGCGTTCTGCTGGTCACCTCCGGCCCCGGGGCCACCAACGCCGTCACGGGGCTGACGGACGCGCTGCTCGATTCCGTGCCCCTGGTGTGCATCACCGGGCAGGTGCCCACCCACCTCATCGGCTCCGACGCCTTCCAGGAATGCGACACGACGGGGATCACCCGCCATTGCACCAAGCACAACTACTTGGTCCGCACGATCGAGGACCTGCCGCGCATCCTGCACGAGGCCTTCTACGTCGCCTCGCATGGCCGCCCCGGCCCGGTGGTGGTCGACATCCCCAAGGACATCCAGTTCGCCACCGGCACCTACACGGGGCCGAGCAACGTCCAGCACAAGACCTACCGGCCCAAGGTGAAGGGCGACGCCGACAAGATCGCGCAAGCCGTCGCCATGATGATGCGGGCCAAGAAGCCGGTGTTCTACACGGGCGGCGGCGTCATCAACGCCGGGCCGGCCGCCTCGGCGCTGCTGCGCGAACTGGTGGGGCTGACGAATTTCCCCGTGACCTCGACCCTGATGGGGCTTGGCGCCTATCCGGCCTCGGGGACCAACTGGCTCGGCATGCTCGGCATGCACGGCACCTACGAGGCCAACCACGCCATGCACGACTGCGACCTGATGATCGCCGTCGGGGCGCGGTTCGACGACCGGATCACCGGCCGGCTCGACGCCTTCTCGCCGAACTCGACCAAGATCCACATCGACATCGATCCCTCGTCCATCAACAAGGTCGTCAAGGTCGACCTCGGCATCGTGGGCGATTGCGGGAGCGTGCTGGACGACATGGTCCGGCTTTGGCGCTCCGCCGCGCCGACCGCCGACAAGGCGGCCCTGGCGCGATGGTGGGGTGACATCGACGGCTGGCGCGCCCGTAAATCGCTCGCCTTCCAGCCTTCCAAGACCGCCATCAAGCCCCAGCACGCCATCCAGCGCCTGTACGAGCTCACCAAGAACCGCAAGACCTTCATCACCACGGAGGTCGGCCAGCACCAGATGTGGGCCGCCCAGCATTACGGGTTCGAGGAGCCCAACCGCTGGATGACCTCCGGCGGGCTCGGCACCATGGGCTACGGCCTGCCGGCGGCCATCGGCACGCAACTGGCCCACCCCGACGCCCTGGTGGTGGACGTGGCGGGCGAAGCCTCGATCCTGATGAACATGCAGGAAATGTCGACGGCGCTGCAATACCGCCTGCCCGTCAAGGTGTTCATCCTGAACAACAGCTACATGGGCATGGTGCGCCAATGGCAGGAGCTGCTGCACGGCAGCCGCTATTCGGAAAGCTATTCGGAAGCCCTGCCGGACTTCGTGAAGCTCGCCGAAGCCTATGGCGGCCACGGCATCCGCTGTTCGGACCCGAACGACCTCGACGCCACCATCCAAGACATGATCGACAGCCCCAAGGCGGTGATCTTCGATTGCGTGGTGGACCGCATGGAGAACTGCTTCCCCATGATCCCCTCGGGCAAGGCCCACAACGAGATGCTACTCGCCGAACTCGACGACGATTGGGGCGGACCGGAACTCGGCAGCGTCATCGACGAAAAGGGCAAGATGCTGGTTTGAGGGTTAGAAAGCCCTTCTCCCGCGGGGGGGAGAAGGTGGCGCGAAGCGCCGGATGAGGGGAAACGATCCCATGCCACCCAGGGTCCCGGATGAGCATCTCGCCTTTGCGCGCAAGCTTCGAAGCGCGACCAGCGCCGCAGAAACCATGCTGTGGCGTAGCCTGCGAAATCGCGGGTTGGGTGTGAAATTCCGACGCCAAATGCCAGTCGGTCCGTATGTGGCCGACTTTGCTTGCGTCGAAGGGCACTTAATCGTTGAACTCGATGGCCCGTCCCACGAGGAGCGTAACCGTCGCGCACGGGATGTCGAGCGTGACGATTGGTTCGGTCGAAATGGCTGGCTCGTGCTGAGATTATCGAACGATGTTGTTCTCGGTGGCGGCAACATCGCCCTCGATCGAATTCGGG
>CALMOK010000205.1:7850-9246 GCA_937871825.1 uncultured Alphaproteobacteria bacterium
CGCTCCATGTTTCCCCTCATCCGACCCTCGCTGATGCGAGGGCCACCTTCTCCCGCCGGGCGGGAGAAGGGTCGATCGCCTACAAGGATTTGTCATGAACGCCCCCGTGTCCCCGCCGCCTTCGCCCCCCTCGCCTTATTCCTCGGCCCTGGTGCGCTCCAACACCGAGGCCCACACCCTCTCGGTGCTGGTCGACAACGAGCCCGGCGTGCTGGCCCGCGTGGTGGGCCTGTTCGCGGGGCGGGGCTACAACATCGAGAGCCTGACGGTGGCCGAGGTGGCCCATGCCGAGCATTTGAGCCGCATCACCATCGTGACCTCGGGGACGCCCGAGGCCATCGAGCAGATCCGCCATCAGCTCGAGCGGCTGGTGCCGATCCACAGCGTCACGGACCTCACCGTCGAGCACAAGGCGATCCAGCGCGAGCTCGCCATGATCAAGGTGCGGGGGCGGGGCGAGAACCGCATGGAGGCGATGCGGCTCGCCGACGCCTTCCGGGCGCGGGTGATCGACGCCACGATCGAAAGCTTCGTGTTCGAGCTCACGGGCGCCCCGTCCAAGATCGACCAGTTCGTCGAACTGATGCGCCCCATCGGCCTCGTCGAGGTGTCTCGTACCGGCGTCGCCGCCATTTCGCGCGGGCCGGACCCCATCTGAGGCCGCCATGCTGGCCCTTCTGCCCGCCCTGATCCTGTTCGCCGCCGTGATGTCAATCACGCCCGGTCCCAACAACGTCATGCTGATGACGTCGGGCGTGAACTTCGGCTTCGCTGCCACGCTCCCCCACATCTGGGGCGTGACACTGGGCTTCGCCCTGATGGCCGTCCTGGTGGGGCTGGGGCTTGCGGGCTTGTTCGCGGCCGTCCCGGTGCTGCTGGTGGTGCTCAAATGGTGCGGGGCCGCCTACCTGCTGGTGCTGGCCTGGAAGATCGCCCGCTCAAAGGCGCCGGAAGACCGGGCGGCGCCGGGCAGGCCGCTCACCTTTCTGCAGGCGGCGGCCTTCCAGTGGGTCAACCCGAAAGGCTGGATCATCGTGGTGAGCGCCTGCGCCACCTACACGCTGGCCGACCATTACGCCTCCAGCATCCTGGTGGTGGCGCTGGTGCTCGGCACCGTGACGCTGCCCTCCGTTTCGGTTTGGGTGGCGTTCGGATCGGCGCTGCGCCGGGCGTTGCGCGACCCGCGGACCTTGCGGGTCTTCAACATCACCATGGCGCTGCTGCTGGTCGCCTCGCTTTATCCGCTCTTCACCGAATAGCGGGTTGTTCGCCGTCCGGCGCGAGCCTAGAAGCTCCGGACACCCGAAGCCCATTCATCAACCCAGGAAGGATAGTTCCACAATGCGCGTCTACTACGATCGGGATGCCGATCTCAATCTGATCAAGGGCAAGAAGG
>CALMOK010000206.1:0-2479 GCA_937871825.1 uncultured Alphaproteobacteria bacterium
GCATCATCCCGACCACATGGATCGCGTGGTCGCGCGCATCAGCGAGGCCTTCGCCTCGGGTTCGCCGTGGGAGGACACCTTCCCGCTCCGGGGCAAGGACGGCCAGTACCGGTGGTTCCTGTCCCGTGCCCTGCCGATCCGCGGAACGAACGGCGCGATCCTGCGCTGGCATGGAACCCATACCGACATCGACGATCAGATCCAGGCACGGGAAGCACAGGCGCGCTTCGGCGAGGACCTCGAACGGCAGGTTGTCGCGCGAACCCAGGAACTCGTCGAAGCCAATGCGCGACTGCTCGCCGAAATGGCCGAACGCCGGCGCGCCGAGGAAGCGCTCCGCCAATCCCAGAAAATGGAAGCCGTGGGGCAGCTCACCGGCGGCATCGCACATGATTTCAACAACCTGCTGACGGGGATCACCGGCAGCCTCGACCTCATGCGCAAGCGCATCGAGCAGGGCCGCATCGGCGACCTCGATCGCTACATGACGGCGGCGGCGGGCTCGGCCAACAGGGCGGCGGCGCTGACCCATCGGCTCCTCGCCTTTGCCCGGCGGCAGCCTCTCGACGCCAAGCCCGTCGACGCCAACGCCCTGGTGGCCTCCATGGAAGACCTGTTCCATCGCACGCTCGGCGAAACGATCGAGATCGCGTTCGATCTCCCGGCGCACCTTTGGACGACCTTCTGCGACCCGCACCAGCTCGAAAACGCGCTGCTTAACCTCGTGATCAACGCGCGCGACGCCATGCCGGATGGCGGGCGCCTGGTGATCAGGACGGCCAACCGGGACATCGACGTCATGGAGGCCACAGCCGTCGATGGCCCGAAGCCGGGCCGCTACGTGGCGGTCGAGGTCGGCGACACTGGGGTCGGCATGACGCCGGACACCATGGCCCGCGTGTTCGAGCCATTCTTCACCACGAAACCGATCGGTCAGGGCACGGGGCTCGGACTGTCGATGATCTACGGCTTCGCCCGGCAATCGGAAGGATCCGTCGATATCCGCTCGCGTCCGGGAGAGGGCACGACCTTTACCCTCCTGCTGCCGCGCTTCCAGGGATCCGAGCCGTCCGTGGAAGGCCCGGCCTCCTCGACGCTGCCCATCACGGCTGATGGCGAGACGGTTCTGGTGGTGGAGGACGACATGGTGGTGCGGAACCTTGTGCTCGACGTCCTGCGCGACCTCGGCTACAGGACCCTCGACGCGCAGGACGGCATGGCGGCCCTCGCCATCCTTCAAGGGCGGGAGCGCGTCGACCTTCTGGTCACGGATGTCGGCCTGCCTGGCTTGAACGGGCGTCAGTTGGTCGAGATGGCGCGGGCGAGCCGCCCGGCACTGAAGGTGTTGTTCATCACCGGTTACGCCGAGGACGCGGCGTTCGGCCAGGGCGTGGCCGACACGGCGGTGCAGATGATCCCGAAACCCTTCGCCATCGAAGCCCTGGCCGCCAAGATCAGGGAAATGATCAAGGCGTGAGACAGCGGCGATCTTGCCGTTATCCCTCCGCCCCCAATGGTTCGCTCAGGCCTTGGCGGCCTTTGCGGCTTTGGCGCGTTCGATCCCGCGGCGGATCAGGTCGCGCGCTTCGTCGACGTCGCACCAACGGACGATCTTGACCCATTTGTTGGGCTCGAGGTCCTTGTAGTGGGTGAAGAAATGCTCGATCTGCTCGAGCGTGATCGGCGGCAGGTCCGTGTAATTGTTAACCTTCTCGTAGCGGCGGGTCAGCTTGGTGGCGGGAACCGCGATGATCTTCTCGTCGCCGCCAGCTTCGTCTTCCATCAGCAGGGCACCGACGACGCGGCAGGCCATGATGGCGCCCGGCACGATGGCTCGCGTGTTGGCCACGATCACGTCGCAAGGATCGCCGTCGTCCGACAAGGTGTGGGGGATGAAGCCGTAATTGCCGGGATACCGCATCGAGGTATAAAGGAATCTGTCGACAACCAGCGCGCCGGCTTCCTTGTCCATCTCGTATTTGATCGGCTCGCCCCCGATCGGCACCTCGATGATGACATTGACCTCATCGGGTGGATTCTTGCCGGTCGATACGGCTTCAAGCCTCATGGGAACGCTCCAGGCACAACAGAACGGCCGTCCATGGACCGCATTGATTACCGTAAACGTCCCAAGACGCGGGTCAAAGGGCTTTTCGCGTCGGCATCCCTCGGCGACGGTTCAAGGTGAACGAAGTGGTTAGTTGAAGCCGAAAGCCACCCGCCCCCGCAGTTCGGAGCCGAACCGCTCGTGCGCTTCCCGGATCACGCGTCCACCAAGATGGCGGTAGAACAACAGCGCGCGCTCATTGTCCGCCAGGGCCCAGACAAGCGTGGAGGCATGACCGTGGTCGGCGAGATCGCGGCGGGCGGCGTCGAACAAGCGGCGGCCAAAGCCGAGACCCTGGAATTCCGGCGCGAGATAAAGTTCGAAGATTTCGCCGCCATACGGCAGGGACGGAACACGGTTGCGGCCGTAGCT
>CALMOK010000206.1:2489-17009 GCA_937871825.1 uncultured Alphaproteobacteria bacterium
GCCGTAGCTCGCGTAGCCCGCGATGGATTCGTCGAAATCGAGAACCGCGAGACGCGTTCCTCTGACGATTGCGGTATGCCACCATTTCGGCCCGCGGCGGGCAATCATCTTTTCGAGTTCGCGGCCCGGGATTATCCCGCGATAAGCGTCCCGCCAAGCGGCGTCATGGACTTCGGCGATGTCGTCGGCGTCGCTTGTTCGGGCGCCCCTGATGGTGACCACGGTCTCGACCATGGAGCGATGTTAGGACCGTGGCGTGGGACGAGGCAAGACCTCGCCCCACAATTTTCGTCCCGCTGCACGGGAGGCTTCAGCGGCCCTGGAAACGGGCGCGCTGGGCACCGTCGGCGCGACGCGGCCCATTGCCCGGTGGGCGAGCCGGGCGCGGCGCGGTTGGCGAAGCGGCGTTTCGCCCAACCGCGCCGCGTTCCCCCTGCGAGCCGTTGAAACGACGGGGCGGACGCTGCCCGCGCGGTTGCTCCACCCGCTCGGCCTCGACCAGCACCGGGAGGACCGCCAAGCCTTCGGGCAAGGGCAGGACATCGATCCGCCGTCGGATCAGCCGCTCGATGTCGCGCAGGAACGGCCGCTCGTCGTCGGCGACCAGCGAAATCGCGGACCCGTCCGCCCCGGCGCGCGCCGTGCGGCCGATGCGGTGCACGTAGCTTTCCGCGATGTTGGGCAAGTCGAAGTTGATCACGTGGGTGACCCCGTCGACGTCGATGCCCCGCGCCGCGATGTCGGTGGCGATCAAAAGCCTCGATTTGCCCGACCGGAAAGCCGCCATGGCCCGCTCGCGCTGCCCTTGCGACTTGTTGCCGTGGATGGCATCGGCCGGGATGCCGGCGGCCGCCAGATGCTTGGCGATCCGATCGGCCCCGTGCTTGGTGCGCGAGAACACGACCGCCCGTTCGATCTGGTCGCTTTCCAGCAGCTTGTGCAGCACGGCCTGCTTCTGCCGCGCCGGGCAGAAGATCACGCGCTGCTCAATGCGGTCCACCGTCGAGGCGACGGGCGTGACGGCGACCTGCACGGGGTCCGTCAGCATGGAGCCGGCAAGGTCGGCGATCTCCTTCGGCATCGTGGCGGAGAAGAACATCGTCTGGCGCCGCGTCGGCAGCTTTGTGAGGATGCGCTTGATATCCCGAACGAAGCCCATGTCGAGCATGCGGTCGGCCTCGTCCAGCACGAACAGTTCCACCTCGTTCAAGATAATGGCGCGCTGGTCGAGCAGGTCGAGCAGGCGGCCGGGCGTCGCCACGACCACGTCGATACCGTTGGCGACGGCGCGGATCTGCTTGCCGATCGGCACTCCGCCGAAAATCACCGTGGAAGTCACGCGGAGATATTTGCCGTAGGTGGCGAAGCTCGCCTGAATCTGGCTGGCCAGTTCGCGGGTGGGCGCCAGGATGAGAGCCCGGCAGGCGCGCGGTCCGGCCTGGCGGTTGATCTTGTTGAGATGGGTCAGCATCGGCAGCGCGAAGGCGGCCGTCTTGCCGGTGCCGGTCTGGGCGACGCCGAGGAGATCGGACCCTTTCAGCAGGTGCGGAATGGCCTGGGCCTGGATCGGCGTGGGCGTGTCATAGCTTTCGGCGGCAAGCGCCTTTAAGATCGGCGCAGGAAGGCCGAGGTCGGTAAAATGTGTCAAAATCGATCTTTCGTGGAGTTCAGGACGCAGCGATGACGCCGAACGTCCTCGCATCGCGAGGCGCGCACTTGCCCTTGCGTGAGCCGGGCCGTCGTCAGGGTGCTTCGGTCATCAAGCGCAGAGCTGGACAGCTCCGTTCACGCGGCTTCGTGCGCAAGGCACGTCATCTGACCCAAGCCGGATATGCGCGCCGGGGGGAGCAAAGTCAAGATCATGTCCCGGCTCGAACCGCAGGCTCGGCATCGCGATAAGCCTGCATGGTTCAGATAGGCGGTTGGGGAACATAAGCGACCGGCACGCGACCCACGATGCCGACCCATTTGGGCGCGCAGGTCGCCGGCGCGGTAAAGACCGACCTCGATGGCGCCATCTTCCTGGCAGAGCGCCAGCGCCACCGCGGCGTGATTGGGCCGGCGTGCACCGCCGGCGGCGAGTTGGCGATCGACTTCGAACTCGATGGCGGTCTGGTCAGTGGCGGCAATCCGCTCGCCGCCGACAAACGCGATCAACGGGGCAACATCGTCGTCGACGAGCTTGTTCGCCGCCGAGCTTTCGCATCCGCGCGGCAGCGGGGTGCCCTGCCGGTCGACCGCCACGCCTGCTGCTTGGGCGTCAGCCGCTCGAATCCTGGCACCGAAGCCGTGCCGCCACTTCACCGCACCAGGAAGCCGTGCACGAGCGGGTCGCGGGGGTCCAGAACCCAGTTGGCGAAGCCGCACAGCTTGGCCTCGCCGGAAACCTCGACGATCACGGCCGGGTGCGGACCGACGCTGGACGGCCCGATCACCCGGCCGGAAAACACCGAGCCGATGATCGACTCGTTGACCAGCACCTCGCCGGTGCCGAGTTGCCCGCGTGCGAACAGTTGGGCAATCCGGCCCGCCGTGCCCGACCCGGTCGGCGAGCGGTCGACCTCGCGGTCAGCGAAGACGCAGCAGTTGCTTTGCGTCGAGCCCGCGTGGCGCGGCGGCCCGTCCACGATGGTGCCATAGATATGGTCGATTTCGGGGATGGCGGGATGGCGCACCGGATGGGCCGCGTTGGCCGCAGCCTTGACCTCGGCGCCGAAGTGGACGAGCCGCTCGACGTCGGCTTCGGCGATGGCCAGGCCGTGCGGGGCAGCGGGGGTGTAGAAGTAAAAGGCGCCGCCAAAGGCGATGTCGCCGCGCACGGGCCCGAAACTCGGCGTTTCCACCACGACGTCGCGCGCCAGCAGGAATGACGGCACATTGATGAAGCGCACCGTTCCGGCGTTCTCGCCATCCCAGGCCACATGGGCCTCGATGAAGCCGCAGGGCGCGTCGATGCCGACCCGCGTTTCGGGCGCGCTGCGGCTCACCCAGCCGAGCTGGACGGCGGCGGTCGCCAGGGCAATCACGCCATGGCCGCAATGGTCGCTGTAGCCTTCGTTATGGGCGAAGATGACCCCGAAATCCGCCCCGGGGCTGACCGGGTCGGTCAGGATGCCGGCATACATGTCGGCATGGCCGCGCGGCTCCAGGATCAAGGCCCGGCGAAGATGATCGGCGTGGGTCTTGAGCCAGGCCCGCCGATCCACGATGCGGGCACCGGGCGCGCGGGGAAAGCCGCTGGTAACGATGCGGAACGGCTCGCCGCCCGTGTGCATCTCGACAGTGCCGATCATACCTTGAAGCATCAGCCAAAAACCTTGATCGACCGAGGCGCTCGCCGATGGACGGCCGGGCCTTCAGGGGGTGCTGGTCGCCGTGAGGTCGATGTCGACGTTGACGGCGAACGCCACGTAGTCGGCCGTCGCCCAGGCGCCCTGCCCCACGCCGAACGTCGTGCGGATCAGTGGAACATGCCCCACCGCGTGGGCGATGTTGCCGTTGGTGGTCAGCGTGAAGGGCAGCACGAGCGGCTTCGAAACGTCGCGGATCGTCAAGGTGCCCGACGCCTCATACTCGTCGCCGGTCTTGTGGGTGAAGCTCTTCGCCTCGAAAACCGCCTTGGGAAACGATTTCGCGTCGAACCAGTCGGCGCCCGGCAGGGCCTCGTCGCGCTGCGGGTCGCCGGTAGTGGCGCTGCCCGTGTCGATGGTGATGGTGGCGTGGCCAGTCTCGGGCTTGGCGGGATCGAAGTCGATCGTGGCCGAGAAAGTCTTGAACTGTCCCGAGAAGGGCTGCTCGGTTTGCGTGCCCGAGAAGCCGATCTTGCTTTTGACGGGATCAACCGTCCAGGTGGCGGCCGAGGCCGGCGCCGCCGTCAGGGACATCAGGGTCGCGGCAAGGCCCGCAATCGATGAAACACGGATCATGGGTCTGTCCTCGCGGTTGGGCGGCGTTCGAAGCGCGGCAGGCCCGGGATCATACGCTGCAGGATTGTGTCGTGCTGGATGAAATAGTGCCGCAACGCCGCCCCGACATGGAGGGTGATGAAGCCGATCAGCACATAGGCCCCGTAGGCATGGATCAACTTGAAGACCGGCTCGAGCACGGGCTTGCTGCCGAGGGCCGTCAAGAACGACAGGTGCGGCCATGGGATGACGCCGAACAAAACCGTGGGGAGGTTGAAGGGCGACACCGATACCATGGCCCAGCCGACGAGGGGCATGCCGATCATCAGGGCGTAGAGAAGGACATGGGTGCCGTCCGCCGCCCCGCTTTCCCAGCGCGGCATGTCGGCGGGGTGCGACGGCGGGCGGTGCACCAACCGCCAGCCGAGCCGGAACACGGCCAGGATCAGGATGCTGATGCCAATCGATTTATGCAGTTGATAGAGTTTGAACTTGTCGACCGGCGCGAGCTTGAGGTGAACCATGGCGAGCCCCATGGCCAACATGGCCAGGATGGCGAGCCCGATCAGCCAATGGAGGGCGACCGCCACGCTGGTGTAGCGAACCGTTCGTCGTGCGGGGTCGCCCATCGGGATCGTCCGTTCAGCCCTGGTGTTCGAAAGCCGCGCTGATCATCAGGTCGACCTCGTCGCCGATCATCGGCACATAGGTCTTCACCCCGAAGTCGCTGCGCTTGATCTTGCCGGTCACTTCGAAGCCGGCGGTGTATTTCTTGTTGAGCGGGTTCGGGCCGGCGTTGTTGTATTTCACCGTCAGGGTGAGCGGCTTGGTGACGCCGTGCAGGGTGAAGTCGCCCTCGACCTTGGCGGTGTGTGGACCCGTCTTGGTCACCTTGGTGGACTTGAAGGTGGCGTCGGGGAACTTGCCGGCATCGAGCCACTGGTCGCTTTTCAACTCGCCCGTCAGCTTCTCGCTCGGCGTGTAAACGCTGTCGGTTGCCACCTGCACGTCGATGCTGCTGCCCTCGGGCTTGGCGGGATCGAGGTTGAGGGTTCCCGAGGTCTTGGTAAAGGAGCCGTAATAGGTGGTGAACCCGATGTGCGACACGCCAAACATCACCTGGGTGTGGTTCGGCTCCACCGCATAGGCCCCGGCCTGCGCCTTGGCGGGCTCGGTCACGGCGGGGCTTTGGGCCACGGCCGGAGCGCTCAAAATGGCGGCAAAGGCCACGGCCGCCAGAATTCGATAGGTCACGATCATTCTCCAAGGTCGGGCGGGACAGCATCCCGTCGGCAAGGTCGCGATGGCGCAGGGTCGCCGACACCGGCCGAACCTGCGACGCGCGAGGGCATATCCGCCCACGCGTTCATCGCCCCCAGGTCTTAGACCCATTCGATCGCCAACGAAAACGGGAAAAGCTCGGTGGCGGTCATCGAAAAAATCGACGAGTGACCCGTCGTCAGGCCCTCCGATCCCGTTTCGCCAGAGTTCGGAGGCGAAGCGCGTTCAGCTTGATGAAACCGGCGGCGTCGCGGTGGTCATAGGCCACGGCGCCTTCCTCGAAGGTGACGAGGTCCTGGTCGTAGAGCGAATTGGGCGACGAGCGGCCGATCAGGATCGTGTTGCCCTTGTAGAGCTTGAGCCGAACCCGTCCCGACACGTGGGCCTGGCTCTTGTCGATTAAGGCCTGCAGCATCTCGCGTTCGGGCGAGAACCAGAAGCCGTTATAAATCAACTCGGCATATTTCGGCATCAACTCGTCCTTGAGATGGGCCGCGCCCCGGTCGAGCGTGATGGATTCAATGGCGCGGTGCGCCACCGCCAGGATGGTGCCGCCCGGGGTCTCGTACATGCCGCGCGATTTCATGCCGACGAAGCGGTTTTCCACAAGGTCGAGCCGGCCGATGCCGTTGAGGCGCGCGTGCTCGTTGAGCTTGGCCAGCAAGGTGGCGGGCGAGAGCGGAACGCCGTCCACCGCGACGGGATCGCCCTTCTCGAAGTCGACCGTGATCACGGTCGGCGCGTCGGGCGCGTCCTCGGGTGAGATCGTGCGGCTGTAAACGTAATCGGGCACTTCCTCGGCCGGGTCCTCCAGCACCTTGCCCTCCGAGGAGGCGTGCAGCAGGTTGGCGTCGACCGAAAAGGGCGCGTCGCCGCGCTTGTCCTTGGCGATGGGGATCTGGTTCTGTTCGGCAAAGGCGATCAGCGCCGTGCGGGAGGTGAGGTCCCATTCGCGCCAGGGCGCGATGACCTTGATGTCGGGCTCCAGCGCGTAATAGGACAGCTCGAACCGCACCTGGTCGTTGCCCTTGCCGGTGGCCCCGTGCGACACCGCGTCGGCCCCCACCCGCCGGGCGATCTCGATCTGCTTCTTGGCGATCAGGGGCCGGGCGATCGACGTGCCCAGCAGGTAGAGCCCCTCGTACTGGGCGTTGGCGCGGAACATCGGGAACACGTAGTCCCGCACGAAATCCTCGCGCAGGTCCTCGACGAAGATGTGTTCGGGACGGATGCCGAGCAGCAGCGCCTTGTCGCGGGCCGGCCCAAGCTCCTCGCCCTGCCCGAGGTCGGCCGTGAAGGTCACGACCTCGCACCCGTAGGTGGTTTGCAGCCATTTCAGGATGATGGAGGTGTCGAGCCCGCCCGAATAGGCGAGCACGACGCGTTTGACGGCTTTATCGTGGGGCGGCATGGGCGGGCTTTCGGCTGCGGCGGCGCGCCGGAAGCCGGCGTCCCGCCGTTCTATAAAGTCCGCTCCCTGCGGCGCAAGGCCGCCATCCTATTCGGCCGCGACCGGCACGGCTTCGCCCGGGCCGAACAGACCGTCCTCCGCGGCTTTCATGTCGATCTGCCGGGTGTGGAAGGCCGCCAGGGTGGAGCGGTGGCCGACCGACACGATGCCGGTGTCCGGCAGCTGATCGATGATGGTCTTGTAGATCTCAGCCTCGCCCGCCTCGTCGAGCGCCGAGGTAGATTCGTCGAGCAGCAGCCATTGGGGCTTGGCGAGAAGCACGCGGGCGACCCCGAGCCGCTGCTGCTCGCCCCCCGACAAGCGCTGCGGCCAGTTGTCGGCGGCGTCGATCTCGCCTTCGAGCTTGCCCAGGCCCACGGCGTGGAGGGCCGCCCGCACCGCCGCGTCGGGGTAGGCCTCGAGGGTTTTGGGGTAGGCCAGCGCCTGGCGCAGCGTGCCTTGAGGCAAGTAGGTGCGCTGGGGCAGCACGAAGATCGACGTTCCGGCCGGCACGTCGATCCGCCCGTCGCCGAACGGCCAGATGCCCGACAGGGCGCGCAGCAGCGACGTCTTGCCCGAGCCCGAACGCCCGGTGAGCAGAACCCGCTCGCCCCGGCCAAGGCGCAGGGAGGCCGGCGCGGTCAGCGGCGCGCGCGAGGGCAGCCGCACAACGAGACGGTCGGTCGCCAGCACGGACGCGGCGGCCCTGTCGCGCTCGATGCGCGGGGGCTGTTCGGCCGCGAGGGTGGCGGCCTGCATGGCTTCCTCGAACCCCATCAACCGTTGCACCACGGCGCGATAATCGGCCAGCGTCGCGTAGCTGTCGACGAACCAGGTTAGCCCGTCCTGCACGCTGGAAAAGGTCTGGTTGGTTTGCATCAGCGTGCCGTAGGTGGCGGTGCCGAAGAAGTAGGCCGGACCGAGCAGCAGGTAGGGGAAGATCACGGAGAACTGGCCGAAGAAGCTCGTGAACCAGTTCAGCTTCTTTTGCCGCTGGATCACCGCGTACACGTTCGCCAAAACCGAACCGTAGCGCTCCCCGAGGCCGGCGCGCTCGGCCCCCTCGCCGCCCAGCAGCGCGATCTGCTCGCTGTTCTCGCGAATGCGCGCCATGCCGAAGCGGAAGTTCGCCTCGTAGCGCTCCTGGTCGTATTTCAGCCGGATCAGGGGCTTGCCGATCCAATGGGTGATCAGCGTGCCAGCCGCAGCATAAATGACGGCGAGCCAGATGAGATAGCCCGGGATGTTGAACGACAGGCCGAAGCTCGTCATCGGGAAGGTGTCGGACAGGCCCCACAGCACCACGAGAAAGATGCCGAGCCGCAGCGTGTTGCCGAAAAAGCCGATGCCCAGCACCATGGTGGTCCCGACAAAGGAATGGATGTCCTCGGCGATGCGCTGATCGGGGTTGTCGGCCGGCCCGGTCACGAGGCGCAGCCGGTAATGCTGGGCGGGCGACAGCCAGCGGTCGACGAAGAAGTCCGTCATCGACTTGCGCCAGCGGATCTGCAGTACCTGGTTGATGTAGCTCTTGTAGACCCCGATCACGATGTAGATGAAGGCCAGGATCGTGAAGACCTTGAAGGCGTCCAGGAAGGCCGGGAAGTTCTTTTCCTGGATGGCGTTGCCGAATACCGCGTACCAGGCGTTGAACCGCTTCGCCATGTAGGAGAAGGCGATCTCAAGGGCGACCACGAAACCCAGCAGGCCGAGCCCGATCATGTTTTCGGGAAGCCTGACGGGTCCCACGAACCAGAGCCTGATCTCGCCTGGGGCGCGGCGGACGAAATACGGGTAGGCCAGCCGCCAGATGTCCTTCAGGGCGGCGAGGAAGTTTTGCATCAACTCGTCTCCGGCGCGGGCGCGCTTGCTTTGAGCGCTTTGGTCATGGAGCGAATTCGCCAGGGGCGACGGGCTCTCCCTCGGCGCGGATCAAAGCAAAATTGCGGTGGCGCTGCACGTGAACTTTCGGACAATTCCGCCCCGGCGCTTGCGACCGATCGGCGCCCGGTCCAGCGGGGCTCAGCATGCCACCGAACCAAATCAGGCTTGAGCCGGCTGCCAACAGTTTTGCTCGATAGCGGCCGCAAGTGTTGGAACCTGCCGAAGCTAAGCCGCTGGAACCAGCGCCAGCAAACCGCCGGTGGCCGGGAACAAGGGAATCAGGCAGGCCTGGAGGGCGTGGTAGATATCCGGCTTGCCGGCGAACAGCGTGGATTTCGGCCGCAACGCCGCGTCGAGCTGCGGGTGCCAGCCGCCGTGCCGGCGGTCGAGCAGGTTGGCGGCGCTCCAATCCCAGATCGCGCGATACCATGTCTCAAAGGTCGGATCGTCGAGGTTCGCGCCAATGAAGGCCGCCGCCGCCAGCCCTTCGCAGGCGGGCCACCAGATCTTGTCGGTGACGAGCGGCTGGCCGTTCCAGTCGAGCGTATAGAAGAAGCCGCCATGCTTCTCGTCCCACCCTTCGGCGATGGCGAGTTTAAAAAGGGAAGCGGCGGCGTCCGGCATCCAGGCGTGACGACGGTCACCGGCGATCCAGAGCTGAACGAGCAACCGGCTCCATTCGAGCCAATGGCCCGGCGTCGTGCCGGCCGGGCGGAACATCTCATTGCCGGCGTAGGCGCGGTCAACCGTCCAGTCCTCAAAGAAATGTTCCGGCAACCGCCAGCCGTTCTCGGCCGCCCGGCGCCGGATCAGCAGGTCGGCGATGGATTCGGCCATGCCGAGGAAGCGCTCATTGCCTGTCGCCTCGAAGGCCGCCATCAGGGCCTCGGTGAGGTGCATGTTGGAATTCTGGCCCCGGTAGCCGTCCTTTGGCCGCCAGTCGCGCGAGAATTCCTCCACCGACGCGCCGTGGACGGGGTCCCAGAACCGCCGCGTCAGCACGGCGGTGATGTCGTCCAGCAGCCGGTCCGCGTCGGGGTGTCCGACCGTCTTGGCGCTCGCTGCGGCCAGCAGCACGAAGGCGTGGCCATAGGCCTGCTTGGTGGCGTCAACCGGCCCGTCGTCGCCGACGGTCCAGAAATATCCGCCGTCCGTCGCGTCGCGATGCGCCGACCAAAGATAGTCCATGCCATGCTCGACCAGCGCGGCGGAACCCGGGTGCCCCACCAGGTGGGCCACCGCGTGGCAGTAGATCATGCGGGTCGTCGCGTGCAGCCCGCGGATGTTCGAGCCTTGCCCATCCACCAGCGGGGCGCCGCGCTCGTCGAGGTCGAAGAAGCCGCCGCGCGGGTTGACCGTCGCGGTTCCGAACATTTCCAGGAGGGACTTGGCTTCACCCATCAACCAAGCGCGATGGTAGGGGCTTTCGGACCAGGCCCGCGCGGGGCGGCCTTTCGCGGGCAAGATCATCGCATCCTCCGTGGCGGGGCTCGTTCCTCGCCGACCTTGCGACCATAGCGCACGGGAGAAATTTGCACGAGGGCGGTATGACCGGCGGGCGCGCAACCGCGAAAGGAGAACGCCTTGGAACCCATCTTGATCTTCGGCGGCTCCGGCGGGATCGGCGGCGCGATCGCCCGCAAGCTGAAGGCGCGGGGCGAGCACGTGATCCTGCTCGGCCGCGACGCCGCCCGCCTCGAGGCCGCCGGCCGGGCGCTCGACGCCCCGACCCATCGGCTCGACGTGACCGACGCCGCCGCGGTCGCCGCCACCATGGCGGAGATCGCCGCCACGGGGCCGATCAAGGGCCTTGCCTACGCGGTCGGCACCATCACGGTCAAACCGATCGCGGCCCTCAAGCCCGCCGACTTCGAAACCGACTACAAGGTCAACGCGCTCGGCGCCGCGCTGGTGCTCCAGGGTGCCGCGCCGGCCCTCAAGGCGGCGAGCCAGGGTGCCTCGGTCGTGCTCTTCTCCAGCGTGGCGGTGGCGCAAGGTTTCAGCGGCCATGCGTCCATCGCCATGGCCAAGGGCGCCGTGGAAGGGCTGACGCGCGCCCTCGCCGCCGAGTTCGCCCCAAGCGTGCGGATCAACTGCATCGCGCCCTCGCTGACCCGAACGCCACTGGCGAGCGCCCTGACGGGTAACGAGGCGCTCGCCAAGGCGGTGGCGGAGTTGCACGCCCTCCGCCGCCTGGGCGAGCCCGACGACATCGCCGGGCTGGCGGCCTTTCTGCTGTCGGACGAGGCGGGCTGGATGACCGGGCAAGTCGTCGGCGTCGATGGCGGCCGGTCGGCGCTGCGCACCAAGGGCTGACCGATGCCCAAGATGCGCCGCAAGGCCGACCTGCCGACCAAGATCTGCGCCACCTGCGGGCGACCATTTGCCTGGCGCAAGAAGTGGGCCGCGGTCTGGAACGAGGTGCGCTTCTGTTCCGACCGGTGCAGGGCGGAAAAGCCCGGCGGCACGGCCCCTCGCCTCACCGATCGATGATCTTGCGGTACTGGATGAAGCCGCTGCGCTCGGCGATCCGGTCGTAAAGCAGCATGGCATCGCGATTGGTTTCGTGCGTCAACCAGTAGACCCGGGCGCAGCCCGCCGCGCCGGCGGCTTCGTAGACGGCCTCGATCAGGCGGCGGGCCACCTTGCGACCGCGCGCCGCCTCCTCGACGAACAGGTCCTGCAGGTAGGCGTAGTCGCCCTCGGTCCAGCAGGAGCGATGGGCGATCCAATGCGTCAGCCCGACGGTGACGCCGTCGAGGATCGCCACCAGGCCGTGCATCGGCTCCTGTGGGTCGAGCAACCGCGCGAAGATCGTCGACGAGACCGCGTCAGGGATGTCGGCCTTGTAGAAGGCCTGGTAGCCGCGCCAAAGCCGCAGCCAGTCGTCGTGGTCGGCCGGGGCAAGGGAGCGGACGAGGGTCATTGAGCCGCAAAGCCGGCGCGCGTTCCGGCCGCGGCCTCGATGGCGTTCATGATCCGCAACGCCGCGCAGGCCGCGCCATAGCCGTTGTCGATGTTGACCGCCGGCACGCCGGGCGCGCAACTCGCCAGTGCGGCGTTGAGCGCCGTGGCGCCCCCGGCGGCGACGCCATAGCCCACAGACGTCGGAAGGGCGATCACGGCGCCCCGCACCAAGCCGCCCATAACGCTGACCAGCGCCGCATCCATGCCGGCAACCACGATCACCACGGGCGCCCGCCGGATCTCCTCGATCCGGTCCATCAGCCGCCAAAGACCGGCGACGCCGACATCGGTGAACACCTCATGGGGCTGGCCGTTGAACAACAAGGTGCGGCAGGCTTCCCGCCCCATCGGCAGGTCGGACGTGCCGGCCATCACCACGGCGACCGCCGGACGGGCGCGCGGCGCGCGCGGGATGCCCAGGATGGCGGTGCGCGACAAGGGATCATAGTCGAGCAGGGCTTGGTGTTCGGGGGTGAGCGCGTCGAACTTGTCGCCGTCGAGCCGCGTGAGCAGCAGGCCGCCCAACGCGGGGCGGGACGCGTCCATGATGGCGGCGATCTGTCCGGCCGTCTTGCCGGCGCAGAAGATCGCCTCGTCGAGGCCGATCCGCTCGTGCCGTGCGAAATCCAATTGGAATTCATTCATCGGCTCAGCCATGCAGGAAGGCGCTGCCGTTTCGATAGGGCGCGAAGGCCAAGTTGGGCGAGGGCAGCATCTCGCCGAACAAACGGTCCACCTGGGTGCGAACCGAAGCCTTCCGCCTTCCGTCGAGCGCGTCAAGCGTTTCGGGATCGAGTTCCACGACGACGCCGCCCGCCCGGACCCGGCACCGAACCGTCGCGCGGGGGAAGGCCGTGGCGAGGTCGCGTTCCACGGCGTGGATCGCCCTCAGGATCTCCGGCCGGATGGCGATCCCGGTTTCCACCCGGCTCGACAGGCAGGGCGCGGCGGGCAGTTCCGACAGGTCGGCCAGCCCGAGTTCGAGCGCCAGCGCCCGGACGCCGCGCTTGTCGACCCGGGCTTCCAGGTAGGGATGCCGGACGGCGTGATGGCGCGCCGCGTCGAGCCCCGGGCGATATTCGCCGAGGTCGTCGAGGTTGGCGCCCGACAGCATCTGGGCCTCGGTGTGGCGGGCGATGCTGCCGTAAAGGTTGGTTTTGCAGAAAAAGCAGCGATTGACCGGGTTGGCGAGGTAGGATTCGTCGGTGAACTCGCCGGCGTCGACGATCCGCAAGCGCCATCCTTGCGCGGCGGCGAGACGCTCGACACGGGCGGTCGCGTCGCCGGGAACGGCGGGCGACACGGCATGGAACATCGTG
The DNA here is from genome assembly GCA_937871825.1 of uncultured Alphaproteobacteria bacterium. Classification (GTDB taxonomy): domain Bacteria; phylum Pseudomonadota; class Alphaproteobacteria; order Rhizobiales; family Beijerinckiaceae; genus Lichenihabitans. The sequence continues at coordinate 15,296 of CALMOK010000206.1, forward strand.
GCGTCGTTCAGCACGCGATGGGCGAGCGTGGCGAGGGTCAGGCTGTCGATACCGCCGCTCACGGCCACAGCCACGGGCCGGCCGACGGACCTCAGCGCGGCGGCGAGGCCGGCGGCCGCTTCGGATCCGGGTTGAAAATCAGCGTCCATCGTCGCCTCCATCGGTCATCGACGGTAACCGCGCCAGGGCTTCGGCCTCGGCTGTCCGTCGCAGGTTCACGCGCGCCGCGTGGCCCGGTTCGGCCGCCGTGTCGGCGGCTTCGGTCTTGGCCGTGTGGTCGCCGCCGGGCCGTTCCACCAGCTTGACGCGCAGGCGTTGTCCCCCGAGTTCGACCTCGTCGAAGGAACGCGACAGCACGGCGCCCTGGACGGTGTGGAAGCGCAAGCCGATCGTGGTGGTTTCAGCGAAACACGCCTCGATCGCGGCGTCCATGGACTCGGGCGCCACCAGGACCCGGACCTGGCTGGCCAAGCGGCCCTTCTTGCCGAACACCGCGCTCTGGATCACGTCGTGGATGCCCGGCACCGCCCTGATATGATCGATCCCTGCCGACAGGTCCTCGGCCGACAGATCGTCGACCTCGAACTCGACGACGCCCAGTTCGCGATGGGCGAAGCCGGCCCCCGGCGCTTTTGCGGCGGGCCCGGTCTCGAAGGCGAGGACCCGCAGGCAGTTGCTGATCCCTGGCAGAACGCGGGTGCCGAAACCGGTCCCGGTGCGGGCGAGGCGCCGGCTGTCTTTGGACGGCTTTTCCGGTGCCAGCAGATATTGCGCCACCGCGGCGCCGGTCGGCGTCACCCGCTCGCCCGCGATGCCGTCCTGGATGGTGGAAAGGCCGCGCAGAAGGATCGCCGTCGCGGGGGCCGGCACCGGCAGGATGCCGTGAGCGGACTTTACCCGACCGGACCCGAGCGGAAGCGGCGCCGACGACCAGGCGCCCGGCCCCACCAGGGCGATGATCTGGGCCGCCGCCACGATGTCGACGATGGAATCCACAGCGCCGACCTCGTGAAAGGCGACCTCGTCCTCGGCGACGCCGTGAACGGCGGCCTCGGCGCGCGCCAGCAGGGTGAAGATCGCGACCGCGTGATCTGTCACGGCGGGGTCGAGCCTTGAAGCCATCAGCATCGACCGGATGTCCGCCCAAGCCCGATGGGGGCCGTGGCCGGCAGGCTCGTGAGGATGGGCGTGAGAATGGGAATGGGGCTCGCCGTCACCCTGGTGGGACCCGTCATGATCGTGGCCGTGGCCAGCATGATGGTGCGCCACCTCGGCCGCGACAACGAACCTTTGCCCCGTCAAGGCGTGGTCGCGATGGGCCACGAGGCGGCACTCCGCCGCATCACCGAGATCGAGGCTCGCTACGCTCGCCTGCACGGCGGGCCAGAACTCGGGGAAAGTGTCCAGCATGGCGGCGACGAACATGTCGCCCGACCACCCGCCGAGGGGATCGAGATGGATGTCCAAACCTTGCGCTCCACGCCTCGTTCAAATTCCGGAAGGCCATGCACCAAACCGCCAGCCCGACGTTATGTTCACACGCCACCACCATGCCTCATCGGCCTTGCCTGGACCCTGACCGGGGCGATGGACCGGACCTCGGGGCGCAACCTCGCCGGGACGGCCCCGGATTTTCGATACCGAACAGCTGAAGGAGCCTTTCCATGGAACGACGCAGCTTCCTGCAAGCCGCCGCCCTCGCGGCCGGCGCCGC
>CALMOK010000207.1 GCA_937871825.1 uncultured Alphaproteobacteria bacterium
TCCAAGGACTACCAGAAATGGGTGCTGGCCAATTCCAAGCACGATCCCGTCAAGGATCCCAAGCCGGGCGATCCCACCTGGAAGCAAGGTGATCTGGTGGCCGGCTCCACTGGCAAGGACGTGGCGAACGCTGCCGCGATCCTCGAAGGCAGCGCGACCTACCTGTCCGCCGCGAACAACGACAAGAACAGCAAGGTGAACGGCACGTTCAACATTGAAGACCTGCAGAACGCCGCGAAGGACAAGGTGAACGGTGCCATTGGGGAGGCGGCGGCCCTGTTCACGGCGCCCAGCATGCTCGACCAGGTCGACACGGCCGGTAAGAACAAATACGACAACCCGGCCGACGGCAAGGTCAACAGGGACAACATGTCCTTCTGGCTCGCCAACAGCGCTCCGGCGACCGACGATCAAACGATGGCCTTGTTCAACAAGGTGTCGCTCGATGACGTCAACAAGGACACCGATCTCAGCCACGTCAACACGGCCGACCTGCTGAAGAACCCCGATCAATACACGGGGCAGCAGAAAGCGAAGGAACTCTCTATCTTAGAAGATGCCAAGGTCGCCTACATGTCGCTCGATGACGATGGGCGGGCCCTGACCTTCAACAATCGCAAAGACGCCGTGGGCGCGCAGGTTCAGGACGCCATCGACAAGCTGAGCGCCGACCCTGACGTCATCAAATACAAGGACGACGCAACCAAGCCGATCTTGAACAAGCTGATCAACGCGAACGGCAATCTGTCGGTCGATTTCAGCAAGCTGCTCATGAGGGCCGAGGACGGGCAACAGATCGACGACGACATGAAGGCCGAGGGCGCGACAACCAACTCGGCTGTTCACGACTACATTCATCAGGCCGGATTCCTGCAGGCCGCCAACGGGCTCGACGGCACCGACGGCAAGGGGTTCGACCTACCGACGGCCATCAAAGGTTCTGACAGCTACGACAAGATCCTCCAAAGCTACAAGGACAACATCGTCACCGGCAAGGAACTAGCGAACAATACGCCGAAAACGAAAAAAGGCGAGGACGGTATCGACGCCCTTCAACTGGGGCTCACGGCCACCACGGGGGTGGTGCAGGACTACAACGCGATCCTCGGCCCGGACATCATCAAACAATATGGGAAAGAAGCGCACGACAACCTGTCGAGCGACTATCAGGACCAGTTGCTTCGGCGTCAGTCGGACGACATCAAGGCCCACCCGAACGACAACGCCCTCGTCAAGGCGTTCGGGGACGCGCATGGAAACTTCGACGTCAACAAGGCCACCGAGTATGTGAAGGTCCTTCAATCAGGCCCCGAGGCTCCGCTGGTCGTCGATGGCAGTGGCAACCAGGTCGAGGCCACTGACGCGGTTCAATTCATTTCCAGCGTCTACGGCGCCGTGCGGTCAGGGGCCTACCTGCATGACGCCCTGGCGAATGGCCAGCTCATTGGAGGCACGCCCAACACCAAGGATTGGCTCAGGACGCAGTTCCAGAACGGGAACTTCGGCTTTGGTTCGCTCCTCTTCAGCGGCACCCTGCTGGGGTTGCATGCGTCCGAGGCGAAAACCCCGGGCGACATCGCGACTGCTGCCATCAACGGCGTCAACATGCTGTCCACCGCCGTCTACGCCACCGGTCAGGCGATCAACACGCCGTCGTCGGTGAACGCCGCGAACGCGGCGGCTGCCACGGCGCAACGAGGGCTGGAGCAGGCGAGGAGCGACCTTTCGAATGCCTCCTCGGCCGCGGCCAGGAGTGAACAGGCTACGAGAGCGGCGCAAGCGCAGTTGGACCTCGCAACCTCTACGGTTGGTGCGCATAGCCCCAGGATTCCCGAACTTACGACTGCGCTCCACAATGCTCAAACCGCTCAGGATAGAGCCGAAGCGGCCGCCGATCAGGCGGCAAGGGCTCAAGTCGATGCAGCAGGGAAATGGGGAGACGCTCAGGCCGTTCAAACGCGCGCTAAAAACGGCGGCGACGGTCCGACTTATTCCCGTCAAAACCTCGCCGCTGATTCCGCGCAGGAATATAACGGCAAAACCGTTCCGAGCCGCCTGATCTACGGTGGTTTCGCGGCCCTTGGTCTGGGCAGCATGGCCGGCGGCATCAATTCGATCGTAGCGGCGAGCAAGCATGCCGGCGAGTCGAGGGATGCGGATCTGGCTTTGGCCAACGGCGCCCTTCAAACGGCCGGGGGCCTCAGCTACGCTGTTGAGGGTCTTGCGGGTGTCACGGCCGGCAGTCGTGCCGCGCCGGTTCTCGCCCGATATGGCCTGACGATCACCAACGGCCTCATGGCAGGCCTCGACATCCTGAGCGGTGGCCTCTCGGTGGCCGGCGCTTTCCTCGGCTTGGGAACTGCAGCCTTCGGGCTCGCCGAGCAAGTGACGAAGATGAACAACGAGAGACCTGTTGCCGAGTCGGTAAACAAAGCGTTGAACTCCTCCGGCGCCTTCCTCACAGGGATGAACCCGGACGGAACCGATTACACGTCACCGCCTCCCGCACTAAGCTGATCCGGTTCCGTTTGGACGTTCGGCCCGACGGCGTCGTGATGTGTTTGTCCGTCTGGTCTTTTATTGCGACCAGGGTGTCTCAATTGTGGCTGCGCCGGCCCGCCACCGTGCGACCGGTGAAAAGCCCCGCAACCGCGACGGCGATCAAAACCGCCCAGGCGACCACCAGCGCGTGGGCGTCCGTGTCGCGCCGCAGCGACAGGCCAAAAGCGTCGATGATCCAGCCGTTGGGGGTGAGCCAGCTCAGCGATTGGAGCCAGGGCGGCATCAGGAAGCGGGGCACCATGCTGCCGCCGACCGCCGAAAGCACCAGAACGCCGAAATTGGCCACCATGTGGGCCTGCTGGCGGGTGGAGCAGGCGGCGTTGACGGCGAGGCCGAGCGCCGCCGCGGTGGCCGAGGCGACCACGGCTGTGACAAACCAGGGGCCCGGTCGGGCCAGCACGTCGACATGGTACGCGGCCGCCGCGACGGCATAGATCAGCAGGGTCTGCATCAGGCCTTGCCCGGTCAGGAACAGGAACTTGCCGACCACCACGGCGCCGAGGCCGTTCGGCCCGGCGAGGAGGCGCGCGTGGATGCCGGCCTGCCGCTCGTCGAGCAGGCTCGCCGCGCCCTGCATGGCGGCGAACAGCAGGAACAGCGCCGTCACCGCCCCGGCGTAATAGGCGACCGGGCCGCCGGCCAGGGCGCCGCGCGTCGCCTCGCGCTGGGCGACGAGGCTGGAAAAAGAAAAGCCGGCGCCGCCGTCCCGGACGTTCTGCTCGAACGCCTGATCGAGGAAGGCCCGTTCGTCGGCGTCGATGCGCCCGGACCGCTCGACATCGGCGATGACGCGGGCGAGCACCACGTCGGGCAGCCGTTCGTTGAAGGCGCGCTGCACCTGACCGATCACGATGGGGGTGGCGACGGCCCGGCTGGCTTCCCCGATCACCAGGATCGGGGGCTCCGCGGCGGCCGCCCCGCTTCCCGGCTGCAGGTCGGCCCGGATCAACACCCCGACGTCGACCTCTCCGTCGCGCACCATGCCGGCGAGGCTCGCCTCGTCGCCCCGCTCCGCCGTGACCCGGAAGGGCGTTTGCGTTTGCAGCGCGTCCATCAAGCGCCGGCCCGAAGCGCTGTTCGACAGGTCGACGACGCCGACGTGCAGCCGCAATTCGGTGCCGGTCGCCCCGGCGAAGATCGCCGCCAGGATCACGAAGATCAGCGGTGGCAGGGCGAAGGTCAGGATCAGGGCGGCCCGGTCGCGCCTCAGTTGCAGCAGCATGACGCGGGCGGCGGCCAAAACCATCATGGTCCATGCGCCCGGGCCAGGGATCGCCGATAAACGTCGTCGAGGCCGGGGCGGCGGACGCGCCATTCACGCAGCGCCGACAGGCCTACGCCGAAACGGTCGAACGCCGCCAGGACCTGATCGGCCGGGACGTCGATCAGGCCGACCCACGTGACGCGGTCGACCGATGGAACGAAGCCCGCCTCGCGCAGCCCGGCTTCGGCGGCCTCGCTTGGCCAACCGTTCAGCACGGCTTCGGCGCGGCGGGTGGTGGGCTTGAACTGCGTGGCGATCAACTCCGGCGGGCTTCCCCCGATGAGGAGGCGGCCGTCCTCCATGATGGCGACGGCGTCGGCGACAGCCTCGGCCTCCGCCATGTCGTGGGTGGTGAGCAGGACCGCGCTGCCGATCTCCGCCGTCAAGCGCCGCAGCACGGCGCTGATCCCGAGCCGCGCCTCGACGTCGAGCCCCACCGTCGGCTCGTCCAGCAGCAGCAGGCTCGGCCGGCCAACGAGCGCGCAGGCGATGTTGGCGCGCCGCTGCATGCCGCCCGAAAGCGCCGAAACGAGCCGCGATCCGGCCCGCTCCAAGCCGGCGAGGTCGAGCGCGCGGTCGATCTCGCCGCGCTTCGAACCTGTCCCGGTGCCGGCCAGCGCGGCGAAGGTTTCGAGGTTTTCCCGCACGGTGAGGCGGCCGTAAAGGGCGACCTCCTGCGGAACGAGACCGATCCGCCGGCGCGCTTCGCGGTCGCGCCGTGGGTCGCGCCCCCCGATCGAAACGGTTCCGCGGCGTGCCGGAAGGGCGCCGCAGAACGCCTCGATCAGGGTTGTCTTGCCGGCCCCGTTGGGCCCCAGCAACACCGTGACGAGGCCCGGATCAAGGGCGAGCGACATGCCTTTCAGGATGTCCTTACCGCCTCGACGGACCCAAAGATCCGCCGCGACCGCGACGGGCACCCTCGGCCGGACCTCGAACGGGGAAGGGGCATCGGCGTGAAACGCGCCCGTCACGCCCGTCACGCCGCGCCGCCATTGGGTTGCGCCGTCACCGAGGCTCCGGACGGCGCGCCCTGACGGAGGCGAGATGAACCGAGACGCGGACGTCGCCCCCGATCCGCAAGGCGGCCCGCTCGAAGCTTGGGGCGGCGAACCGGCCCGCGCCATTGGAGAAGCCGTAAGGCTCCAGGGGCAAGCCGTTGCGCGAGCGATCCAGGGATCCGTTTCCGTTGAGGTCCTGGTAGGCCGCCACCGCGTAGACCCCGGGCTCGACGTCCGGGATGGTTACCGACAGGGTGGGACCGGCGGCCGGCTCCGACACGCCGTTCATGCAGTTGAACGGCTCCAGGCCGCCGCTGCACAGGCTGACGTAAACGTTGCCCCGCCCGCCCTCGACGCCGTCGACGTTCACGGAAAGCGTGGCGGCCTGCGCGCCGCAGGCCAGCGCGGGCCAGATCAGGCCGAGAAGGGCGGCCCGGCGGCCGAAGCGCTTCGACAGGCCCGTTCCCGCCGGCAACCGGCCGAGACGTCGATGGCTGGTTGGCTTCATGCTGGGGACCGGTGCGCCTGATCGTTCACCCGCCCACCCTATACCGAAAGCCCGTCGGGCGTTCCAATCCCGCTTCGCGACAAAGCGTCATACGGCGGCGGACGTGGGTTCCGCCCGCCGCGAGGGCCAGCCTCGTGCAAGCTTGCCCCGGCATCGTTGCGCCAACGCTCCCCACAAGCCCGGATCAACGCCTTGGACCCGATTCACCTTTTCGACCTCGCGGCCAAACAGGCCCGCTGGCTGTCGACCAGCCAGGCGGTCATCGCCGGCAACGTGTCCAACGCGTCCACGCCCGGCTACAAGGCCCAATCCGTTCGGCCCTTCAACGAGATCCTCGACCGGACCCAGCTTCAGCTCGTTTCGACCGATGCCAACCACCTCGAGGGCGCGGGCGGGCCCTCGGAGGCGAGCGTCACCAGCGCGCCCGGCGACAGCTGGGAAACCACCGACTCGGGCAACTCGGTCAGCCTCGAGCAGGAGATGATCAAGGCCGGCGAGGTTCACCGCGGCTTTTCCCTCAACACCAGCCTCGTCAAGGCGTTCCACGGAATGCTGATGGCGAGCGTCAAGAGCTGACGGCCATGATGGACGCCCTGCAAGCCTCGCTCCGGGTCGCGGGATCCGGCCTCGCGGCCCAATCGGCCCGCCTTCGTGTGGTGTCGGAAAACATCGCCAACGCCCAGTCCACCGGCCCGACCCCGGGCGCCGACCCTTACCGGCGCAAGACCATCACCTTCGAGAACGAACTCGACAGGGTTTCGGGGCAGGACCTCGTGGCCATCAAGGACATCGGCGCCGACCCGACCGCCTTCGGGGTCGAGCACGATCCCGGCAATCCGGCGGCCGACGCGCAGGGGCTCGTCAAGATGCCCAACGTCAACATGATCTCGGAAATGGCCGACATGCGCGAGGCCAACCGAAGCTACGAAGCCGACCTCCAGGTCATCAAGCAATCCCGCGACCTGATCTCCATGACCATCGACCTCCTGAAGGGTTCATCATGATTGCCGCCTTGCCCCTCATCACATCGGCGCTGTCCATGCTGGCGCCATCCGAAACAGCCGGGTCCGTCGCGGCGAGCGCCGCGAAAAGCGTGGCCGGGGCGGGGGCGGACTTCGGCCAGGTCATGTCCAAGGTGTCGGCCGACGCCATGCACAGCATGAAAGCCGCCGAGAGCCTGGCGGTCGACGGCATCGAGGGAAAGGCCAACACCCAGCAGGTGGTCCAGGCCGTGATGTCGGCCCAGGAGTCGCTGCAAACGGCTCTCGCCATCCGCGACAAGTCGGTCGCGGCGTTCCAGGAAATAACCCGCATGGCGATCTGAGGAGCATCCGATGCGAGCGCTTTCCATCGCGGCGACCGGCATGGCGGCGCAACAGACCAACGTCGAGGTCATCGCCAACAACATCGCCAACATCAACACAACGGGTTTCAAGCGCGGCAAGGCCGAGTTCACCGACCTGCTCTACGAGGCCCAGCGGGCGCCCGGCGTGTCCAACCGGGGCAACGACAGCACCATCCCGGAAGGCGCGCAACTCGGCCTCGGCGTCAAGCTTTCGGCGATCCGCAACTTGCAGAACCAGGGCGCGCTGACCAACACCGGCAACACCCTCGACCTCGCCCTGCAGGGGCGTGGCTGGTTCCAGGTCAACGGCCCCAACAGCGAAACGGTCTACACCCGCTCGGGCGCCTTCAACACCAACGCCACCGGGCAGCTGGTCACGCTCGACGGCTATCAGGTGACGCCCGCCATCATCGTGCCCACCAACACCACGGCGGTGACGGTCAGCCAATCGGGCATCGTCACCGCCACGGTGGCGGGCAACGCCGCGCCGGTGTCGCTCGGGCAGCTCACCATCGCCAACTTCGCCAACGAGGCCGGGCTCGAGCACCTCGGCAACTCGACCTTCCGCGAAACGGCCGCCTCCGGCACGGCGGTGACGGGCGTGCCCGGCGACCCCGGCTTCGCCACCATCACGCAAGGCTACCTCGAAGCGTCCAACGTCGACCCCGTGAAGGAGATCTCCGACCTCATCTCGGCGCAGCGCGCCTATGAGATGAATTCGAAAGTGATCCAGGCCGCCGACCAGATGGGCGAAACGCTGGCCAAGGGGATCCGCTGATGACGAGACCGGCTATCCTCGCACGGCCCGGGCTGCGGGCCCGCCTCCTGGTCGCGGCCGCCCTGCTTCTGGCGGGGCCTGTCACGGTTCTCGCCGGGGAAGTCATCCCCGTGCCGGCGGTGACCATCTACCCCGGGGACATCATCCGCGACACCATGCTGACCGACCACGAACTGCAGTCCGATTTCGCCGGAAGCGGCGCGGCGATCCACGACCGGACCGCGCTGGTGGGCAAGACGGCGCGCCGCACCCTGCTGCCGGGGCTGCCGATCGCCAACAACGCCGTGGGCGAGCCCAAGGTGGTGACCATCGGCGCCATGGTGCGCGTCGTCTTCAACGAAGGGGGGCTGACCATCACGACCTACGGCTCCGCCCTTCAGGCCGGCGCGGTGGGCGATGTCATTCCCGTCCGCAACACGGAAAGCGGCTTGACGGTGTCGGGCACCGTGGCCCGCGACGGCAGCATCCTGGTGAGCGGCTGATGCGGGCCTGGCTGGTCGTCCTCGCGCTGGCGCTTTTCGCGAACCCCGCCTCCGCCTCCGTCCGCATCAAGGACATTTCCACCATCGGCGGCATGCGGGACAACCAGCTCGTGGGCTACGGCCTCGTGGTGGGCCTGCTCGGTTCCGGCGACACGATGCGCAACGCGCCCTTCACCGAACAATCCATGCAGTCCATGCTCGACCGCATGGGCATCAACGTCCGCAGCGTTCCCCTGCGGGCCCGCAACGTGGCGGCCGTGATCGTCACCGCCAGCCTGCCGCCGCTGATCAGCCGGGGCACGCCCATCGACGTGACGGTATCGGCCCTCGGGGACGCCAGCTCCCTGATGGGCGGCACGCTGATCATGACACCCTTGATGGGTGGCGACGGCCAGACCCACGCGGTCGCGCAAGGCGCCGTGTCGGTGTCGGGCTCGGCCTCGGTGGGCCAGGCCGAAACCCTGACCCAGGGCGTGCCGACGGCCGGGCGCATCGCCAACGGGGCGATCGTCGAGCAGGAGGTCGTCAGCGACTTCGGCACCGCACCCGCCATGGTGCTCGAACTGAAAAACCCCGATTTCAAGACCGCGGTGCGGGTGGCCGACGCCATCAACCAATACACCCGCAAGCGGTTCCGCAGCCGGGCCGCCCAGGAAAAGGACCTCCGCCGCGTGGCGCTACTCTGCCCTCCGGGCGTCAATCCGACGCGGTTCATGGCCGAGATCGGCGACCTCACGGTTGATCCCGACACGATCGCCCGGGTGGTCATCGACGAGCGAACCGGGACGGTGGTGATCGGCCAGGACGTGCAGATTTCCACCGTGGCGGTCACCCATGGCAGCCTCACGGTGCGGATCACCGAAACGCCGGTCGCTTCCCAGCCCGCCGCCTTCTCGAACGGAAAAACCGTGGTGCTGCCCAACACCGCCATCGAGGCGAGCGAGCCCAAGGGCCAGCTTTCGATCGTGGGCGGGACGACCCTGCGCACCCTGATCAAGGGCCTGAACCAGATCGGGCTGAAGCCGAGCGGCATCATCGCCATCCTGCAGGCGATCAAGTCCGCCGGCGCCCTGCAGGCCGACCTCGTCGCCCAGTAGGAGGGGGCCGCGGGTCATCAGCCCGGCGCAAGCTCGCGTCGGCAGCATGGGTTCGGGGATGCGGCCGCCGCATCCCCGGCCCGATGCCCCGGGACCCTGGATGGCCCTATGATCAAGCCCTTCTGCCGCGCCGGCCTTCTTGCCCTGCTGGCCTGGCCCCACCTCGCCGCCGCCGCCTCGCCGGACCCGCTGGCGATCCCCGATGCCAGGCCGGCCCCGGCCAAGACCACGGGAACCGACGCCCAGCAATTCTGTCAGAACATCGCGGCCGCCGCCACGGAGGCCCGCTTCGCGTGGCAAACCCGGCAACTCAACGACCTGGAAGCCAAGATCACGCGACGGGTGGCCGAACTCGACGCCAAGCAGGCCGAGCTCAGGGACGTGTTGGCCAAGCGTGACGCGGCCATGAAGCGCGCGCAGGACAGCCTCGTGGGGATCTACGCCAAGATGAAGCCCGACGTGGCTGCCGCCCAATTGTCGGCGCTCGACGACGTAACGGCTTCGGCGGTGCTGGCGCAGCTCAATCCGCGGGCGTCGAGCGCCATCCTCAACGAAATCGGTCCCGACCGCGCCGTGCGGTTGATCAACACGATCGCCGGTACGCCGGACGGAAAGAAATCCTGACATGCGGATCGCCTTCGCTTTCCCCTGCGCCCTCCTGCTGGCGGGGTGCGCCGTGCAGCCCGCCGATTTCGGTCGGGAGCCGCGCATGTCGCCTGTCGGGGCCGGCCTGCAGGCCAACGTCGATCCTTACGGGGCCTACGCGTTCCCGGCGCCCCGCCGCACCAGCCCGCAATCCTTGTGGGACGACAACCGCGCCAACCTGTTCCGCGACCCCCGCGCCATGCGGGTGGGTGACGTCCTCACCGTCAGCATCTCGATCGACGACAAGGCCAAGTTCGGCAACAAGAGCGACCGCACCACGACGTCAACGGTGGGCAATGGCCCGACGCTGACGATCGGCGCCGGAACCAAGCTGACGGCCGAACTCGACTCGACCTCGAAATCCGGCGCGACCGGCGACGGCAACATCGACCGTTCGGAGAAGATCCAGCTTTCGGTGGCGGCCGTCGTCACCGGCGTGCTGCCCGACGGGAACCTGATCGTCAGCGGCTCGCAGGAAGTGCGGGTGAACTATGAACTGCGGCTCCTCAATGTGGCCGGCATCGTCCGCCCGCGCGACATTTCCAAGGACAACACGATCTCCTACGACAAGATCGCGGAGGCGCGCATCTCCTATGGCGGGCGTGGGCGCATCAGCGAGGTGCAGCAGCCGGCCTGGGGCCAGCAGCTCTACGACGTGGTGAAGCCGTTCTGACCCTCTCGGCCCCAGCATTCCCTCCAGCATCGCGGTGAACAAAGATGGCCAAAACGGCGAAGGGCGGATCGATGATGGGCTTCATCGTTCCCCTGGTGGTCCTGACGCTCCTGGCGGGCGGCGGCGGCGTCGTGGTCGGCAAGCAGATCGTTTCGATGGCCGGGGCCAAGCCGGCGGAAGCCGCCGAGGGAAAAGCGGGGGAAGCCGCCGAGGGAAAGCCCGCCGCCGTGGCGGCCAACGTGCCCATCGCGGCAAGCTCCCTCAAGGAGCTCAATCCCGTGGTGACGAACCTGGCTGCGCCGGATGGGGCCTGGGTCCGCCTGCAAACCGCCATCGTTTACGACAAAAAGGACGCGCCACAGATCGATGTGCTGGCCGCCACG
>CALMOK010000208.1 GCA_937871825.1 uncultured Alphaproteobacteria bacterium
CTCCATGGTCACCCGGCCACTTGACGCGATTGTTTCGAGGTGGAAAGCCTCGCCAAAGGTTCGGCCGAGGTTTTCCCACATGGCGAGCGCGATCCGCTCCCGTTCGGCGAGGCTTTTCTCGGGGAAAGCCCGCGCCAAATGGGCCAGGGCGCGCTTATGGCGGCGCGAGCGCGGCGCGAGATGGCGCCACACCCATCCCGACAAATTCGACGCCGCTTCAACGCCGAGCCCCTTCAGGATCGCCGCGGCGAGCCGGAAGCCGGCATATTCGAGCCCGTATTTCAGCTTGGTCCGGAACCGAGACGCCATGGGAAGTGCAAACGATCTCGTTCATGCGGCTGATGCGGCGGAATGCGCTGGTGATCGCCGATCCTGGCTGGATTTTCAAGCGCAGCGATGACGGCGGGAATCCGGCTCACCGCATGAGGGTCGGAATGGCGTGTTGCGGACGCAAGCCTTGTCGCATCACGGCGCGGCGAAGGGCGGGCAGGGCCGACAGGGCCGCCAATCCGGCGCCGCGCACGAGATCGACGGGCAGGTATTCGGAGATCAGGGCGTTGTTGAGCGTATCGACGCCCGCCGCCCGAAGGGCGATGTCGCCGACCCTCGCGCGCTCGTAGCCGCCGAGGACGGGTGCGGAGCCGGGGTCGTCGCCCCGCGCCCGGGCTCCGGCCAAGCAATCCACCAGGGTCGCGGCGTCCCGGAAGCTGAGGTTGAGGCCTTGGGCACCAATGGGCGGCAGCGCGTGGGCGGCTTCCCCCGCCAGGGCGAGGCGCGGCCCGATCAAGCGTTGGGCCACGACGCGCCGAAGCGGGAAAGCGCCGACACGGTCCCGCACCCGCACGCTGCCCAGGAGATGGTGCGACTCGGTCTCGATCGCGGTCGCCAGGGCGGCCTGTTCGAGCGCCATCCGCTTGGTCGCCATCTCGGGGCGCATGACCCACACGAGGCTCGACCGGTTGGTGGCGCGCGCGCTCGGCGGAAGAGGCACCAGGGTGAAGGGTCCGCCGCGCTTGTGGAACTCGGTCGAGATATTGCGGTGCGGCCGGTCGTGTTCCAGCACGGTCGTCAGGGCCGTTTGCGGGTAGGCCGTTTCGCGAACTGGGATATGGGCGGCAACGCGGGCGGGGGAAGCCGCCCCGTCGGCTGCGATCAGTAGCTTGGCCCGAACGGTCTGGCCGTTGTCGGTCGTACCGACCAAGCCGTCGTCGGTGACCTGATGCCGCGAAAGGAGCGCGTCCGCCCGATAGAACCCATTGGTTTGTCTCGCACGGCGATCAAGGACGTCCACGAGGTCGGCATTCTCGACATTATGGCCGAACGCGTCGATGCCGATCTCGGACGCGACGAAATCAACCGGCGGCACCCGGAACAGCGAACCCGTGTCGTCGACGAGGCGCATCGTTTCGAGCGGCGCCGTTCGCCCGGCCAGCGCAGGCCAGACGCCGATCGCCTTGAGCATGCGGACCGATCCGTCCAGCAGGGCGACCGTCCGGCCATTCCGCTCGGTGATGGCCGGTCCGAGGCACAGGACCGAGAAGCCCGCTTTCGCCAAGGCGATCGAAAGGGCGAGGCCGATCGCGCCCGCCCCGGCCACGATGATGTCGACCCCTGCGGGAACAGGGCCGTCGCGCGGCGCTTCGTCGAGGTTCGGCATGGCAGTCTTTCTAGCGGCAGCGACAAGGAGCCAGCACGGCCGGCCTCGTCGCGTGCCCAGCCTGATCGCCCAGCAATTGGAGCAACGACGGGAAGAATACACCCCCCGGCCGCGATGTGGGGCACGCGATCAGCCTCAACAAGAGCATTAGGTTGATCTTGCAACACACTGATCTGTCTAGATAACTGAAGCCGTCAAGATTGCATGGGCGAAAATTCACTGGCGGGAATGACATGCCTGGCCCATATGCCGCGAGCCGTTGTCGGACCTGCCCTGGGGTACATCGCCTTGAACGCTTCCCTTTTTGACTGGATGGCTCAGCCTACGGGTTGGATCGCACTCCTGACCCTCACGGCGATGGAGATCGTCCTCGGCATCGACAACGTGCTGTTCTTATCGCTGATCAGTTCCAAGCTTCCCGCGCGCGAAGCCCGGTTGGCAAGGCTCCTCGGCCTTGTCCTGGCCTTTGGGTTCCGCGTGGCATGCTTGGCCTTGCTGACGTGGTTGATCGCGCTGGTCCAGCCCATCTTCACGATCGGCGATCATCCGGTGTCCTGGCGCGACATCATCCTCCTCGCGGCCGGCCTGTTCCTGATGGCGCAGGCGACGAGTGAACTGCATCACGAGGTCGAGGCGGACGACGAGGAGGTTTCGGCCGAAAAGGCGGTGACCCACCGGGCGTTCGGCCTTGTGATCCTCAACATCGCCGTGATGGACCTCGTCTTCTCGTTCGACAGCATCCTCACGGCGATCGGCATGGCCAAAGACCTGGTGATCATGATCATCGCGGTGGTGATCGCCCTGCTGGCCATGTATTTCGCCGCCAACACGGTGGCGGGCTTCATCAAGGCGCATCCGACCGCGAAAGTGCTGGCGCTGGCGTTCCTGCTGCTTATCGGCCTGTCGCTGATTGCCGAAGGCTGGCATTTCGAGATCCCGCGCGGCTATCTTTACGCCGCCATGGGCTTCTCGACCGCCGTCGAAGCCTTCAACATATGGGTGCGCCGTCACCGTCGCGCCGCCAGGGCGACGGCGGCCCAACCGCCAGGATGAACCGGCATTGCTTTATGTCAAACTTCTCGTAAGCATGTGGCAACGCGTGGGCATCTGACCAGACACGCATCGGCAATCGGAGGGTGAGGGTGGCTGGTGCGGTAGGCCGGGAAGATGGATCATGGCCCGCGTCCGGCGTCGCCGCCCCCGACCCAACCGAGCAGGCCTACGCGGCGCTCGATCTCGGCACCAACAACTGCCGGCTGCTGATCGCCCGGCCGCTCGCCGACGGGTTCCGCATCATCGATTCCTTTTCGCGCATCGTCAGGCTCGGTCAGGATTTGACCCAAACCGGCCGGCTTTGCCCGCAGGCGATCGAACGAACGCTGTCCGCCCTGCAGGTTTGCCGGGACAAGCTCGATGCCAAACAGGTCACCCGCGCGCGGCTCATCGCCACCGAAGCCTGCCGGGCCGCCGCGAACGGCGCCGACTTCGTGGATCGCGTGTCGCGCAGCACCGGTCTGCAGCTCGAGATCGTGGACCGCGAAACGGAGGCCGGATTGGCGACCGAGGGCTGCGCCGCCCTGGCCGATGGCGAGGCGGAAAGCGTCCTCCTGTTCGACATCGGCGGCGGCTCGTCGGAGGTTATCTGGCTGGCTCGCGCGGATGAAGGAGGGGCTGGCGAGGGAAGCGTGCGTGACCGCATCCGCCATTGGACTTCCTTGCGCCTCGGCGTCGTGTCGCTGGCCGAAACCTTCGGCGGGCGGACCGTGACGGACGCCACCTTCGACGCCATGGTGGCCTTTGTCACCGACGAGCTGCAAGACTTTGCCGAACTCGCCAGGGCGGAAGCCCGTTGCGCGCGATTCCACCTCCTCGGCACCTCGGGGACCGTGACGACACTGGCCGGCGTGCATCTCGATCTGCCGCGCTACGACAGGCGACGTGTCGATGGCTTGTGGCTGTCCGAAACCGAAATCGACCGGGCCATGAACCGTCTTCGCGGCATGCCGTTCGACGCCAGGGTGGCGCACGGCTGCATCGGTCCCGACCGCGCCGATCTCGTGTTGGCCGGCTGCGCCATCTTCGAGGCGATCCGGCGAACCTTTCCCGCCGAACGGGTCCGCATCGCCGACAGGGGCTTGCGGGAAGGGCTGCTGATGCGGATGATGGCGGCGGACGGCGTGTGGCGCCGCGAGCTCCAGGCGATCCGGGTGCAATGATGGGTGGACCGAGTGGCCCCAACGGCGCGAGTGGTCGCGAGGGTGGGCGCTCGCTGAAAACGCGGGTGAAGACGGCCCGCAAGCGCTCCTTGTCGTCCACGCTCTGGTTGTCCCGCCAGCTCAACGACCCCTATGTGGCGCAAGCCAAACGCGACGGCTATCGGTCGCGCGCCGCCTACAAGCTGCTCGAGATCGACGAGAAATACCGGCTGTTGAAGCCCGGCCTGCGGGTGCTGGACCTCGGCGCCGCGCCGGGAGGCTGGTCGCAGATCGCGGCCCGCAAGGTCGGCTCGGAGGCGGGCGGGGGCCGCGTGGTGGCGATCGACATCCTCGCCATGGAGCCGATCACCGGCGTCGAGTTCACGCAGATGGATTTTCTGGACGACGACGCTCCGGCGCGTCTCATGGCCATCATGGGCGGGCCTGCCGACTGTGTCTTGTCCGACATGGCGGCCAACGCGGTCGGGCACCGCAAGACCGATCACCTCAAGATCGTGGCACTGGTCGAACTGGCGCTGGCCTTCGCCTGCCAGGTGCTGGCCCCCGGCGGCTGCTTCCTCGCCAAGGTGCTGCAAGGCGGCACGGAAGGCGCGTTGCTGGCCGCCATGAAACGCGATTTCGCGGTCGTGCGGCACGTCAAGCCGGCGGCGAGCCGGCCGGACTCATCCGAGCTTTACGTCCTGGCCACGGGTTTTCGCGCCCGTCCCCCGGCAACTCCGGACCCCGACGACAAGGGCTGAAGCCTTCGGCCGGCTCACGTGTCGCGGCCCGCCGGCGTGGCCGCCGAGGCGATCGCGGGCGCCGTGCGGGCGGTCAGCGATGCCGCCGCCGTCGGCGGCAACCGCATGAAGATCAGTGCCGATGCTGCGGAGATCAGGGCCACGAGGAAGAAGGCGGCGCCGAAATCACCGGCCCGCAGCACCGCGTCGCCATGCGCCGTGCGTGAGAGTTCGATGACCGCGGCCCCCACCGCAACCCCGGTCGACAGGGACAATTGCTGCATGACGGATGCGAAGCTGGTAGCCCGGCTCATGGCGGCGTTATCGACGTCGGCGTAGGCGATGGCGTTGATGCTGGTGAACTCGAGCGAGCGGAAGAAGCCGCCGGCGAGGAGGAGCGTGAACATGAGCCACCACGGCGTCGTCGCGGTGAACAGCCCGTAGAAGGCCAGGAAAGCGCTGCTGATCAGCGCGTTGAACACCATGACGCGCCGGAAGCCGAAGCGCCGCAGGATCGGCTGCGCGGTTGCCTTCATGAGGAACGATCCCGCCGCCGCGCCGAACGTCAGGCAACCCGACTGGAAGGGCGTCAGCCCGAACCCGAGCTGCAGCATCAAGGGCAGCAGGAACGGCAGGGCGCCGATGCCGAGCCTGAACAGGAAACCACCGTAAAGGCTCGCCGAGAATGTTTGGATCTCAAGAAGCTTGAGGTCGATGATGGGATGGGCCGCGCGCTTCGCGTGGCGGACGTAGAAGCCGAGCAGAAGGAGACCGGCGCCGATCAGTCCGGCGACGACGACCGGAGGGAACTCGCCGCGCCCGGCGACAGTCGAGCCGAACATGAGGCCGGACAGGCCGAGGCCGGTCATCAGCAAGCCCGGCGCGTCGAGCTTCGGGGGATCGGGCTCCTTGATGTTTTCGATGTAGAGGGTCGCCAGCACGACCCCGAGCACCCCGATCGGCACGTTGATCCAGAAGATCCAGCGCCAATCCGAATAAGTCGTGATGAAGCCGCCGAGCGGTGGGCCCAGAATGGGGCCGATCAGGGCCGGCATGGTCAGATAGGCGAGGGCCTGGACGAGTTCGCTCCGTGGCACCGAACGCAACAGCACGAGCCGGCCCACCGGAACCATCATGGCCCCGCCCATGCCCTGGAAGATCCGGGCAGCGACGAATTGCGGCAAGCTGCTGGAAAAGCCGCACAGGATCGATCCGGCCGTGAACACCACGATGGCGCCGCGAAAGATCGTTCGGGCGCCGAAGCGGTCGGCGGCCCAGCCGCTCGCCGGGATGAAGATGGCCAGGCTGAGCAGGTATGAGGTCAGCGCCAGCTTCAGCGAGATCGGGTCCTCGTGGAGGTCGACGGCGATCGCCGGCAAGGCCGTCGCCAGGACCGTGCTGTCGAGGTTCTCCATGAATAGCGCGCAGGCGATGATGAGGGGCGTGAGGAGGCGGCTGGGCAAGGTCTCGTCCTGTTGCGCGGGCTGTTTATCCCGGGCGGTTCACGTCCCGGAGCCTCGACGGCTTGGGTCGATCGCGGATCGGTCCAGGACGCCGATCCTCTACGCCCGGATCGGGTCATCCTCAACAAACAGCGGCGCGGTATGT
>CALMOK010000209.1 GCA_937871825.1 uncultured Alphaproteobacteria bacterium
GCGGGCTTCGAGCGCGGTTTTGGCCGGTTCCAGACCGGCTATGTCGGCCTTCTCCACGTCGTCATGGCCCACCGTGTCGCCACCTTCGCCGTCTTGGGCTGTTTCCTGGCGCTCGGCGGCGTCCTGTTCGAATTCGTCGGGCAGGATTATTTCCCGCAGGTCGATGCGGGCGCGATGACGCTGCATATCCGCACCCGGCCGGGCATGCGGATCGAAACGGCGGAGCAAACCTTCGCGGCCGTCGAGGAGGTGGTCAGGGAAGTCGTGCCAAAGAAGGATCTTGGGCTCGTTCTCGACAACATCGGGCTGCCGTCCAGCAATTACAACTTCGCCTTCGGCGACGGGTCCTTCGTGGCCTACAACGATGGCCAGATGATCATTTCGCTCAACGAAGGCCACGCGCCGACGGCGGGCTACGTGAAGGCCCTGCGCAGCGTGCTGCCGCGGCGCTTTCCCGACACCACCTTCTACTTCCAGCCCGCCGACATGATCACCCAGATCCTGGACTTCGGCACCGTGACGCCCATCGACGTTCAGGTGAGCGGGCGCAACCAGGAAAAGGACCTGGAGGTCGCCCGCATCTTGCGCAAGCGCATCGCCGCCATTCCCGGGGCGGCGGACGTTCACATCCAGCAGGTGACCAACACCCCGGAATTCTTCGTGGACGTGGACCGGCGGCTCGCCTCCGAGATCGGCCTCACCGAGCAGCAGATCGCGAATTCGATGAACATCTCGCTGTCGGGCAGCTACCAGGTGACGCCGAATTTCTGGGCCGACCCCAAGTCGGGCATCCCCTACCAGCTCTGGGTCCAAACGCCGGAATACCGCAACGCCTCGCTGTCCGACCTCATGAACACGCCCCTGCTGGTCACCGCCTCGACGCAGACTGGTGGGGCGACGACGGCCGGACCGAACGACCGGCCGGGCGTCCTGTCGATGCTGTCGAGCGTCGCGACATTCCGCAGGACGTCGGAAGAAACCGTGATCAACCACGTCAACACGCAGCCGACCTACGACATCTACGCGAGCGCCCAGGATCGCGACCTCGGCGGCATCCGCAACGACATCCAGAAGATCGTCGACGAAGAGCAGAAAAAGCTTCCCGCCCCGGACAAGATCACGGTGCGGGGTCAGATCGAGAGCATGAACGCCGCCTTCGGCAGCATCAGCCTGGGCCTCGGCATCGCCCTGGTGGTGGTCTACCTCCTGATGGCGGTGAACTTCCAAAGCTGGGGCGATCCGTTCGTCATCATCGCGGCCCTGCCGATCGCCTTCGTGGGCATTCTGACCAGCCTGTTCGTGACCGGCACGACGTTGTCGATCCCCTCGCTTTTCGGCGCCATCATGAGCGTGGGCGTGGCGAGCGCCAATTCCATCCTTCTCGTCACCTTCGCGCGGGAGCGCCGGGAGGAAACGGGATGCAGCGCCGCGGAAGCCGCCCTTGCGGCGGGTGAAACGCGGTTGCGGCCGGTTCTGATGACGGCGGGCGCCATGTTCGTCGGCCTGATCCCGATGGCCATCGGCATCGGGGAAGGCTCGGAGCAGAACGCCGCCCTGGCACGTGCCGTGCTTGGCGGGGTGGCTTTCGGGACCTGCGCGACCTTGGTGCTCGTTCCGTTTCTTTACGCGATCCTGCGCGGCGGCAAGTTCGAGCCTGTGAAAGACTACCGATGAACAAGATTGCTTCCCCGGACCAGTTCGCGGCCGACGGGCAGGCCGGTGCCGATTGGAGCTACGGCTCGACGGTGAACCGGCCGCTCGACGCCGGCGCGTCCACCGCCGGGGAGGCGACCGAGCCCGGTGCCCAGGCATCACCAGCCCCTATGGAAGCGGAGAAACGGCCCGCCGGCCGCGTGGCGCCCGATCGCCAGGATGGGAACGGCGGCGGGGGAGCGGACGGCAACGAGCGGGATCGGGCGGGCGGCCCCGCCTCGAAGGACGAGGGGAAGACGCCTCCGCCGCCGCCCGCCAAATGGCCTTTCGCCATCGTGGGGCTTCTGCTGGTCTGCCTTTTGGGGTGGGGCGGCTATCGTCATTGGCGCCAATCGAGGGACGCCGACGAAACGCAGAAACAGACGCAGGACATGGTGCCGGAGGTCCGCACGACCGAAGCCAAGAAGCAGGACGCGCCAGTGCCGCTGACCCTGCCAGGCCAAACGGACGCCATCTTCAGCGCCAGCATCTACCCGCGGGCGACCGGCTACATCACCGAGCGACGCATCGACATCGGCTCGCGCGTCAGCAAGGGCGACCTGCTGATCCATATCGCGGCGCCCGACCTCGACCAGCAATTGGCCCAGGCCGAAGCTCAGGTCGGTCAGGTCAAGGCCGCCGAGGAGCAGGCCGAGGCACAGGTCAAGCAGGCGGAAGCCAACCTGAACCTCGCAAAGGTCACCCTGGCGCGCTCCGCAACGCTCAGCCAGCAGGGCTATGAGACGCTGCAGAATCGGGACAACCAGCAGGCCAATTTCCAATCGCAACAGGCCAGCCTCGATACCGCCCAGGCGGGCGTGCGGGTCGCCTTGGCCAACACCAAGGCGCAGGAAGCCACCGTGAACCGCCTCAAGGCGCTGACGGCGTTCGAGGATGTCCGGGCTCCGTTCGACGGCGTGGTGACGATGAGGAACGTCGACCTTGGCGATCTCGTCAACGCCGACTCGGCGCAGAGCGCGGCAATGTTCAGCATCGCGCGGGACGACGTGATCCGGGTCACCATCCAGGTGCCTCAGAATTCCGCCATCGGGGTTCGCAATGGTCTCGACGCCAAGGTGGAGGTGCCGCAAATGCCGGGCCGGAGCTTCTCGGGCACCGTCACGCGCAGTTCGGTGGCGCTCGTCTCGTCGGCCCGGACGCTGACAACCGAAGTCGACATCCCGAACCCCGACCGGCAGCTGCGTCCCGGGCTTTACGTCTACGTCTCGATCGCCATTCCCCGCTCTCATCCAAGCGTCGTTATCCCCGCCGAGGCGCTGATCTTCAACCAGCACGGGCTTCAGGTCGCCACCGTGGAAGGGGATGCCGCCAAGCTCCACACCGTCACGATCGGGCGTGATTTCGGCACCACGGTGGAGTTGAACGACGGGCTGCAAGGGGGGGAGCAGGTGGTGCTCAGCCCGCCATCAAACCTTGAGGATGGATCGAAGGTAAAAGCCAAGCCCGCCGAGCAGCAGAAGAACGACAGCGGCAATCCAGCCTCCGACAAGTCCGATTCCGAGAAATCGAACGGCGGCAAGAAGGATGAGGCCGACCAGTCCAAGAAACCCGACCAGGGCTGACCCGAACGGCTTGGAGGCCGTCATCGCGGATTCGGGCGCTCGAGATGACGCGTTCGATCGCCGATCTTAATGGCGGTGTAGGCTGCACGCTTTTCCAGAGCTGGAGGCCGTTCAGCGCTGCCACTTGAAGTGAACCTGCACGGTTAGCTGTTCTCGCGTGAAAGCTGCTGCGTAGCATCGGCGAACAAACCCGGCGTTTCCTGAGGTGTGTTCCAACCCGGCAAAGTCTGTTAGGCACGTCGGAGCGCGGAAGTGACGTCCGACCCCGAAACCCAGATGAAACCTCGTCGAAACTCGGGCGAAAAGACGCGCTGGCCGCTTTAACCGGCATTTAACCATAAACGGGCTTGATGAAGCGCGGGCCAAGGCGCCGGCCCGTCAGCGATGTCCGGCAGGGGCGGGGCGATGGAGCGGAGCGGGCGGTCGCCCTCTCGTCGCGAAAGCCCGCGCGGCCAGGCAGGCCTGATGCAAACGTTCCGAAGGCAGGACGGATGACGAACGCGATTCCGACGAATGGCGACCAGGCGTTGCCGCGGTTCACCATCAAGGCCTTTGTTGGCGCCCTCGCGATTCTCGCCAGCGCCGTGACGGGCGCCTGCCTGTTGGACGCCTATGATGACACGGCCTCCCCCATCGCGGCGGCGCCATCGATCATCGCGCAGATCGCCGTTCCTTCGCCCATCGTCCTTGCGTCCGTTGTGCCTCCCGCGGCCATTCCTTCGGTGGCCATGCCGGTGATCGACGCGGCGCTGTTCGACCCCGCACCCCTGGTCGACTCCCCACTGGCGCTGGCGCCGCCGCTCGCCTCCGACCTGGAGCCGCCACCCGCGCCGCCACTGGCCGCTCCGGTCGTGGCGCTCGCCGAGCCGGAAACACCGCCGGTCGCCGTGCCGACACTTCCCCACCTCGCCGAGGCGGTTCCCTTGCCGACCCCGCGACCCCCGGAATTGCGGGCACCGGTCGACCACGCCCCGCTCCGGTCTTCCGGTCGGCAACTGGCTCGGCATGACGCGGCGTCGGTGCCGGTCGCCGACAACAGAAGCTTCTTCGAAAAGCTGTTCGGCCTTCAACCGTCGCCGCCCGGAGTGGTTCTGGCCTATGGGGAGCCGGACGACGGCGTCCTCGGACGGCTGCGGACCGCCGCCTCAACCCCGATGATCTCGGCCGATGGGCGCACCGCCATTTACGACATCGCCGCCCATACGGTCTTCATGCCGAACGGTACCCGGCTGGAAGCGCATTCTGGCCTCGGCGAGCGGCTGGACGACCCGCGTCACGTGCACGAGCGCAACCGGGGCGCCACTCCGCCCCAAACCTACAATCTCACCTTGCGCGAGCAGCTTTTTCACGGCGTCCAGGCCTTGCGCCTCAACCCTGTGGGCGGCGGTGGCGTGTTCGGGCGGACGGGATTACTCGCCCACACCTACATGCTCGGCCCGAACGGCGACTCAAATGGTTGCGTGTCGTTCAAGAACTACAACGAATTCCTGCAGGCTTTCTCGCGAGGCGAGGTCAAGCGGCTGGTCGTGGTCGCCAGCCGCAGCTGACCATTAATCGCCAATTGGTCAGCAGCTTTCCGGCACGGCCTCGCATTTGTCATGCTGTTGCTGCCGCAGGATCGTGGCGCCGGCACTTCCCGCCGGGTAGCCGCCAAATCCGCCGTTCGGTCCCCGGACATAATTCCCATAGCCGTAGCGGTTCACGCGATACCCGCGCTGGTGCCCGTATCGACGGTAATGCCGGGCTTGGACGTCGTCCCGGTCTCGCACCAGCGTCATCGCGGACGGCGTTGCTTGGCCTGGAAGAACGGGGATAGCCATCGCGCCGCTTGTCACCGAAAGCATCAACGCGGTGGCCACGGCCACGCGCCGTAAGGGTTGGAAAAACGATTGCCGAAGCACGGGCGGATCTCCTTGAACTGAGTCCCAATCGGAACCGGCGACGAAGCGCGGAGTTCCAAGGGCGACCGGTCAAACCGAGGGATGCGCCACCACGCCGCGAAGAACGGAGCCGATCCGCCCAAGCCGAGCTCGGGAGCCAGTGGCCGGTGCTTGGCACCAATCCGCTTCTTGACGGTCGGCTGGTTCTGTCCGGCTCACGCCGGGACAGCTGGCCATTTTGCCCGGCAGCGCCGCGCCGCGTCGTGCGTGATCGCCTTGCCGTGGCCGAAACAGGCGACGGTGAAATCGAGGCCGGCGAGCTTGCGCTGGCTGCGCCGTCCCTCCTCCTGGTCCTCGAAGCCGATCGGGTCGGTGAGACCCGCGAGATGGGTGCAAACGTCGGCCGCGAACAGCACGCCACGCGCTTGCCACAACAAGGCGACCTGGCCGGCGCAGTGACCGGGCGCGTGAACGGCCCGCAACCCGCCGGCGAGCGGGATCACGTCGCCGTCCTCGATCAGATGGTCGATGGTGGCCGGCTCGACCTTGACGTCAGAGCGGATCAGCATGTGGAACAGGAGCCGCAGAAGAAAGTTCGGCGCCGGTTTCAAGGGCCGGAACCCCGCGCCGCGCTCGGCGATCGGGGCATCGAGCCGATGCATCCAGGTTTCTGCGCCTGTTGCGCGAACAAGGGCGGCGAGGCTGCCGATGTGGTCGCGGTGGGCGTGGGTGAGAACGATATGCCTCAGGTGGCCCGGCGCCCGGCCGAGGTCGGCCATGGCGGCGAGGATCGCATCGGCCTTGCCGGGAAAGCCGGCATCGATCAGCACGAGGCCCTCCGGCGCGTCGAGGAGGAACGCATTCACGCCGCCAAGTGGGACCATGTACAGCCCTTGGACGACCGGCTTGGCTTTCAATCGTTCGCTCCGCGCTGGCCCGCCATGGACGAGCCCCGTGACCGGCGATGCGTCGGCGCCATTGCGCCGATATCCCATTCAACAACACGAAGGGAACCGATAGGTTCTTCGTGCTGGCACATCGATCTCCGGCAGCGGTCGCGGCAGGCGGCCAATCGCCTTGCGGATCGCGCCACTGGCATTCTCTTGAATCGTTTCCGTCCCTCGCGCGTTGGCTTAGAGGGAGTCCATCGCCATGTCCGATACCGCCAGTGACCTTCGCCGCTTCAGGGTTCGCGCCCTGCACGATGATATCCATCACGGGCGCGTGGTGAGCGAGCCCAGTTTCGAGGCCGCCGCGATCGCCTTTGTCGAGCACATGCCGATGCCGGCCGACGCCGGTCCGGCCATCAGCGTCGTTGTGCACGACATCCACACCGGCCACGAGCACCGCTTTCGGATCGACATCGGGACGGGCGAGCCCGTTTCAGGTCCGGCACCGAACAAGTAAGATCGAAAAGCCGTTGAGTCGGTCGTCCGCGGGCCGCGTGTGGTACCGCCCAGGAGAAGCGCGATGGCGTACCGTCCCACGTGGCAGGGCCACCTCAAACTGTCGCTCGTTTCCTGCCCGGTGGCTTTGTACACGGCGACGAGCGCGGCCGGCGACGTCCACTTCCACCTGATCAATCCCGAAACGAAGAACCGGATCAAGATGATCACCACCGATCCCGACACCGGGCCGGTGGAGCGTTCCAGCCTGGTCAAGGGGTTCGAGGTCGAGAAGGGCGACTACATCCTGGTGACCGACGAGGAAATCAGGTCGGTCAAGCTCGAAAGCACGAGAACGATCGACATCGAGCGTTTCGTGCCGGCCGCCGACATCGACCGCATCTATTGGGACAACCCGTATTTTCTGGCACCCGACGGAAACATGGCCCAGGAAGCCTTCAACGTCATCCGGGACGCGATGGAGCGCTCGGGCCGCATCGCGCTCGGGCGCGTCGTGCTGTCGACACGCGAGCGCATCGTGGCG
This sequence comes from uncultured Alphaproteobacteria bacterium, assembly GCA_937871825.1. Lineage (GTDB taxonomy): Bacteria > Pseudomonadota > Alphaproteobacteria > Rhizobiales > Beijerinckiaceae > Lichenihabitans. Next base: position 7,085 of record CALMOK010000209.1, read on the forward strand.
CTCGAGCCGCGCGGCAAGGGGATCCTGGCCTATTCGCTCCGCACCGCCGACGAGGTCCGCAACGCCGCCGACATCTTCGAAGCCGTGAGCGACGCCAAGCCCGACGAGGCGATGATCGCCATCGCGGAAAAGATCATCGAGCAAAAGGAAGGCCCATTCGACCCCAGCCAATTCACCGACCGGTACGAGGAGGCCTTGAAGGCGCTGATCGAGGCCAAGCGCAAGGGCCGCAAGCCGGCGGCCGTCGTGGAAGCACCGGACACCAACGTGATCGACCTCATGGCCGCCCTCAAGGCGAGCATCAGCAAGAAGGCCCAAGCGACTGGCGCCGAGCCCGCCAAGACGCCGCCTTCAAAGAGCAAGGCCGCGCCCGCCAAGAGCAAGCCCGCCAAAGGCAAGCCGACACCGACCGAGCGAAAGGCAAGCTAGCGAAGCCGATGGATCATTGATCGGGCTTGCCGCCTCCCTTGACGTAGGCCTGCCGCTCGCGGGCGACGGTCGTCTCGGCTTTGGTCCGGGCGTCCCTCCACCGTCGCTCGGCTTGCCGTTCCTCGTCCTCCAGTTGAGCCCGACGGGCGCGGAACCCGTCTTCCTCGCGTTGTTGATCCTCACCGAGCTTGGCGAGGCTCGCGCGCGCGGCGTCCAAGGCCGAGCGATCCGGCGCTGGTTTGGCGATCGGCTTCGATCGGGTGATCCCAGGCTTCTTGCCGTCGGGCAGGTTCGGCAAGCGGGGCAGGCCGGGATCAAGGCCGAAGGGTTCGTTTGTCCCCACCGGCCGTCGCAGCGGGACATTGGGATGCGCCAAGGCCGCCTCGACGTCGGCCGGGTCGACCGTCGAGCGCGCTTCGCCGTCGGCGAACAGGTTCTGGTGCGTGCCCCATGCCCGCAGGGCGGCCGCCTGGCTGGGCGCCGCCACGACGGTGTCGTAGAAGCCCAGCCGCGCCTGGAACACCTTCAGCTTGGCGGGCACGTCGTTCCACCTCGGCGAGGCCCAACCCGGGATGCGGGCGCCCCGCCGCCCGGACGCGTTGCCGATGCCGTCCTCAACGACCTATTTGGCCTTCATCTTCTCGGCGGCGGCGTTCAGCGTCGCGCGATCGTTGCCATGCTCCTTGATGAGCTGCAGCGTTTGGGCCTTGGTTATGCCGTGCGCCTTGGCGAAATACTCGACCTCGTAATCTTCGCCGGCCGAAACCCTGCTGCTGTCCTGCTTGCCATGCTTGGTTTTGTTGTCGGACATTTGGATGAACTCCACAACGAGCCTGGAGTGTTGACGCGAACGAGCGTGAGCGCAAGGGGCGGGCGGCACGCGACCAGCCCGCCCCGCCAAGACGGACGGAGCGCGCCGCGGCATGCCCCTGGCGACCCCAGGCGGCTTCCCAGTCGCTGGCCATGCCGCCGCCACGGCGTCATTCTGTTGCCCCCCAGGGCGCGACGTGGCATTCCCGAGGGCGGCGCGCTGGATGCGACGCGCGGGGACAACGATCCATGCTGTTGATCTGGTCGGGTTGGGGGGTGCTGGTGATTCCGATCGTGGCGGTCACCGCCGTGATTGTCGGCGCTCTCGTCCAGGTCGGGCTGACGTTTTCCGGCCACCCGAACTTCGCCTTCCTGGCGTTCAGTGTCGGCCTGATGGCGGCCGCCTGGGTCAATTGGCGGGTCGGCCGGCGGCTGAACGGCAAACCGCCGCGCGAACTGCTCGATCCGCGAACAAACGAGAAGGTTTTGCTGTTTCGCCGTCACCGGTTGTTTTGGATCAACATGGAATACTGGTCGATCCCCGTGGCGCTCGGCGCGCTCGTCCCCCTCCTTGCCCTGCCGGGTGCGCTCGGCTTTTAGGCTTCCATCGTCGTCGACGATGCCCCATGGCCCCGGGCAATGGCCGGGGCGACCCAGGGTGATCCCGCGGGCGCCGCCGATCCGGGAACCATCAAGCGTCGAGGCAAGGGTCGGCCCGACGACCGGCCCTGGATCGGAAAGCCCGCTTCCGCTAACCAGTGTCCCGGGGCCGCCGCGACAGTTCCGATTGGATGGCGGCGCGCGTGATCGAGGAACGTGATGAGCAAGTCGCGACGGTTGTCGGAGCAATGGTTCGGGCGGGGCTTGTGGCTGGTCGCGCTGGCCTTCGCCGCCTGCCTCGTCGGTTTCGGCAGCTTGCTCATCGAGGATCTCCCCCAGGTCGAACGCCAGGTGCAGCGCGACGAACTCATCGACGCCTCAGCGGCGAAGCCCCTCCGCTCGGTTATCGACGAAGCCAGGCGAACCGAGACGGCCTCGGCTGAGGCTCTCGATCAAGCCTCGCTCAAGCTGCAGGCCGCGCAGAAGGCCTACGCCAACGCGCGCGACGCCTTCGCCAACTGGCTGGAAACCCGCAAGGCCACCAACCTGCCCTCGCAGGACAACGAGTTGATCGCCCGAACAACGGCGCTCGACGCCCTCAAGGCGGCGCAGGGTGATGCTCAACGCCGCGTTGACGCCCAGAACCAGGTCACGCTCGACGCCCAGCAGGCCGAGCAGGCCGCGCAGGACAAACTAAACATCCTCGAAACGGAGGCCGACCGCCGGCTGGAGGCTGTGAACAGCGAGGCCGAACTGCGGGTGTTCGGCTACCGGCTCGCACTGACGCTGCCGCTGCTCGGCATCGCGGGGTGGCTCTTCAAGACCAAGCGTAAGAGTTCCTGGTGGCCTTTCACCTGGGGCTTCATCTTCTTCGCCCTTTACACCTTCTTCGTCGAACTGGTGCCTTACCTGCCGAGCTATGGAGGCTACGTTCAATACGGGGTCGGCCTTGTGGTGACCGTGCTGGTGGGACGCGGCGTGATCGTCGCGCTCAATGGCTATCTGGCGCGGCAGAAGCTGGCCGAGGAGCAGCCGGACACGCTCCGCCGCAACGAGCTCGACTACGACACCGCGCTGACGCGGCTCGCCAAGAACGTTTGTCCGGGCTGCGAGCGCCCGGTCGATCTGAAGAGCGACCTCATCGAGTTCTGCCCGCATTGCGGCATCGGCCTGTTCAACCGGTGCGAGCGCTGCGAAACCCGCAAGAGCGCGTTTTCACCCTTCTGCCAAACCTGCGGAACGCGTGCCGTCGCGGCACCTGGGTCAGCCTGAAGGGCCGGCTGACCGGAGCGCTTCCACAATCCAAGGCGCAGGCACGCGACGCTGGGCCAGCGCGGCTCCCTGGAGCTCGACAAGCAGGCGCAGGTAGCCTAGCGGCATTCTTAATTAGTGAGTTGAAGAACGGCGTCCGCAAACTCGGCTGACGCTTCCTGCGGCAGGTTGTGGCCTACTCCGGGCAGGACCTTCTGCCGGCGGAGGTCGGAGAAATGGCGCGCGATCTTGTCCGGGGCCGATGGCGGGTCCACTCCGTCGTCCGCACCGGCGAGCGCAATCGTCGGCACGGTAATCCTCGGCCGCTCGGCGAGACGCGCTTCTAAAGGCTCAAGCGTTGGATCGCCGGCGACGGCGCCGATCCGCACGCGGTACGAATGCAGCACGACCGCGGCGAAATCCGGATTGTCCAAGGATGCCGCGGTTCGCGCGTAGGTCGCGTCGTCGAACGCCCAGGTCCAATCATAGCCAGCCAGCACCGCGTTGCGCAGATCCAGCGCATCCATCATCGACTTCAGATCGAGGCCGAGCGCGGCTTGCTGACCAGACCTGAGCGTGGCCGCCTCCAGGAAGCGGGTGGCCAATATCCCCGGAGAAAGGGCACGATGCAGCGCTTTCCAGTCGCCGCGATCCTGGTCGCTGCCTCGTCATAGGCGTGCGGATCGTACGGGAAACCGTGAAGGAGAATGACGGGTGACGCGTTGCTGGAACCGTACTCAAAGTAGGCGACGTCGAGGGTATCGGTGGCGATCCGCTTCATCGTGCACCCTGTCGCAATGCTGCCGACCTGAATGGCTTGGCCAGCTGACCTCGGGACGCAAGCGGCACCCGCTGCGCTGATCCACAGCAAGCGGAATGCCGTAGGTGAGACACTGGCCTTTCGCCGCCCATGGCCGGGCGGGTCCGCTTGTGCTGGTTCCGGCCAGCTCTCCGCAGGCCCTCGGCAAAGCAAATTCGTCGCAAAAAGTAGTGGTGCGGGTGGCCGGGGTCGAACCGGCACTCCTTGCGGAACCGGATTTTGAGTCCGGCGCGTCTACCAATTCCACCACACCCGC
>CALMOK010000210.1 GCA_937871825.1 uncultured Alphaproteobacteria bacterium
CGATCAGCATTGGCCGATCCAGTCTCTCGGGGGAGAAAGACCGACTTGGCCGCTGTCGAGACGATCGTATCCGGAATGGCCGGCCGCTACGCCGTGGCTTTGTTCGATCTGGCGAAGGGCAGCAACGCGGTCGATCAAGTTTCGTCCGACCTCGACGCCTTCGCCGCCATGATCGACGACAATGCCGATCTGCAGCGCCTGGTGCGCAGCCCGGTTTTCTCTGTGGACGAACAGACGCGCGCCTTGACCGGCCTGCTGGATCGGTACGGAATCCATGGGATCGCCGCCAACTTCCTGAAGCTGGTGGCGTCCAAGCGCCGGTTGTTCGCGGTCCGCTCCATGATCGACGGGTTCAACGCCCTGCGCGATCGGGATAATCACGTGACGCGCGCCCAGGTGACGGTGGCGGAACCCCTGTCGGAGCGGCATGTCGCTGCGATCCAATCCGCCCTCAAGGACGTGGTTGGGGGCGGAACCGTCGCGCTTGACGTCAGAGTCGATCCCGAGATCCTGGGCGGTCTTGTCGTCCGGCTCGGAAGCCGCATGGTCGACGGATCGCTCCGAACAAAACTCAACACGCTACGTACCCGCATGAAAGAGGTCGGTTGATGGATATCCGCGCCGCTGAAATTTCCGACATCCTGAGGAGGGAGATCCAGAACTTCGGCAACGAGGCCGAGGTGACGGAAGTCGGTCAGGTCCTCTCCGTGGGTGACGGCATCGCCCGCGTGTTCGGCCTCGACAACGTCCAGGCCGGCGAGATGGTCGAGTTCGAAACGGGCGTGCGCGGCATGGCGCTCAACCTGGAAACCGACAATGTCGGCATCGTGATCTTCGGAACCGAGCGCGGCATCAAGGAAGGCCAGACCGTCAAGCGGACGGGCGCCATCGTGGACGTTCCCGTCGGCAAGGGACTGCTCGGCCGCGTCGTGGACGCGCTCGGCAACCCGATCGACGGCAAGGGGCCGATCGAGTCCAGCGTTCGCGCCCGCGTCGACGTCAAGGCGCCGGGCATCATTCCGAGGAAGTCGGTCAGCGAACCGATGTCGACCGGCCTCAAGGCTATCGACGCGCTGATCCCCGTGGGCCGCGGTCAGCGCGAACTCATCATCGGGGATCGTCAGACGGGCAAGACCGCGATCGCCCTCGACGCCATTCTCAATCAGAAGCCCTTGAACCAGGGCACGGACGAGACCCAGAAACTTTACTGTGTCTACGTCGCGATCGGCCAGAAGCGGTCCACGGTCGCCCAGTTCGTGAAGGTGCTCGAAGAACACGGCGCGATGGACTACACCATCGTGGTCGCGGCAACCGCGTCGGACCCAGCGCCGATGCAGTTCCTGGCGCCCTTCTCGGGCTGCGCCATGGGCGAATTTTTCCGCGACAACGGCATGCACGCCCTGATCATCTATGACGATTTATCCAAGCAGGCCGTTGCTTATCGGCAGATGTCGCTGCTGCTCCGCCGTCCCCCAGGTCGCGAAGCTTATCCGGGCGACGTGTTCTACCTCCATTCCCGCCTGCTTGAACGCTCCGCCAAGCTGAACGACGCCAATGGCGGCGGTTCGCTGACGGCGCTTCCCGTGATCGAAACCCAGGCCAACGACGTGTCGGCCTACATCCCGACCAATGTCATCTCCATCACCGATGGGCAGATCTTCCTTGAAACCGACCTCTTCTACCAGGGCATCCGTCCGGCGGTAAACGTCGGCCTGTCGGTGTCGCGCGTGGGTTCGTCGGCACAAACCAAGGCGATGAAGAAGGTCGCCGGCAAGATCAAGGGCGAGCTTGCCCAGTATCGCGAGATGGCGGCCTTCGCGCAATTCGGCTCGGACCTTGACGCCACCACCCAGCGCCTC
>CALMOK010000211.1 GCA_937871825.1 uncultured Alphaproteobacteria bacterium
TGCGCGACCCGCAGGTCTTCCTGTTCGACGAGCCGCTGTCCAACCTCGACGCCAAGCTCCGGGTGGCGATGCGGGCCGAGATCAAGGAACTCCACCAGCGGCTGTCGACCACCACGGTCTATGTCACGCACGACCAGATCGAGGCGATGACCATGGCGGACAAGATCGTCGTCATGCGTGACGGCATCGTCGAGCAGGTCGGCGCCCCCCTGGAGCTTTACGACCGGCCCACCAACCTGTTCGTGGCGAGCTTCATCGGCTCGCCGGCGATGAACCTGATCCCCGGCCGCCTGACGCCCGGCAACGCGCCCGGCTTCGAAACGGCGGGGGGCGGCCGCCTGCCGCTGGGCTCGGCTCCGGCGGCGAGCGATGGTCGGCCGGTTGTTTACGGCATCCGCCCAGAGCATCTGCGGCTAGACGAGGCCGGCGTGCCGGCGACCGTCGCCGTGGTCGAGCCGATGGGTTCGGAAACGCAAATCGTCGCCCGGCTGGCGAGCGGAGAGGACGTGGTCGCCGCCATCCGGGACCGGCGATCGTTTAGGCCCGGCGAAACGATCCGCCTCGCGCCCGATCTCGACCTCGTCCACCTGTTCGACGGCACGACGGAGCAACGTTTTTCGGTTTAGGGCAATCTAACCAGGAGCGAATTCGCCAAAGGCGAAAGCGCTCCAGCCGGGCTCAACCCGGCGGGCCACCAAGGGAGGAGACACTGATGAGTTTCACGCGACGGGATCTTGTTCGCGGCACCGCGGGCCTCGCTGTCGGCGCCGTCGGCGCCAAGCTGCTGGGTGGCACGCCGGCCTTGGCCGACGAGGTGGGAATCGAGCCCGAGAAGGGCGCATCCCTCCGGATGACGCGCTGGTCGCCCTTCATCGGCGCCGAAGAAAAGCAGTGGCTCGACAACACCAAGCGGTTCACCGCCGCGACGGGGATCGAGGTTCGGATCGACAAGGAAAGCTGGGAAGACATCCGCCCCAAGGCGGCGGTCGCCGCCAACGTCGGGTCAGGGCCCGACCTGATGTGGGTGTGGTTCGACGACCCGCAGCAATATCCCGACAAGCTGCTCGACGTGACCGACCTCGCCAATGAACTCGGCGTCAAACACGGAGGCTGGTACGACGGCCCGAAGTCCTATGCGTCCAGCAACAACCGCTTCGTGGGCCTGCCCCTGGCGACGATCGGCAACGCGATCATCTACCGCAAGAGCTGGGTCAAGGACGCCGGCTTCTCGGACTTTCCCAAGGACACCGAATCCTTTCTCGAGCTCTGCAAGGCGCTCCAGGCCAAGGGCCATCCGGTCGGCTTCACCCACGGCCACGGCGTGGGGGACGGCAACAACTACGCCCATTGGCTGCTGTGGAGCCACGGCGGCAAGATGGTCGACGAGGGCGGCAACGTGACGATCAACAGCCCCGAAACCATCGAGGCCATCAACTACGCGATGGCGCTCTACAAGACATTCATCCCCGGCACCGAGAGCTGGCTCGACGTCAACAACAACCGGGCGTTCCTGGCCAGCCAGGTCTCGGTCATCGCCAACGGCGTGTCGGCCTATTACGCCGCCAAGGCCGACCCGAAGCTCGCCGAACTCGCCGCCGACATCGGTTCCACCAACATGCCGGTCGGCAAGAGCGGCAAGGATGTCGAGTTGTACCAGGTCACCTCGGCGGTGATCTTCAAATATACGAAATACCCCAAGGCGGCGATGGCCTACCTCCGCTTCATGTTCGACAAGCCGCAGATGGACGACTGGATCAAGGCGTCGAGCGCCTACTGCTGCCAAACGCTGAAAAGCTACGCCGACAACCCGATCTGGACCTCCGACCCGGTCAACAGGCCCTACGCGAGGGCGTCCGAAACGCTACGCGTCAACGGCTACGCGGGTCCGCTCGGTTCGGCCTCGGCCGGCGTGATGGCCGATTACGTCCTGGTCGACATGTTCGCCGAGGCCGTGACAGGCCAGCGCTCGCCCGAGCAGGCCGCCAAGCGCGCCGAGGATCGTGCCAGGCGCTATTACCGCGCCTGACGGACGTTGTTCGGGGCGCAGCCGGCGCCCCTGATGGGATGAAGCCATGGTCGCAATCACCAAGGGGGTCGCCGCGCCGAGGCCGAGGCGCGGCCGCTTTTCCCGCTTGTCGGAGAACCGGACGGTTCTGGGCGCGGGCTTCCTGCTGCCCGCCGCCGCGATCCTTCTCGTCTTCCTGACCTATCCGCTGGGGCTCGGGGTTTGGCTCGGCTTCACCGACACCCAGATCGGACGCCCCGGCGTCTTCGTGGGGCTGGAAAACTACCAGGACCTTTGGCAGGACACGGTCTTCTGGCTCTCGGTCACCAACACGCTCATCTACACCATTGGGGCCTCGGTCCTGAAATTCGCGCTCGGCCTGTGGCTCGCCCTGATCCTCAACGAGAAGCTGCCCTTCAAGGCCTTCTTTCGCGCGATCGTGCTGCTGCCGTGGGTGGTTCCCACCGTCCTGTCGGCCATCGCCTTCTGGTGGATCTATGACGCCCAGTTCTCTATCATCTCCTGGCTGCTGATGCGGCTCGGCCTGATCCACCAGCCGATCAACTTCCTCGGCGACCCGAACGCCGCCCGCGCCTCCGTCATCGCCGCCAACGTGTGGCGCGGCATTCCCTTCGTGGCGATCACGCTGCTGGCCGGCTTGCAGACGATCTCGCCCTCGCTCTACGAAGCGGCGACCCTCGACGGGGCGAGCGGCTGGCAGCGCTTCCGCAGCATCACCCTGCCCATGCTGACGCCGATCATCGCGGTGGTGATGACCTTCTCGGTCCTGTTCACCTTCACGGACTTCCAGCTCATCTACGTGCTGACGCGCGGCGGCCCCGTCAACGCCACGCACCTGATGGCGACCTTGAGCTTCCAGCGCGCCATCCCGGGCGGCCACCTCGGCGAAGGCGCGGCCATCGCGGTGGCGATGATCCCGTTCCTGCTGGGGGCCGTCATGTTCAGTTATTTCGGGCTGCAGCGGCGACGCTGGCAGCAGGGAGGGCGCGATTGATGGCCCAGGTTGCGCCGGCCCGGGACCACGCGGGCGACGATGGCGGAATGGACTACCTCCAGCGGGTGCCGCGCCGCCTGGTGACCGTTTACCTGCCCCTGCTGGTGTTCCTCGTCGTCCTGCTGTTCCCCTTTTACTGGATGACGATCACGGCCATCAAGCCGAACGACGAGCTGACCGACTACGCCAACTTCAGCCCGTTCTGGGTCGTGCGTCCGACGCTCGACCATATCAAATACCTGCTGTTCGAGACGGATTACCCGGGCTGGCTGTGGAACACCATGGTAGTGGCGGTGTCGGCGACCGCCATCTCGCTCCTCTGTTCGGTGCTGGCCGCCTACGCCATCGAGCGGATGCGGTTCAGCGGCTCGCGCTATGTCGGGCTCGGCATCTTCCTGGCCTATCTGGTGCCGCCCTCGATCCTGTTCATCCCGCTGGCCCTGATGGTGTTCAAGCTCGGGCTGTACGACAGCAAATGGGCGCTGATCCTCACCTATCCGACCTTCCTGGTCCCTTTCTGCACCTGGCTGCTCATGGGCTATTTCCGCTCCATCCCGTATGAGCTGGAAGAATGCGCCCTGATGGACGGGGCGAGCCGCTGGCAGATCCTGCTCCGCATCATCCTGCCGCTGTCCGTGCCCGGCCTGATCTCGGCGGCGATCTTCGCCTTCACGTTGTCGTGGAACGAGTTCATCTACGCGCTGACCTTCATTCAATCGACGGAAAACAAGACCGTGCCGGTCGGGGTGTTGACCGAACTGGTGCGGAGCGACGTTTACGAGTGGGGTTCGCTGATGGCCGGCGCCCTGTTCGGCTCCCTGCCGGTCGTGGTCCTCTATTCCTTCTTCGTCGAGCATTACGTGTCGTCGATGACGGGCGCCGTGAAGGAATAGCTCGCCCGGGCGGAAAGGAAGCCGCGATGGCCCTGCACAAGATCGCCGTGATCGGCGGCGACGGGATCGGCCCCGCCGTGATCGAAGCCGGCGTGAGCGTGCTTGAAGCGCTCGGCGCGGCCGAACCGGACCTGTCCTTCGCGTTCACCCGCCTTGACTGGGGGTCTGACCATTTCCGCCGCACCGGCCGCATGATGCCGGCCGACGGCTTGACGCAACTGCAAGTCTTCGACGCCATCTATTTCGGCGCCGTGGGCGACCCGGACCTGCCGGACGACATCACCCTCTGGGGCCTGCGCCTGGCGATCTGCCAAGGCTTCGACCAATACGCCAACCTGCGCCCGACCCGGTTGCTGCCCGGCCTCGCGGGCCCGTTGCGGCCGGAACTCGGCCGGCAGATCGACTGGGTCATCGTGCGCGAGAACAGCGAGGGCGAATATTCGGGCGTGGGCGGCCGCGTCCACCAGGGTACGTCGCTGGAGGTCGGCATGGACGTCGCGGTCTTCACCCGGGCCGGCGTCGAGCGTGTCGCCCGCTTCGCCTGCGACACCGCCATGGCGCGCCCGCGCCGACAGCTCACCATCGTGACCAAGTCGAACGCCCAGCGCCACGGCATGGTGTTCTGGGACGCGGTGTGCCGTCGCGTGATCGCCGACTATCCTGACCTGTCGGTCGACTGGATGCTGGTCGACGCCATGACGCAGCGCATGGTCAACAAGCCGGGCTCGATCGACACCGTGCTGGCGACCAACCTCCACGCCGACATCCTGTCCGACCTCGCGGCCGCGCTCGGCGGCTCGCTCGGCATCGGCGCGACCGCCAACATCGACCCTTCGCGCTGGCGCCCTTCGATGTTCGAGCCGATCCACGGCTCCGCCTTCGACCTCGTCGGCAAGGGTCTTGCCAATCCGCTCGGCTCGTTCTGGACGGCCAGCCTGATGCTCGATCACCTGGGGGAGCCGGCAGCGGCGCGGCGGCTGATGGCCGCCATCGAAACCGTCACGGCGCGGGGCGAGGTCCTCGGTCCCGACCTCGGCGGACAGGCGGGCACCGAAGAGGTCAGAAACGCGGTGATCGACGCCATCGCGGGCGCGAACGGGTGACCAAGTTAAGTTCGTGGCTCACCGTACCTGGATGAGATAGGTGGCTTCGCGCCCGGCGCCGCTTCCCGACAAAACGAGGACGCGGACGCGATCGGTGCCGACGAAACCCGGCGAGGATTTATAGAACAGCTTCGTCCCAGCCACGCGCTTCCGGTTGCAGACATGCCGGACGTTGCCGCGTGGGAAGGGCTTGAAGTCGCGGCCCTTGTCGGTCGTCACCACGCCCTTGTCGGGTCCATCGATGAGCCGCACGATCGGGGTGCCGCCCGACGAACAATCGGGGTTCACGTCGGCAAAGAAGTCGATCTGCTGGTTGACGCCGGAAGGGTCGAATTTTTCCTCGGCCGCCGCCGCCGGGGTGGCGAGCGCGAGAAGCGTCAGCAAGACGGTCGTGGCTTTCATTGGCGATCCTCGATATCGCGAGGGCGCCTCGTCGGGGCGCCCGCGAATGGCGATGGCGGCACCCTACGGAAATGCGGTTAACCGGATCGGAACCCCGATGCGCGAGGTTCGCCCGCGACACCCTTCATATTCGGCACGACGCCAGGTTTTTCATGACTTTGACCACGCCCCGGCTGCTGACCTTCGTGGCATCGATCATTCTTGCTGCCCTTGCGGTCGCCAACCTGCTCCACGTCCATCTGCCGATGGTCGGCCCGTTCGTCGCCGATCACCGGACGGGGATGCTGGTCGCCGCTTACGCCGTGCTGGCGGCCGGGGTTGTAATCCCGGGGCTCTAGTCGGCCATAAGCCGGGACCCGGGCGGCTGCTCATGGACCGCCTTCAGCCGATTTGGGCATGGGACGGCCGATGGAAGGCCGGCGGGACCGTTTTGGAGCGGCCTTGCCGAAAGCCTCCCTTGAGCCATCACCAACCAACAGCGTCGGCTAGGACGCCTTTAGCACCATGGTGGCGAGAGGCGGGAGGGTGAGGTTCAGCGACGTCGCGTGGCCATGGGCCGGGATGTCGTCCGTCGCCACTGTCCCGCCGTTGCCGATGTTGCCGCCCCCATATAGGCCCGAGTCGGTGTTGAGCACTTCCCGCCACTGGCCGGCTTTCGGTACGCCGATCCGGTAATCCGAGCGGGGCACCGGCGTCATGTTGCTGACCACCAGCAGATGGTCGCCCTCGTCCGTTGTCTGCCGCACGAAGGCGTAAATGGAATTCTGCGCGTCGTCGGCCACCGCCCAGTGGAACCCTTCCGGCCGCGAGTCGGTGGCGTGCAAAGCGGGCTCGGCCGCGTAAAGGCGGTTGAGGTCCGCCACCAGGGTCTGCATGCCGCGATGGAGCGGTTGGTCCAGCAGCCCCCAATCGAGCGACGTATCGTTGTTCCACTCGGTCCATTGGGCGATCTCGCACCCCATGAACAGGAGCTTCTTGCCTGGAAAGGTCCACATCCAGGCATAATAGGCGCGCAGGTTGGCGAACTTCTGCCAATCGTCACCGGGCATCTTGCGGATCAGCGACCCCTTGCCGTGCACCACCTCGTCGTGGCTCAGCGGCAGCATGAAATGCTCCGAATAGGCGTACACCATGCCGAAGGTCAGCAGGTGGTGGTCGTAACGGCGGTAGACCGGCTCCTTTTCCATGTAGTGCAGGGTGTCGTGCATCCAGCCCATGTTCCACTTGAGGTGGAAGCCGAGGCCGCCCTGTTCGACGGCCTGCGTGACGCCGGGCCATGCGGTCGATTCTTCGGCAATCATCAGAGCGCCCGGGTCGCGCTGCGCCACGACGCTGTTGAGGTGCTTGAAGAATTCCACCGATTCGAGGTTTTCCCGCCCGCCGTACCGGTTGGGCACCCACTCGCCCGCCTTGCGGCTGTAGTCGCGGTAGAGCATGGAGGCGACCGCGTCCACGCGCAGCGCGTCGACGTGATACCGCTCCAGCCATTCGAGGGCGCTGGCAATGAGGAACCCTTTCACCTCGTTGCGTCCGAGGTTGTAGATCAGGGTGTTCCAGTCCTGGTGGAAGCCTTCGCGAGGGTCCTGGTGCTCGTAAAGGGCCGTTCCGTCGAACCGCGCCAGCCCCCACACGTCGGTGGGGAAGTGGGCCGGCACCCAATCCACGATCACGCCGATGCCGCAGGCGTGGCAGCGGTCGACGAAATAGGCGAAATCCTCCGGCGGCCCGTAGCGGCCCGTGGGGGCGAACATCCCGAGCGGCTGGTAGCCCCAGGAACCGCCGAACGGGTGCTCCATGATGGGCAGGAACTCGACGTGGGTGAAGCCGAGGTCCTGCACGTAGGGCACGAGGCGCTCGGCCATCTCCCTCCAGGTGAGACTGCGGTTGCCTTCCTCGGCAACGCGGAGCCACGAGCCGGGATGGACCTCGTAGACCGAGATGGGGGCATCGAGCCCCTGCCGGCGGGGACGGTCCGTCATCCAGTCGCCGTCCGTCCACCCGTAGGGCTCGGCGCGGGCGACGATCGAGGCGGTGCCGGGCGCTGCCTCGGCGGCACGCGCCACCGGATCGGCCTTTTGCGGCAGCACCGTCCCGTCGGGGCCGATGATCTCGAACTTGTAATGAGCACCTGGGCCGATGCCCGGCACGAACAATTCCCACACGCCCGCCTGCTGGCGCAGCCGCATCGGGTGGCGGCGACCGTCCCAGGCGTCGAAATCGCCCACCACGGACACCCGGCGGGCGCTCGGCGCCCACACGGCGAAGCGCACGCCCGATACACCCTCCACCGCCATGGCCTGGGCACCCAGGCATCGGCCGAGTTCGTAATGCGTCCCCTGCCCGATCAGGTGGAGGTCGAGGTCACCGAGCAGCAGCCCGAAGCCGTAAGGGTCATCGGTGTCCTGCACGGCATCGGGCCACTGGATGCGTAGACGGTAGGGGCCGCCCCCCTGGACGGGGCCGGCGAACAGGCCGGCAGGGTGAACGAGGTCCAGCGTGCCGAGGCGGCTGCCGTCCTCGCGCGCCACCACGTCGACCCCGCGCGCGCCGGGCAGAAAGGCCCGGACGACACGCCCCTCGCCACTGCCGTGGCTGCCCAGGATGGCGAAGGGGTCGCCATGCCGTCCTTCAACCAGGGCCTGGACGGCGTCGGCGCCGACCCCCGCGAGGGTGTCACGACCAGCGATCACGAGCGAGCCTCCCGGCCGGTGAGCCTTTCGGCCAGCACATTGAACCCGCCAAGCGGGATGGGCAGCCACTTTGGCCTGTTGGCGACCTCGTAGCTGATCTCGTAGGCGGCCTTTTCAAGCAGCATCAGGTCGAGCAGCGCGGTTCTGCCCTTGCTGGTGCCCGGGTCCTCGCCCAGCGCAATCCAGTAGCGTTGCAAGAAGGCCTCCGTGGCCTGTCGGCGGAACTCGTCCAGCAGCCCCTGACGGAGGTCGCGAACGGGCTGGGGACTGGCGTCCTCTTCGGGCCGCCCGACCGAAGCTGTCGCGTAGTCGATCGAGCGGATCAAGCCCGCGACGTCGCGCAAGGGGCTGGCCTTGGCACGGCGCTGGTCGAGGCTGCGCACCGGCTCGCCCTCGAAATCGATGATAAAGGCGTCGCCCTGCGAGACCAGGATCTGCCCGAGGTGGAAGTCGCCGTGCACCCGCGTCATCATCGTGCCGCGGCCGGCCGCGGCGAGGCGGTCGACCACGTCCAGCACGGCCTTGCGGCGGCCCAGCGCGGCTTCAACAAGCGGCCGGAGGTTGGGATCGACCGTTTCGACCTGCGCGGCGAGCGCGTCGAGTGCGCCCGTCACCTGGGCGCGGACGCTTTCCTTCCAGCCCTCGACCGCCGCCGCGTCCGCTTCCACCGGCTGGAAGTCGGCGTCATCGGTCGGGCTCGCCAGGGCCTTGTGGAGTTCACCCAAGCGCTGGCCCACCACGCCCATGAAGGTCGTGAGCGTGTTGAAATCCGGATTGTCGACGCTTTCGGCCAACGCGGCGTCCTCGACGGAACGCCGCAGGTTGTCGAGGACCCAGGTCCAGGCATCGCCCTGGTTGGCGATGACGCCCTGGGCGATGGCAAGCGTGTGGGGCGTCCCATCCTTGTCGACGCGCACGATCTCGCCGAGCAGCGGGGCCGTGTTGGCGTAGCCGACCGCGGTGAGATAGCGCGTCATCTCGGCCTCGGGATGGATTCCGGGCACGATCCGCCGGATCAGTTTGACGATCGCGAGGTCGCCGACCAGCAGGGAGCTGTTGGATTGCTCGGCCGTGAGCCAGCGGATTGGTTCGTTCTCGATGCCCTCGAGGGCGTCGACCTGCTCGGTGCCGATGCACCGGATCTCGCCATCGGGGATTTCCAGCCGGCCACGGTTCCGGAGGCCGTTGAGGATCGCGCGGGGCAAGGCCTCGAGCGAGAAGCCGTCCGTGATGTAGCCGACCCGGCGGCCGCGGCGCACGCGCGCCAAGGCGAGTTGCTGGGCGAGCGGCGGCATCCCGGGCTCCTCCCAGGCGATCCCGGCCGGCACGAGGTAGCGATCGGTTCGGCCGCCCGTCTCGACCTCGACCTCGACGACCAGGATTTCCTGAGCGGACCGCAGCGGCACCGCGTAGGCGATCCGCGCTCCCGTGATCTGCTCGTTCTTGGCGGCGAACCAGCGCCGTCGCGGCAGGTAGTCGGGCAGGATCTCGCGCAGGATGGTCGCCGAGTGACGCTCGCCGAGCAGTTCCTTCAAGCTTTCGCGCACCACGAGGGTCTGGAACTCCGCCAGTTGCTCGGGCGCGGCCTGGTGCCAGGACGGCGCGTTTTGTCCGGACATCAGCTCCAGCCAGTAGAAACCATAAGGCGGCAGCGTGAGCAGGTAGGGCAGCCGTCCGATCGGTGGGAATGGCGAGGGTCCGGTCAACTCGACCGGTACCTGCCCGGCGAAAGCCGAAAGATCCAGTTCCACCGCCTGCGGGGTGCGCGACAGGTTGGCCACGCACAGGATCGTCTTGTCCTCGTATTCGCGCAGGTAGGCCAGCACCCGCCGGTTACCGGGATAAAGGAACCGTTGCGTGCCCCGCCCGAACGCCTGGTGGTTGCGCCGCAGCAGCAGCATGCGGCGCATCCAGTTGAGCAGGGAATGCGGGTCGCGCGCCTGCGCCTCCACGTTCACCGCCTCGAAGCCATAGAGCGGGTCCATGATGGGCGGCAGCACCAGGCTGGCCGGATCGGCGCGCGAAAAGCCGCCGTTGCGGTCCTCGGACCATTGCATCGGGGTGCGGACGCCGTCGCGGTCGCCGAGGTGGATGTTGTCGCCCATGCCGATCTCGTCGCCGTAATAGATCACGGGCGTTCCGGGCATGGACAGCAGCAGGCCGTTCATCAGCTCGATACGGCGGCGGTCGCGCTGGAGCAACGGGGCGAGGCGCCGGCGGATGCCGAGGTTGATGCGCGCCCGGCGATCGGACGCATAGGTATTCCAAAGGTAGTCGCGTTCCTCGTCGGTCACCATTTCGAGCGTCAGCTCGTCATGGTTGCGCAGAAAGATCGCCCACTGGTTATTGGTCGGGATCTCGGGCGTTTGGCGCATGATGTCGGTGATCGGAAAGCGATCCTCCTTGGCGATCGCCATGTACATGCGCGGCATGAGCGGAAAGTGGAACGCCATGTGGCATTCGTCGCCGTCGCCGAAATATTGCTGCGTGTCCTCGGGCCATTGATTGGCTTCGGCCAGCAGGAGCCGGTTCTTGTAAGACGCGTCGAGCGCGGCCCGGATCTTCTTCAGGATGTCGTGCGTCTCGGGAAGGTTCTCGTTGTTGGTGCCCTCGCGCTCGATCAGGTAGGGGATCGCGTCGAGCCTCAGCCCGTCGACGCCCATGTCGAGCCAGAAGCGCATCACGCTGAGCACTTCCTTCAGCACGCGCGGGTTGTCGAAGTTGAGGTCGGGCTGGTGCGAATAGAAGCGGTGCCAGAAATACTGCCCGGCGACCGCGTCCCAGGTCCAGTTCGACTTTTCGGTGTCGAGGAAGATGATGCGGGTTTCGGGGAATTTCTGATCGGTGTCGGACCAGACGTAGAAGTCGCGGGCGGGCGAGCCCGGCTTGGCGGTCCTGGCCTTCTGGAACAAGGGATGCTGGTCGGAGGTGTGGTTGATGACCAGCTCGGTGATCACCCGGATGCCGCGGTCATGCGCGGCGCGGATGAATTCCTTGAATTCGGCCACCGTCCCGTAATCGGGGCTGACGTCGCGATATTCGGAGATGTCGTAGCCGTCGTCCTTGCGGGGCGAGGGATAGAAGGGCAGCAGCCAGACGGTGTTGACGCCGAGGCTCGCCACGTAATCGAGCTTGGCGTTGAGGCCCGCCAGGTCGCCGATGCCGTCGTTGTTGGCGTCGAAGAACGACTTGATGTGCAGCTGGTAGATAACGGCGTCTTTGTACCAGAGCGGATCGTCGGGAAGCTGTGTTTTGGACTTGCGCGCCATTATTGAAAGTCCCCAGCGGCGCCGATGCGCCAGATCGAGAAAGGCAGTTCGCCCGGATCGAGGCGGATGCGTTGGACCTTGCCGGTCCAGGTGAAGCGGTGGCCCCGCATCAGGTCTGCGGCGCCGATCGAGCCGCTGTCGGGCTGGTTCCATTCCCAAAGCGGGATCTCGACGTCGGCTTCCTGCACGGCGTAGGGATCGAGGCTGATGGCGACCAGGACGACGTTGTCGCGGGCCGGCGTCGCCTTCTCGAAAAACAGGATGTTGTCGTTCAAGGCGGTTCGGAACGTGATGCCGCGATGGGAGTGCAACGCGGGATTGTTGCGGCGGATGCGGTTCAGTTGTGTGATCTCGCCGACGATGTTGCCCGGGCGGTCCCAATCCCAGGCGACGAGCTGGTACTTCTCACTGTCGGCATATTCCTTCTTCTTCTGGTCCGGACGGCCTTCGCAAAGCTCGAAGCCGTTGTACATGCCCCACAGGCCCGACAGCATGGTGGCAAGCGCGGCCCGGATCAGAAAGGCCGGTCGCGGCGCGTTTTGCAGGAAATCCGGGTTGATGTCATGCGTGTTGACGAAGAAATGCGGGCGAAAGAAATCCTTCGGGGGTTCGGTGGTCAGCTCCGTCAGGTAATCCTGCAATTCCCACTTGGCGTTGCGCCACGTGAAATAGGTGTAGGACTGCGAGAAGCCGATCTTGGCGAGGCGGTACATCACCTTGGGCCGGGTGAAGGCCTCCGACAGGAACACGACGTCCGGGTGTTGCCGCCGCACGTCCTCGATCACCCATTCCCAGAAGGGGAACGGCTTGGTGTGCGGGTTGTCGACGCGGAAAAGCTTCACGCCCTGCTCGACCCAGTGCAGGATGGTGTCCCGCAGGGTCGTCCACAACGAGGGCTTGGCGCCCTCGGCGTAGAAGTCGACGTTGACGATGTCCTCGTATTTCTTGGGCGGGTTTTCGGCGTAGCGGATCGTGCCGTCCGGGCGCCAGTTGAACCATTCGGGGTGCTGCTTCAGCCAGGGATGGTCGGGCGAGGCCTGGATGGCGAGGTCGAGAGCGATCTCGAGCCCCTGCCCGGCCGCCGCCTCGACGAGACGGCCGAAATCCTCGAAGGTGCCGAGTTCGGCATGGATCGCCTCATGCCCCCCCTCCTCGGAGCCGATCGCATAGGGGCTTCCGGGGTCGCCCGGCCCGGCCGTCAGGCTGTTGTTGCGCCCCTTGCGGTTCAGCCGCCCGATCGGGTGGATGGGCGGAAAATATAGCACGTCGAAGCCCATGGCGTGGATGGCCGGCAGGCGTTCGATCACGTCGTCGAAAGTGCCGTGGCGGCTGGGGTCGCCGCTTTGCGAGCGCGGAAAAAGCTCGTACCAGCTCGCGAAACCCGCAGCCGTCCGCTCGGCCTCGATCGGCAGCGGCTCGTGCCGCAGACGGAACGGGCGGGGGTCGGCCACCGCCATGATCTCGGTGGTTTCCGGCGCCAGCAGGATGGCGAGCCGCCCGGCGTCGTCCGCGCCCGCGAGCCGGTCGGCGATGGGCCGCAGGCGCGAGGCGGCATCGCCCCCCGCACTGTTCAACGTTTCCTCGACCAGCCGGCGCCCTTCCTCCAGTTCCAGCGGAACGGCGAGCCCCGCCTCGTGCTTCTTGACCAGTTCGGACCGGAAAATGGCGAACTCGTCGCGCCAAACCTCCACGGTGAAGATGTAGCGGCCTAGCCGATCCAGCGGCAGGTCGGCCGTCCACCGGTCGTTGCCAAGCGGCCGCATGCGCCGCTCGCGCCATTCCGGCTCGTCGGCGGGGCGCCACAACAGCGCCGCCGCGATCACGTCATGCCCTTCGCCGAAGGCGTCCGCCTCCACGCGCACCACCTCGCCGACGATGCGCTTGACCGGGTAGCGCCCCCCGTCGACCGCGGGGGTGATGGCCTCGATGGCGAGGCGCGGCGCCTTCACGGCGGTTTCGGGGGTGAGGCTGGCCGCCTCGCGCGGCGATGTGATGGGCTGGCCCGCGCGGCCTTCGAGCACGCGGACCTCGGCTGGCCGAAGGGTGACGAGGCTTTCGGCCGTGAGGTTCGGTCCCGAGGCGATCACGTCCCGGAACGGCAGGAACCGTCCGGCTTCGGGGGAGAGCGCGGCGGCCGGCAGCGTGACGCTCCGGTCGAGCGACGGGTTGACCAGGATCACGCGCGCGCTGCCGGCTTGGCGCATGTCTCCCGCGTCGGCCCGCAGAACCGCCGTGAGCGGGGCCGCGCCGCCCGTCAACAGGCGCATGTCCGTCCGGGCGAAACGGCCCCCATCGCGCGCCAGCATGGCGTTGATGGCGCGAATATCCCCGGCAAGGTCGAAGCGGGGACGGTCGCGCAGCACCGCGTAGGTTTCGCGCGACTCGCCGGTCGTGGCCATGCGCTCGCGGGCGCCGAACTCGTAACCCATGGGGACCAGCAAACCATCGCCCAGCGTCGCGGCGACCCGCAGGGCGCGCTCGGCCCGGCGCCGGACGAGTTCGTGGCTTTCGAAGACATGCGCCAGCCGCGTGTCGAAGGGCGCTTCGGGAAACGCGATGGCGGGGCCGAGCACGCGCAGGCGGTCGTGCTCGTCGACGGGCCATCCCGCCCGGCAATCCCACCAGCCGAGCGACGAGAACGACCCGTCGAAGCCGGCTCGCGCCAGGGCGGCCATCCCCTCGGGGCGGAGGCCGGGCGTCCAGGCCAGGAAACGACCATCGGGTGCCGCTCGCCGCGTGGCGGCGCCCACTTCGGCCCAGACGTCGGCCGGAACGTGCCCCGGACGCAGGCACCGGAACCCCGCCGTGCCCGCCTCCGCCAACAGGACGAGAAACTCCGCCAAGCGGTCGGTGAAGCGCCGCGCGGCAGCGGGATCGGAGAACGGCACGGCGCCGCCATGGCGATCCTCGGGCGTCACGCGCGGGTCCCGAACACCGGCACCGGCGACCCGGATGTCCAGTTGCTGGGCGAGCGGACCATCGGCCAGCCTATCGGCCACCACGTCGACCATCAGTTGGAGCCCGCGGGTCCGCGCTTCCCCGGCCAGCCCCGCCACGGCGGAGCGGACGGAGCCGCCGTCCGGAAGGGCGGGATGGGGCTGGTTCCAATCGTAGGGCAGCAGCAGGTTACCCAGGGGGCCTGGGTCGCCGGGGGACGAGATCAGCAGGGTGTCGAACCCCATGCCGGCGCAGGCGTCGAGGATGGTCGGCCATTGGTCGGGGGTACCGACCATCGACAGCGGCACATAGTAGATGCGCGACGCCGTGGGCAAGGATCGAGCCGGATCGACCGCGTCATCGACCGAGGTGGGAGAAACATGGTTCTGCGGTGGCGTCGCTTGCACCATCGGTCACTCTCCAGCCGCGTTGATTTTGGCGGCCCAGCTTGGCCGCGCAGCCTCTGAACAGCCGATTTCCAGCTTTGTTCCAGGCGGGTTTCAGGATCGAAGCGCACCCCTCCCCCATGTTCGGCGAAAACACAAGGCCGGGGTTTTTAACTCGATCAGATGAGGCGGCGAGATCCCGCTCGCGCCCCGGGCCTGTTGGCGCCCGAACCGGTGAAGATCTACGACGCGAGCGCGAAGGCGACCGCCGAGTCGACGTGCAGGGCCGTCGTGTCGAACACGGGGAAGCCTGGCAAATCGTCCTGGCCGATGAGGAGGAAGATCTCCGTGCAGCCCAGGATGATGCCTTGCGCCCCGGCGTCACGCAAAGCGTGGGCGATGCGAAGGTACTCCGCCTTTGACCCCGACCGGAGGTCACGGCGCACGAGTTCATCGAAGATGATTCGATCAACCACGGCCTTGTCGGAGTCGTTCGGAACCATGATCTCGACCCCGAACCGCTCGGCGTAGCGTCGCGCGAGGTCGGTCGAGCGCATTACCGGCATGGTCCCGAGCAGCGCGACGCGGGTGACTCCCGCTTTGCGGATCGCTTCGCCCGTCGGGTCGGCGATGTGGATGAAGGGCGTCGCACGTTCGGCCATGATCGGCTCGACGACCCGGTGCATCGTGTTCGACACGCACACAACCACTTCGGCCCCGGCCCGCTCTAGGCGATCCACCTTTTCGGCGAGGTAGGTCTTCGCCTCGTCCCAAAGGTCCTGGCGCACGAAGTGCTCGATGTTGCCGAAGTTGACCGACACCACGACGATCTCGCCGTTGTCCCAGCCGCCCAGGCGTGCGTTCAAGCGCTCGTTGATGAGGCGGTAATATTCACCCGTGGCCTGGTTGCTCATGCCGCCGAGGACGCCGATGGTGCGTTGGCGAAGGGGCCGTTTCGGTTCGGAACGCATGCAACTCTCTTTTGACGACGTCGCGTTGTGCGACGGTCCTCCTCAGGTTACGTCGCGCCGCCGCTGAAGCCAATCCATGGCTGCCGCGCGGCGGAGCAGGCTCACGAAGGAGCGAGCGGTCTTTGCGCGACGTCGCAACAGCGCCCACACCCTCAACCAAGCCCGGAAACGCTCGGCCTTTTCGCGGTTTGCCGTGGATCCAGTCGGGGCAGGCCATGGGTGTGTCCTGGCGCTGCGTCGCCGATGCGGGCTTCGCCTTCGTCGGTCAGCAACCGAGACTTGCCCATTCCTCATCGGTTGACATCATCCCTGTCAGGAATTAGCCGCGTTCTCCCATCGAAGGCCGTCGTCCCGGCAGTGCTCCCGCCTATTTCGCACCTTTTGCTTCTTGCGCCGACCAGTAA
>CALMOK010000212.1 GCA_937871825.1 uncultured Alphaproteobacteria bacterium
GCCTATAACATCCAGGTGTCGGGGCTTCGGCAACGCCTCAAGGCGATCGGGGTGCGCCGGGTGGTGATCGGCGTTTCGGGCGGCCTCGATTCGACCCAGGCCCTGATCGTCGCCGCCAAGGCCTTCGACCAGCTGGGCTTCCCGCGCACGGACATCCTGGCCTTCACCATGCCGGGTTTCGCCACCAGCGACGAAACCAAGGGCAACGCCGTGGCGCTGATGACGTCGCTCGGCGTGACCTGGAGCACGCTCGACATCAAGCCGGCGGCCGGGCAGATGCTGGCCGACATCGGGCACCCCTACGCCGGGGGCGAGCCGGTCTACGACGTGACGTTCGAGAACGTGCAGGCGGGGCTGCGGACCGATTACCTGTTCCGCCTCGCCAATTTCCACGACGCCATCGTGATGGGCACGGGTGACCTGTCGGAATTGGCGCTCGGCTGGTGCACCTACGGGGTGGGCGATCAGATGTCCCACTACAACGTCAATGGCGGGGTGCCCAAGACGTTGATCCAGCACCTGATCCGCTGGGTCGGCGCGTCCGGCCAGTTCGAGCCGGACGTGGTGCGCATCCTCACCAGCATCCTGGGAATCGAGATTTCCCCCGAACTCGTTCCGGTCGAGGCGGGGCAAACGCCCCAAAGCACGGAAGCCAAGGTCGGTCCCTACGAGTTGCAGGACTTCAACCTCTTCTACACGCTGCGCTACGGGTTCCGCCCCTCCAAGATCGCCTTTCTGGCCATGCGGGCCTGGGGCACCGCCGAGGCGGGCGGATGGCCGCCGGGCTTTCCGGCCGACCGGCGCAACGCCTACGACCTTTCGCACATCCGGCGCTGGCTGAAGGTCTTCGCGGCGCGCTTCTTCGGCTTCAGCCAGTTCAAGCGGTCGGCCATGCCGAACGGCCCCAAGGTTGTGGCGGGCGGTTCCCTGTCGCCGCGCGGCGACTGGCGGGCGCCGTCTGACGGCAACGCCCGCGCCTGGCTCGACGAGATCGAACGGAACGTGCCGGAGATGTGACGGGCTGGGCTGGTCTGATGCTGAAGCCGGGCGTCAGCCGCCCTGCCGCGCCAGCGCGCCTTGACGGATCGCCGTCAGCGTCGTGCCGGGCAGGATGGCGTCGGGGTCGATCTTGAGGTGGATGATGCTGGGCAGGCCGCTCGCGCGCGCCGCCTCGAAGGCTGCCGGAAAGGCGCCCGTTTCGACGACGGTGGCACCGAAACCGCCGAAGGCGCGCGCATAGGCGGCGAAATCGGGGTTTTTCAAGTCGGTGGCCGAGACCCGGCCGGGATACTCCCGCTCCTGATGCATGCGGATGGTGCCGTAGCTGCCGTTGTCGGCGATGATCGTGACGATCGGCAGGCCGTATTGCACCGCGGTGGCGAAGTCCTGCCCGTTCATCAGGAAATCGCCGTCGCCGTTGATCGAGAGCACCAGCCGGTCGGGGTGGAGCCGCTGCATGGCGACCGCCGCCGGGATGCCGTAGCCCATCGACGCCGAGGTCGGCGCGATGTGGGTGGCGAAGCCGCGGAACCGGTAGAACCGGTGGATCCAGGAGGCGTAATTCCCCGCGCCATTGCACAGGATGGTGTCGATCGGCAGGTGGTCGCGCAGCCACGCCATCACGGTGCCGAGGTTGAGGGGGCCGGGTTGCGGGGTCGGTTCCTCCGACCACTGGAGGTAGTCGGCGTGACAGGCGGTGGTTTCCGCGCGCCAGGACGCCGCCGCGCGGGGCTCCAAGCGGTCGAGCGCCGCCGCGAAGCGCACGGGCGTCGCGTGGATGGCCAGGCTGGGACGGAACACCCGGCCGAACTCGCCCGCCTCGGGGTAGACGTGCACGAGCGCCTGGCGCGGCACTGGCAGGTCGAACAGCGAATAGCCCTGCGAAGGGATCTCCCCGAATCGGCCGCCGCACAGAACCAGCAGGTCGGCCGCCTTGACCCGCGCGATCAGCCTCGGGTTCGGCCCGAGGCCCACGTCCCCCGCGTAGTTGGGATGAAGCGCGTCGAACAAGGGGGCGCGGCGGTAGCTCGTCGCCACCGGCATGTCGAAGCGCTCGGAAAAGCGCCGCAGGGCCGCGCAGGCCTCGGGCGTCCAGCGCGTGCCGCCCAGGATGAAGAGCGGACGACGGGCGGCCACGAGCAGCTCGTCGAGCGCTTCCATCTCCTCGAGCCCCGGGCTGGTCTCGACGGGAAGGCTGGGCGGCCTGTCTTCCAGCGCGACGGTTTCGTTGAGCATGTCCTTGGGCAGGCTCACCACGACGGGACCGGGCCGGCCGCTCGTGGCAACCGCAAAGGCGCGTCCCACGATTTCCGGCACGCGCGCCGTTTCGTCGATCTCCACCGTCAGCTTGGTCATGGAGCCGAACACGGCCTTGTAGTCGAGCTCCTGAAAGGCGTCCCGCCCCCGCACGTGCCGCTCCACCTGCCCGACGAACATGATCATGGGGGTGGAGTCCTGCTGGGCGACGTGAATGCCCGCCGAAGCGTTGGTGGCGCCCGGACCGCGCGTGACGAAACACACCCCCGGCCGCCCCGTCGCCTTGCCGACCGCCTCCGCCATCATGGCGGCCCCCCCTTCCTGCCGGCAAACCGTGACGGTGATGTCGCGATCGTGGAAAGCGTCGAGCACGCCGAGGAAACTCTCGCCGGGCACGCAAAAGACGTGGCGGACTCCGTTGGCGATCAGCTGATCCACCAGAACGGCGGCGGCGGTCCGGCTGTTGGGCGGCACTGGCATGGGCGTCTCGCTCGGGGCTCGGGTCATGACCCGAAGATCGTGAATTCCGTGTAGGCGAGGTCGCCGAGCCGGGGTGGGTGGGCGCCCTTGGCGTATTTGCGGGCGCGGTCCGGCCAGAACCAGCCTGGCACACCGTCGAGGGGCCCGTCGGCGTCGAGCACCAGGAAAGGCACCCCGCGTTTCAAGAGCAAACGCCCGAGCGGCCCGGCGAAGCGGGCGATCTCGTCGAGCGACCGGCAGAACACGAGCTGCAGCGCCGGCAGTCGCAACCGGCCCTGCTTGACGCGGAACGGCATGAACACGAAGGGATGGGCGCCATCCGCCCCGGTGCCGACCAGGCTGAGGCAGCCGAGGGCCGCATGGGCGGCGAGGAGCGCGCGCTCGTCCAGGCCCGGATAGGCCCGGGCGGCGTCGAACCGCTCGATCCTGTCGCCGCGCCGCCCCGCGGCGAGCGCCGGCAAGGCGACGAACCGCCCGGCGTTGAGCCGCGTGAAGCCCTGCGCCTCGATCGTCGCCCAGGTGTTCGGGGCGGGTGAAACGTTGAGAAACGTGGCGGCCTTGAACCGGAGCGGCACGGTGCTGAGCATCGCCGCGTGGGCGCGGAACGCGGGATCCACGTACCAGCTCGACAGGTTGCAACGGACCCGGGGCGGCTCCATGCCGGCCACGGCCGAACAGATCAGCAGGATGACGCCAACGGGGCGCCCCTCGCTTTCGAGCACATAGCCGAAGCGGGGATAGCCGGCGGGCACTTCGCGGGCTGCGAGCCGGCCAAGCCCGTCCGTCCAATAGGCCCGATCGCGGGCGGGAAACCCGTGGGCGAGAAGGTCCGCGACGGCCGGAAGGTCGGCCCCGGCGATCTGCCGGCAACGGACGGGAGGTTTGCCTGCCGCCTCGTCGTCGGCGCGCCCGACCCGGGGCGGGGCGACCCGTGCGGGCATGATCGTCTCCAAGCGCGAACTCCGTTTATCGACGGTGGAGGCCCGTCCAACGGGGCTTCTTTACCAATTGAGGCTACGCTGGGCCGGTAAATGCAACGATGGCGGGCCCTTTCGCGATGTCGACACGGTTAACGATCCTTTCCCTCATCAAGGACATCGCGGCCGAGCAGAAGAAGACGCTTCCTCCGCTGACCGACGATCTCGTGCTTCTCGAGTCGGGCCTCGATTCCTTGTGCTTCGCCATTCTGGTGGCGCGCCTCGAGGACAGCCTGGGCTATGATCCGTTCACGGCGTCGGACGATGTGTATTTCCCGGTGACGCTCGGCGACTTCATCGCGTTCTACGATGGAGCGCGGTAACGGCCCGCGTCCGCTTGGCTCGCTTGGGGGGCCAAACGCGGTAAGCGGGCCGACCCTGCGCGAGGCGGTCCGGCAAGCCCGGCCATCCCCGACGGCGAGCTTCTCGGCACCCGGGGTCGACGTTCCGCTCGCCCACATTGCCGAAGGCACGAGCCTCGCCGCGGGTTCAGCCGCGCTGTCGGGGCGCTCCGTCATGCTCGTCACGCGCGACCAGTTGGGTGCCGCCCTCGCCATGATCGACCTCGACGGTCTCGTGGGCCGCATGGTGCTCTGCCCGCCGGACCTCGCCGCCACCCATCGCGCGTCCCTGCTGGCGGATGCCGAAGTCGAGGCGATCGTCACCGATTGTTCGGCCGACGCCTTCGCGGACGTCGACCTTCCCTTGTTCCAATGCGGGTTGCCGGTGCGGCCCCTCCCGGGCGGGGCCGCGCCTTCCCGCGCCACCGAATGGGTGTTGGCGACCTCCGGCACGGCCGGCGCGCCGAAACTCGTCGCGCACGACCTCCGCGCCCTGACGGCCGCCATCAAGCCCGTCCCCGCGTCGGATGATCGGATCACCTGGGCCACCTTCTACGATATCCGCCGCTACGGCGGGCTGCAGATCTTTTTGCGCGCCGTGCTCGGCGGCAGGACGCTGGTGCTGTCGCAGGCGGGGGAACCGCTCGTCGACCATCTCGGTCGGTTGCGGGAAGCCGGCGTCACGCATGTGTCCGGCACACCCTCCCATTGGCGCCGGGTGCTGATGTCGGCCGAGGCCGGCGGAATCGCGCCGGGCTACGTGCGCCTGTCGGGCGAGATCGCCGATCAGGCCGTGCTGGACGGCTTGAGCGAAACCTTTCCCCACGCCAAGGTGGGCCACGCCTACGCGTCAACCGAGGCGGGGGTCGGCTTCGAGGTGAACGACGGTCTGGAGGGTTTTCCGGCGAGCTTTCTCGACGATCCGGGGGATTGCCAACTGCGGATCGCCGACGGGTCGCTGCGGATCAGGTCGAACCGGATGGCGAGCCGTTACCTTGGTGCCGATCCCCCTGCCCTTCTCGACGAAGACGGGTTTATCGAGACCGGCGACATGGTGGAGCGGCGCGGGAACCGCTGCTTCTTCGTGGGCCGGCGCGGCGGGATCATCAACGTGGGCGGGCTGAAGGTCCACCCCGAGGAGGTCGAGGCGGTCATCAACCGCCATGCCGGCGTGCGGATGTCGCTCGTCCGGTCGCGGCGAAGCCCGATCACCGGCGCGATCGTGGTGGCCGACGTGGTGCCCGAACGGCCCGGTGACGAAGCCGCGCTGCGGGACGAAATCCTGCAAACCTGCCGCGACAGCCTCCCGAGCCACAAGGTGCCAGCCCTGCTGCGCTTCGTTCCCGCGCTCGAAATGACGCCGGCCGGCAAGCTGTCGCGCACCGCTCCATCGCAAGGACCCCGTGCATGACCGACAACAAACCCATGCGCACGCTCGTGGTCACGGGGGCGAGCCGGGGGCTCGGGCTCGGCGTCGCCACGCGGCTGGCGGCGGCCGGCTACCGGGTCGTCGCCGTGGCGCGTCGGGAAGGCGATGCCCTCGCCCGGGCGCGGGACC
>CALMOK010000213.1 GCA_937871825.1 uncultured Alphaproteobacteria bacterium
GCCTAAGGGCGGCCGACGGATTGTTGGGATGCGTGGTCCAATTGGCGTAGGGCCGATCGTTGCGCAAGCCGGTGCGCGGATCGACCCCGGCGGTCTGATGCACCAGCGTGATGCACGACTCGACCGGACAAACCTCCACGCAAAGGTTGCAGCCGACGCATTCCTCGTCCTTGACGACAAATTTCCGGGCACCGTCGACCAGCGCCGTGATGGCCTGGTGCGAGGTGTCCTCGCAGGCGATGTGGCAGCGGCCGCATTTGATGCAAAGGTCCTGGTCGATGCTGGCCTTGGCGACGTAGTTCAGGTTGAGGTACTGCCAATCGGTGACGTTGCCGACCGCCCGGCCGCGGAAATCCTCGATCCGTTCGTAGCCTTTCGAAGCCATCCAGGTTTTCAGGCCGGTGATCATCTCGTCGACGACCCTGAACCCATAGGTCATGGCGGCGGTGCAGACCTGCACGGAGCCCGCCCCCATGGCGATGAACTCGGCGGCGTCCCGCCACGTCGTGATGCCGCCGATGGCCGAAATCGGCATTCCGTAGGTGTCGGGATCGCGCGCGATGTCCGACACCATGCTGAGGGCGATCGGCTTGACGGCGGGGCCGCAATAGCCGCCATGGGTTCCCTTGCCGTCGATGTGGGGCGAGGGCGCCATGGCGTCGAGGTCGACCCCCATCACCGAATTGATGGTGTTGATCAGCGACACCGCGTCGGCGCCGCCGCGCTTGGCCGCCCGGGCCGGATGGCGGATGTCGGTGATGTTGGGCGTGAGCTTCACGATCACCGGCATGCGGGTGTAGGCTTTGCACCAGCGCGCCACCATCTCGATGTATTCGGGCACCTGCCCCACGGCGGAGCCCATGCCGCGCTCCGACATGCCGTGCGGGCAGCCGAAGTTGAGCTCCACGCCGTCCGCCCCCGTTTCGGCGACACGCGGCAGAATGGCTTTCCAGCTTTCCTCGGTGCACGGCACCATGAGGGAAACCACCATGGCCCGGTCGGGGAACTCGCGCTTGACCTGCTTGATCTCCTGCAGGTTGAGCTCGAGCGGCCGGTCGGAGATCAGCTCGATGTTGTTGAAGCCGAGCAGCCGCCGGTCGGGGCCGTGAATGGCGC
Organism: uncultured Alphaproteobacteria bacterium; assembly: GCA_937871825.1. Taxonomy (GTDB): domain Bacteria; phylum Pseudomonadota; class Alphaproteobacteria; order Rhizobiales; family Beijerinckiaceae; genus Lichenihabitans. The sequence continues at coordinate 1,117 of CALMOK010000213.1, forward strand.
CGTAGCGCGCGCCCGACACGTTGACGATCGGCGGGTCCTCGCCGAGTGTTTTCCACACCACCCCGCCCCACCCCGCCTTGAAGGCGCGGACCACGTTGGTCATGCGGTCCGTCGGGGGCGCCGAGGCGAGCCAGAACGGGTTGGGCGAGCGGATGCCCAGGAAGTCTGTGGAAAGATCGACCATGGATCAGAGCCCCAGCTTGGCGGCGGCCGTCGCGGCGAGCGAAGCGGCCGAGGCCGCCACCCCGGCCAGTGATGCCGGCAGGACGGACCGGTCCGCTTGGCTGGCGGCCTGCTTCAACGCGCGGTCGATCGACAGCGCGGCCTGCTTGCCGTCCTCGACGGCGCTGACCGTCAGATCCTGCCCGCCCGCGACGCAATCGCCGCCCGCCCAAACGCCCGGCACCGTCGTGCGCCGCTCCTCGTCGACCAAGATGCGCCCGCCAGAGAGCGCAACCGTGGCGGTGCCGAGCGGCGCCTCCACGAAGGTCTGCCCGATGGCAACCAGCACCATGTCGGCCGGCACGGCTGCCGTGCGGGCGACGCTGCCGGCGGCATCGTCGGGCCGGCGCTGCGCGAACAGCGCGGCCGACACCCGGCCGTCCTGCCGCTCGAAGCCGACCGGGCTGGCCCAATGCCGGATGGTCACGCCGTTCTTTTGCGCCAGTTCCTGCTCGAACAGGCTCGCCTTCATGTGTTCCGGCCCGCGCCGGTACACGATGGTGACTTCCTCGGCGCCGAGCTTCTTGGCCTGCACGGCGGCGTCCACCGCCGTCATGCCGCCGCCGACCACCACGACCCGCCGCCCCACGGGAAGCTCGGCCTTGTTACCCGATTGCCGCAGCGCCTCGATGAAGCCGACCGCGTCGACGATGTGGGCGGCCTCGCCCATCCCCTCCAACGCGTTGGTGCCGGCAAGCCCAAGCCCCAGGAACACGGCGTGGTAGTCGGCCTGCAGGGTCGCCAGGTCGAGCCCCGCCCCGAGCGCCATGCCGGGCCGGAGCTCGATGCCGCCGATCGACAGGATGAAGTCCACCTCGCGCTGGGCGAAATCGTCGACGGCCTTATAGGCCGCAATGCCATACTCATTGAGCCCACCCGGCTTCGGCTTGGCGTCGAACAGGGTGACGGCGTGGCCCAGCATGGCGAGCCGGTGGGCGCAGGACAGGCCTGCCGGGCCGGCACCGACCACCGCCACGGTCTTGCCGGTCGAGGGCGCACGCCCGAAAGGCTGTTCGCCCGTCTTCATCACAGCGTCGGTGGCGTGGCGCTGCAGCAGGCCGATGTGAACCGGCTTGCCTTCGGCGTGCTCACGCACGCAAGCCTCCTCGCACAAGGTCTCGACCGGACAGACGCGGGCGCACATGCCGCCCATGATGTTGGCCGACAGGATGGTTTCGGCGGCCCCCTGGTCGTTGCCGGCGGCGATCTGCCGGATGAACAGCGCGATGTCGATCCTGGTCGGGCAGGCGTTCAAGCAAGGCGCGTCGTAGCAGAAATAGCACCGCTCGGCCTCGACGAAGGCCTCGTGTCGCGTCAACGGCGGGGTCAGGTCGGCGAAGTTCCGCGCGTAAGCTTCGGCGTCGAGTCGTCCGCCCGCGACGGGCTCATGTGTCGGGTCCATCATCGCGTCACCCTGATCCTGACCATTTGGTCAGGTTTTCAGTGTCGGCGAAGCTTGTCAACAGGATCGCCGATCGCGGCGGACGCGCGAGCGACATCATCGATCTTGAAGCGGCCAAGTTTCAAGTGTTGAACTCGGCAACGTTCATACTGGACACCCGCCATGGCTCGTTTCCCTTTCCGCACCGTTTTCCCGGCACTTCTCGTGGTTTCGGCCTCATGTCTCCTCGCCCACGGACCTCTTGCCGCCAACGAGGCGGCCGTTGCCGTGCCGAAACCCTCGATCGATCTGCCGGCGACGGCTGGTTTGCAAAAGATCGTCCTGGCGGGCGGGTGTTTCTGGGGCATGCAAGGGATGTTCGAGCATGTGAAGGGCGTGCGGCAGGTCGTTGCCGGCTATGCGGGCGGCGGTGCCGACACGGCGCTCTACCCCAGGGTGAGCAGCGGAACGACCGGCCACGCGGAAGCGGTCGAGATCACTTACGACCCGTCGGCGATCTCCTTCGGGCGGCTGTTGCAGCTCTACTTCGCGGTCGGCCACAATCCGACGGAGGTGGACAGCCAAGGTCCGGACACCGGCTCGCAATACCGCTCCGCGATCTTCTACGCCGACGGGAAGCAGAAACGCGTCGGCGAGGCCTATATCGCCGCCATCGACACGGCCCACCTGTTCGGCGAGCCGCTCGCGACGCGCCTCGAGCCGCTGCATGCCTTTTATCGCGCCGAGGCCTACCATCAAGATTACTTGATCGCGCATCCTGACAACCGGTACATCATTGTCAACGACCTGCCGAAGATCGCGAACCTGCGTCGCCTCTTTCCGGATGTGTACCGGGCCGATCCCGTGAAGGTCGACGCGCGGTCGTAGAAAGCCGCAATCGGCGCGGGCGATGGCCTGTTCCATGCGACATTCCCTTGGAGACCAACCATGCTGATCGGCGGCGAGGCTTACCGGACAATCTGGCGCGAAGCCGGACAATCCTCCATCCGGGTCATCGACCAAAGGGGTCTGCCGCATCGTTTCGTCGTGAAGGACCTGCGTTCGGCGGCGGAAGCCAGCCTCGCCATCACCGACATGACGGTGCGCGGCGCGCCGCTGATCGGCGTCACGGGAGCCTACGGTTTGGCGCTGGCCATGGCGGAGAACCCGGGCGACGCCAGCCTCGACGCGGCGTACCGTCTGCTGATCGCCGCCCGGCCGACCGCCGTCAACTTGCGCTGGGGCCTGGAGCGGATGCGCCGCCGCCTTGAACGCTTGAGCGAAGGCGCCCGCGCCGAGGCGGCTTTCGCCGAGGCAGCCGTCATGGCGGACGAGGACGCCCTCATCTGCGAGGCGCTGGGAGAGCACGGCAGCGCCCTCATCGCGGCGCGGTGGGAGGCGATCGGGCGGTCCCGCCCCGTGAACGTGCTGACCCACTGCAACGCCGGATGGCTCGCCACCGTGGATTGGGGAACCGCGCTGGCGCCCATCTACAAGGCGCACCGGGCCGGCATCCCGGTGCATGTCTGGGTGGACGAAACCCGGCCCCGGAACCAGGGAGCCAGCCTCACCGCCTACGAACTCGGCCAGGAGGGCGTGGCCCACACGGTCGTGGTGGACAACCTCGGCGGCCACCTCATGCAGCACCGGCAGGTCGACCTTTGCATCGTGGGAACCGACCGCACCACCCGGACGGGCGACGTGTGCAACAAGATCGGCACCTATCTGAAAGCACTGGCGGCGCACGACAACGGCGTGCCCTTCTATGTCGCCCTGCCCTCCTCGACGATCGACTGGCGGATCAGCGACGGCGTCGCCGAGATCCCGATCGAGGAGCGCTCGCCCACCGAAGTGACGCATATGAGCGGGGTCACCGCCGCCGGCGACGTCGAAACTATCCGCGTCACGCCGGAAGGCAGCCCCGCCCTCAACTACGGGTTCGACGTGACCCCCGCCCGCTTGGTGACGGGTCTCATCACCGAAAGCGGCGTGTGCCCGGCTTCCGAAACCGGGCTCCTGTCGCTGTTCCCCAAGCAGGAAGCGGCGTGACGAACACCGCTATGCCGCCATCCGGTCCTTGATCCGGAACAGCGCGATGCGCTCGATCTCGGCGAGGGCTGTTTCGCGCTCGGCCTCGATCGTGTTTCCGAGCCGCGCCTCGAAGGCCGCCAGGATGTCGCGCGGATCGCGCCCGCGTACCGCGATGATGAACGGGAACCCGAATCGCGTCACATAGGCGGCGTTCAGCGCCGTGAACCGCTCGTAATCCCCGGCGGACAGTTGGTCGAGGCCGGCGCTCCCTTGTTCG
>CALMOK010000214.1 GCA_937871825.1 uncultured Alphaproteobacteria bacterium
CCTCCGAGAAGACGCCGTAGGATGGCAGGGCCAGGATGTAGACTTCCGGGTGCCCCCAAGCCCAGAACAGGTTCATGAACATCATCGAGTTGCCGCCGGCCTCGTCGGTGAAGAAGTGGAAGCCGAGGTAGCGGTCGAGCGTCAGCATCGCGAGCGTGGCGGTCAGGATCGGGAACGCCGCTACGATAAGGAGGTTGGAGGCCAGCGCCGTCCAGCAGAACATCGGCATGCGCAGGTAGCTCATGCCTGGCGCCCGCATTTTCAGGATGGTGGTGGTGAGATTGACCCCGGACAGCAGCGTGCCGACGCCCGATATCTGAATCGCCCACAGGTAGTAATCGACGCCGACGCCGGGCGAGTAGGTCACCTCGCTGAGCGGCGGGGCCGGCCACCAGCCGGTGCGGGAGAACTCGCCGATCACCAGCGACACGTTGACCAGCAGCGCGCCCGTCGCTGTCAGCCAGAAGCTCACCGAGTTGAGCGTTGGAAAAGCCACGTCCCGCACGCCGAGTTGCAGAGGCACCACAAAGTTCATCAGCCCGATGATGAACGGCATGGCGCCGAAGAAGATCATGATGGTGCCGTGCGCCGAGAAGATCTGGTCGTAATGTTCCGGCGGCAGAAAGCCCGGCGATTTGTAGGCCACGGTTTGCTGGGCGCGCATCAGCATCACGTCGGAAAAGCCGCGGATCAGCATGACGAGCCCAAGGATCGTGTACATCACGCCGATCCGCTTGTGGTCGACGCTGGTGATCCATTCCCGCCAAAGATAAGGCAGGTGACCCGCGTACCAGATCCAGCCGATCACCCCCAGGAGGATGAGCCCGATCACGCCCGCCGCCACGAGGGGAATGGGCTGATCGAACGGAATGGCGGCGAGCGTCAGCTTGCCAAACATGTCAGGAGCCTCCCTTGGGGGTCACATCCGGCGCCGGCCCTTCGCTTGGGCCCGGTCCGGCGGGTAATTTCAGGGTCGTGATCTTTCCAAAGAGATCCGTGTCGACCTCCCGGAAGGTTCGCGGCGGCTCGGCAGTGCTTTGCTTGAGAAGCCCCTTGTAGGCTGCCTCGTCGAGCACGGGACCCTGACCCCGCGCAGCCTCGACCCAAGCGTCGAAAGCTCCGTCCGACACCGACTTCACATCGAAGTTCATGTCGGCGAACCCGTCGCCGCTGAAATGGGTCGAAAGGCCGTGATAGGTGCCCTCCCGGTCGGCCATCAGGTGAAGCTGCGTGGTCATCCCCTTCATGGTGTAGATCATGCTGCCGAGCCGCGGCACAAAGAACGAGTTCCAAACGCTGGATGACGTGAGGCTGAAATGCACGGGCGTGCCCACCGGAATCACGAGCTGGTTGAGGCTGGCGACATGCTGGTCCGGGTAGATGAACAGCCATTTCCAATCCAGCGCCACGACCTGCACCTGCAGGGTCTTCTTGTCGGACGGGATCGGAACCGCGGGGTCGAGCTGGTGGGCGCCCACCCAGGTGATACCACCCAGGAAAATGATGGTGAGCAGCGGCACGGACCAGACCACCATTTCGACACGGCCGGAATAGACCCAGTCGGGGCGGTATTTCGCCTTGGGATTCGAGGCCCTGAACCACCAGGCGAAGACGATCGTGCCGATCATGGTGGGCACGATGATGGCCAGCATGATGGCAATCGAGTCGATCAGGATGTTGCTTTCGGCCGCCGCGATCGGACCTTGCGGGTCGAACACGCCGCCTCCGCAGCCTGCCAGCGTCAGGCCCAGGCCGGCCATTATGGGCCCGGCCAGAATGTGGCACGGGCGAAAGTTCGGATGAACCGCCGCAAGGATCTTGGGTCGACGCATCCCCAAAACGAGGAACTCAGTTCCCATGATGTCCCTCTGGTCGCCCCGATCTCGACAAGGGTACCCCTATCCTACGCGATCCCCCTTGACGATAACGTGCGTGTAACTTTCGGCGCGTCGCGCAGGGTCCGATTGTCGCCCCGCAGGCGATCCGATGGCGGGCCGGACGGACCACTTCGTTGCACGAGCGCCCTGGCGCGCTTATTTTTTAATAGGTTATCAGCGCGGCGAAGACGATTGAGGATTTCATGCAGACCGAGACCGAAACACGCCCTGGCCCGGTTGTGAAAATCAGCTCGTCCGGACTGACCGCGGAAATCGCGCTTTTAGGCGCCGAGCTCGTCCGGTTGCGGGACGAGGCGGGGCGAGACTTGTTGTGGGATGGAAATCCGGCGTTCTGGACCGGTCACGCGCCCTTGCTGTTTCCGATCGTCGGCCGCCTGCGAAACGACGAACTCGTCGCGGACGGCGTTTCCCATCCGATGAAACAGCATGGGTTCGCCCGGCGAAGCTTGTTCGAACTGGTCGAGCAGACCGATAGCCGATGCCGGCTGCGGCTCCGCTCCAGCGACGAGACCAGGGCTGTCTACCCGTTCGATTTCAACCTTGAGGCCGTCTACGCCATCGAGGGCGCGACGCTTGCGATAAGCGTCACGGTGAGCAACACCGGGCACCGGAACCTGCCGTTCGCCATGGGGTTTCATCCGGCTTTCCGATGGCCGTTGCCCTATGGCGCGCCCCGGTCAACCCATGAGGTGTCCTTCGAGCGGGACGAACCGGCCCCGATCCGGCAAGTCGTCGACGGATTGATGAGCTCAAGCCTCCTGCCCACCCCGGTCGAGGGCCGCCGTCTCGCCTTGAACGACGATCTTTTCTCGCGGGACGCGCTGATCTTCCTCGATGTCGCGAGCCACGCCTTGCGCTACGGCCCACCAAACGGTCGCGCCCTGCGGGTTGCCTACCCCGGCATGCCCGACCTGGGGCTCTGGTCGAAACGTGACGCGGGCTTCCTTTGCGTCGAACCGTGGGCGGGTTACGCGAGCCCGCAAGCATTCGATGAGGATTTTTCGCTAAAGCCGGGATTGACGATCCTTGAACCGGGGCAGGCGAAGGACTTCGGAATGACGGTGACGGTCGAGGCGCCTTGACGCGCCGCCGGCCTGGTCGTCTCGCAGTGACGACGGCGTCGCGCCTGGTTCAGGCCGCGACGTTTTCGACCTGCACGGTGAACCCGGGACAGGTCAGGGCCGGCAGGTGTCCCAGGTCCGGCTTGGCGAAATAATACCCCTGCATCAACGAGATGCCGGCCTGGTGCAGGACGTTGGCTTCCTCGATCGTTTCGATGCCTTCGGCCAGGACCGTGATGTCGAGGTCGCGCGCGATCTGCACGATGCCGGCCACGATCGCCTGGCGGGGGCGATCCACCTGAATGTCGCGAATCAGGTTCATGTCGATCTTGATGAGGTTGGGTTGAAAGGACGCCAGGAGACCCAGCCCGGCAAAGCCATTGCCAAAGTCGTCCAGGGCCGTGATGAAGCCGAACCTCTTATATTCATTCACGATGTGGGTGACTTTCGCCACATCGACCATTCGCTCGTCTTCGGTGAACTCGAACATGATGCGGTCATGGGAGAAGCCGAACTTCGCCGCCGCCCGCAGGGAAGCCTGGATGCAGGCCGCCGGCTCGTAAACAGCATTCGGCATGAAGTTGATCGAAAGGCGCAAGTTCTGGTCGGGGTAGAGCCGCGCCGCCGTCTCGATCGCCTTAACCCGGCACATCTGATCAAAACGATATTTGTTCTGATCGTTGACCCTGGCAAGCACGGCCGCCGCGCCTTCACCTCCGGTGCCGCGCACGAGGGCTTCATACCCCCAAATGGCCTGGGTCCGGAGGTCAACGATCGGTTGCAACGCCATGAGGAACTCGAAATCGAGAACCACTCCGTCACCGCATCCTTCACATCGCTTGGCGTTTTTCATCCTTGGCCCCGGTCACTTCTACCCTCTCGGACGATAAGCGAAATGGCCTAACGGTTCGTATTTAACATCTGTCAATCCAAGCGCCCGTCGGCCTAGGCGCGACCGCCATGATTTCGCAAGGGTCGATTTCAAAGTCGACGGCCGGGCAAAAGGTCGGCTCCTGGCCTGGCGCACGACCCTGACTTGGCCATCGCAACAAAAAAGCCCGGCCCCTCTTGGGACCGGGCGACAAGCAAAGCGTATATTCCGGTTTACATGTTTTTCATCTTCTTCATGTGCTTTTTGGCCATGTGCTTCTTCATCATCGGCTTCTTCGGCATGGCGGTCGTGCTCGCCGCGCCCGGATCGGTTGCCATCGGCGCGGCGTCGCCCGCGGGGGCAGCCATATTCGGGTCGGTTTGAGCGACCGCGACACCGAGGCCCATCAGCGAAGCCGCACAAGCCAGAACAATCGTCTTCTTGAAAGAAGTCATACAATCTCTCCCTTATAGGCCGTCCTCTGACATGGCAGATGCCCGACGTCTACGGGCGAAGAACGCGCGCCGCGACAACTTGTTTCACGCGAGCGAAGGCTCACCGACCCAAGGAAGGTGGCTTTGTTGCCTCTTGAGGCTCAGATCATTAATGAAGGCGCGGTTCGGCATCAGGCCGTCCGCCGGGCGCGGTCCGTTTCGCGCCGTTGAGGATTTGCGGGTTGAGCATGGCGCGCGATGTTGACGACCCGGCTCCGCTGGACACACGGGACGCCCTGGTGGGCTGGTTCGAGGAAGGGAGCAAACCGCGCGACCGGTTCCGCGTGGGCACCGAGCATGAGAAATTCGTCTTCTACCGCAACGATCTAAGCCCCGTTCCCTACCTGGGGCGTGCCGGCCAGAACGGCATCAGGGCGCTGCTCGACGAACTGGCCCTTCAAACGGGGTGGGACAGCATCCTGGAAGGCGACGACATCATCGGGCTTGCCGACCCTGTCGCGGGTGGCGCCATCTCGCTCGAGCCCGCCGGCCAGTTCGAACTCTCCGGCGCGCCCTTGTCGACCATCCACGAGACCAGGGCCGAACTCGACGATCATCTCACCCAGGCTCACACCGTCGCCAACCGGAACGGCATGGGCTTCCTCGGGCTCGGCATGTCGCCTTTGTGGACGCTGGCGCAAACGCCCATCATGCCGAAGGGCCGCTACCGCATCATGGCGAACTACATGCCCAGGGTCGGCACCCGCGGCCTCGACATGATGTTCCGAACCGCGACCGTGCAGGCCAACCTCGACTTTTCCAGCGAAGCCGACATGGTCCGCAAGCTGCGGGTTTCGCTCGCCCTGCAGCCTGTGGCCACGGCCCTCTGGGCCAATTCGCCTTTCACCGAGGGGCGGCCGAACGGCTTTCTGTCCGCCCGCTCCGAGATTTGGCGGCACACCGACAACGCCCGGTCCGGCATGATGGCCTTCGCGTTCGAGCCCGGCATGGGGTTCGAGCGCTATGTGGATTACGCGCTCGACGTGCCGATGTATTTCATCAAACGCGGGGATGGCTATCGCGATGTGGCCGGCGAAAGCTTCCGCGATCTCATGGACGGCAAGCTCAAGCACATGCCGGGCGAGCGCCCGACCTTGTCGGACTGGGCCAACCACCTGTCGACCATTTTTCCCGAGGTGCGCTTGAAGCGCTACCTCGAAATGCGAGGCTCCGACATGGGAAGCGCCGAAGCGGCGTGCGGCCTCCCGGCCCTGTTCGTCGGCCTGCTTTACGACGATATCGCGCTCGATGGAGCTTGGGAACTCGTCAAGCATTGGAGCGACGAGGATCGGCAACGGTTTCGCGACGAGGTGCCCCGCCTGGGGTTCAAGGCCGTCGTGGCCGGCCGGCCGGTTCTCGATGTGGCGCGGGACGTGGTGACCTTGGCGCGTGGGGGCCTGGAACGCCGCCGCATGATGGACCCCGCGGGGGCCGACGAGACCGTGTACCTCAACGGCCTCGAGGAGATGCTGGACCGAGGGCAAACCAAGGCGGACAGCCTTCTAGAAAAATACGAGGGCGCCTGGGCGGGAAACGCCGCCGCTGTGTTCACCGAATGCGCGCTTTAAGCCGGTTAGCTCGAAGGCTTGCCGTTTTATGATGACCGGTCGTCGCCGGTCGCGTCGTCCCGTTTGGACAATGCGCTCACCATCCCCGTTTGGCGGCCCACCGAGGGCCAAGCATTTGCCATTGCTTGACGCCTTACCGTTGATCGATGACCCGATCGCGTAGATCATACCTTCTGGGCCGATGGTAAGCTCGTGCCCGCCACCACCCGAGCCTCCATTCCTTCAGCCTTGTGGAATCCAACCATGCCCTTGCTGCCCCCGCCGTCCGCCCTGGCTTTGTTGGGCTTGGTTGTTTGGGCCCCACCGGCGCTGGCGCGCCCGTCCGATCCGAAGGCTCCCGCCCTGACGGTCGACAGCGTCAATGGGGCGACCTTCTCTGTCCTGCCGGAACCACCCGCCAAGGTGCCGAGTTCCACGGTCCTGAAGGCGGCGATCCTGCTCGATCGCGCGCGGTTTTCGCCGGGCGCCATCGACGGGATCGACGGCGACAACTTCCGCAAGGCGGTGGGGGCCTACCAGAAGCAGATGGGCCTGGGGGCGAGCGGTGTGCTCGATCAGGCGACCTGGGACAAGCTGACCGGTTCCGACGGGGGCGTTGTTCTGGTGACACGACCGGTAACCCCGGCCGATCTCAAGGGTCCGTTCGCCAAGCGCATTCCGGCCAAGTTCGAAGCGCAAGCCAAGCTGAAGCGGCTCGCCTACACCGACGTCCAGGAAGAATTATCGGAACAATATCATGTCAGCCGCGGACTCCTGATCGCGCTGAACAAGGGTCAGTCGTGGAAGGGGCCGGGTCGCACCATCGTGGTGCCGCAAGTGGTCGCCGACCGGCCCGCCGCCGACGTGGCCCGGATCACGGTCGACAAGGCCAGCCACGCCGTGGAGGCCTTTGCGCCGGACGGCAAACTGGTGGCCTATTATCCCGCCTCGATCGGCAGCGACGAGAAGCCCGCGCCATCCGGGCAGTTCGTGATCCGCCGCGTGATCCACAACCCGGACTACACCTATAATCCGAAATACGCCTTCAAGGGCGTCAAGGCGACCAAGCCCTTCACCATCGCGCCCGGACCCAACAACCCCGTCGGGTCGGTGTGGCTCGACCTTTCCGACGAAGGCTATGGCATTCACGGAACCCCGCAGCCGGAACTCGTCGGCAAGACGCAGTCTCATGGCTGCATCCGGCTGACCAACTGGGCCGTCGAAGACCTCGCTTCCTTGGTGAGAGCCGGGACACCGGTTTCGTTCGAAGACGCCGCGCCCGCCCAAGCGCCCGCTCAGCCATCCCCGACACCCACCGTGCCGGCACCCACTCCCGAGCAGGCACCTGCACCAGCCGTCCCGGAAGGAGGGTCGTCGCCGGCCGCCCCACCGAAACCCTGACGTCCAGCGTCTGCCAAAGGGAGAAGGCGGCCCTGACGCGCCGCCTTGTCGGCTATGCCTTGAGGCTATCCGGCACGATGCCGCCGTTCGCGGCCAACTTCTGCATCACCTGCTTGTGCAGCCACACGTTCATGGTCGCGGAATCCTGCTCGTTTCCACTATAGCCCAGTTCTTTCGCGAGTTCCTGCCGTGACGACAGGCTCGAGTCGAGGCTGAGCAGTTTCAGCATGTCGACGATGGAATGCTTCCAATCGAGCGTCTGGCTGTTCTTGGCCGCCAAACCGTCGAGCAGGGCCGCGACATCCACGGTCTGGCCCGCGCTGCCGCTCGGGGCGTTGTCGTTGCGGGCGACCTGGGCGGTCGCGCCCGCCGACGTCGCGGAGGCGGAAGGGGCGCTCGTGGCAGTTGATGACGCGCTCGCCGACGATCCGTCGGCAGAAGCCGCACTCGCGCTGGGCTGCGCTGGGGTGGCGGCTGCCGCGTCATGGTGGAAGATCTTCGACATGATGCTTCCGAAAATACTCATCTTGGGGCTCCCGTTGCGCTTAAGGTCAAGCAAGGGGCCAACGCTCGCGAACGGCAAAAAGATCGTCCCCCAACCCTTGTCACACGCCCGTCGTCCTGGGTCCGTCCGCTGGTCGAGCGCGTGAGACAGGCGCCACAATCAGCCGATGCGGCGTCGGACAGGCTTGAACAACACCGTGGCGCGCCGTAATCCAGGTCGAACGCGCGCAGCAAAGGATGGTCCGCGAATGACGAGTCGTTTGATTCCGGTCGATCCCTTCACGCT
>CALMOK010000215.1 GCA_937871825.1 uncultured Alphaproteobacteria bacterium
ATAGGCCGTGGCGACGGAGCCGTCCCCCTCGTACTGGCTCGCGAAGGCGAGGCCCGTGCCAAGCGCCACCTGGGCGCCCACGATGCCGTGGCCGCCGAAGAAGTTTTTCTCCTTGGAGAACATGTGCATGGAGCCGCCCTTCCCCTTGGAATAGCCGCCCCGCCTCCCTGTCAGTTCGGCCATGACGCCCTTCGGGTCCATGCCACAAGCCAGCATGTGGCCGTGATCCCGATATCCCGTGATGACCTTGTCGTCGGGCTGGGATGCCATCCTCATGCCGACCACCACGGCTTCCTGGCCGATGTAAAGATGGCAGAAGCCGCCGATCAGGCCCATTCCATAAAGCTGGCCGGCCTTCTCCTCGAAGCGGCGGATTGTCAGCATGCTGTCGTAGGCCGCCATATCCTCATCCCGCGAAAAAGCCGGGAGATTTGACGGAACGGCTTTCGGCCCGACTGTTTCCAAACGCGTCTGTGCGGCGAGGGACATGAGCAATCCTTGCGAACCGATGGCCGGCACCGCCGGACCCCGAAACATCAGCAAGGAAAATAGCGAAGCCCCATGGCAAAAGCGAGGGGGCGAATTGACCGATAAGCCTTTGATTTCTCAAAAAGAACAGTCATTCTAAATTGCCGCGCTGCACCATAGCGTTTTGCGCAGGTCTGCCCTGAAAATTACGCAGATCAGGGTTTCACCTTGGTGCCGGAAAACACAACAAGATCACGAGGATCGGTGAAGTCGAGGGTTTCACGGATCTGATCTTCCAAAAGATCGCGATCCACCGCTTCCGAACGCATGAGTGTTATGCGGTGATCCCAATCCTGCCGCGTGGCCTTGAGTTCGGCAAGCTGATCCCGCAGTGCAGCAATCTGCGCCTTGTAGTCCGCCTTCGTCTTCAGGCCACGATCCCCATTGATGGCCGTGTAGACGAAGTAGGACGAGGCCACGCCCGACAGGGCATAGAGAAGGATGGGGTAAAGAATTGCGCGAAAGCGCGTTCGAAGGACCATATTGGGAGGATGCCGCCTTATGGTTGACGCCTCCTTAACGCACCAGACCCAACACGGTGACGATCCGATATCGGGTTGACAGAGGCGTGCGGGTCGGTCCCAAGCTCAGCCCTGGCGGGCCAAAGCCTTCAAGGCATTCCGGCCCGCGTAGCGCGCCTGCGTGCCGAGCATTTCCTCGATTCGTATCAGTTGATTGTACTTCGCCAACCGGTCGGATCGGGCGAGCGACCCGGTTTTGATCTGGCCGCAATTGGTGGCCACGGCGAGGTCGGCGATGATCGAATCCTCGGTTTCGCCGGATCGATGGGACATCACGGCCGTGTAGCCGGCGCGCTGGGCCATTTCGACGGCGGCCAAGGTTTCCGTCAACGAGCCGATCTGGTTGACCTTCACCAGAAGGGAATTGGCGATGCCTTCCTTGATGCCGCGCGCGAGGCGCGACGTGTTGGTGACGAACAGGTCATCGCCGACGATCTGGCAGCGATCGCCGATTAGGTCGGTCAGGATCTTCCAGCCCTCCCAATCGTCCTCCGACATCCCGTCCTCGATCGAGGCGATCGGGTAGTCGGTCGCCAGCTTGGCCAGATACTCGACCTGCTCCTGGATTGAGCGCACCTTGCCCTCTCCCTCGTAGTGGTATTGGCCGTCCTTGAACCAATCGGTCACCGCGCAATCGAGGCCGAGCACGATATCGGTACCCGGCTGGAACCCGGCCTGCCGGATGGCCTCCATGCAGAAATCGAGCGCGGCTTCAGCCGAGGGAAGGTTGGGCGCGAAACCGCCCTCGTCCCCCACGTTTGTGTTCTGCCCGGCTTTCTTGAGCGCGGACTTCAACGTGTGGAACACCTCGGATCCCCAGCGCACAGCCTCCCTGAGGCTTGGGGCGCCCACGGGCATGATCATGAATTCCTGAAAGTCGATCGGGTTGTCGGCATGGGCCCCGCCGTTGACGATGTTCATCATCGGCACGGGCAGCACGTGCGCCTGGGTCCCGCCAACATAGCGGTGGAGGGGAAGGTCGTTGTCCTCGGCGGCGGCCTTAGCGACGGCGAGCGAAACGCCCAAGATGGCGTTGGCGCCGAGCTTGGACTTGTTGGGCGTGCCGTCGAGCGCGATCATCGTTTCGTCGATCAGCATCTGTTCTTCGACCGGGATGTCCTCGATCGCGTCGAAGATCGCATCCACGCTTTCGATGGCTTTCAGGACACCCTTGCCGCTGAAACGGCTCTTGTCGCCATCGCGCAGTTCCACGGCCTCGTGGGCACCGGTCGATGCGCCCGAAGGCACGGCCGCACGGGCATGCACGCCGGACTCCAGGAAAACCTCCACCTCGATCGTCGGGTTGCCACGGCTGTCCATAATTTCCCGGGCTAGAATATCGACGATCGCGGTCATGAGTGCCTCATCGGATGCGTGCTTGCCGGCGGTTTTTAGGACAACCCCGCCCGATTGGAAAGAGCGACGCGAACGCGCCCTTGTTGACCCATTGCCGGCCCCATGCTGAACATCGTGCAAACGTTCAGCCGGCACCAAAGGAGCCTTCCATGACGGCATCGGATCCCGCGTCTCCGTTCGTCACCGCGGCTTGGCTGGCCGAGAACCTAGCCGACCCGAATGTCGTCGTGGTCGACGGCTCCTGGTATTTGCCAACCCAGAACCGTGACGCGAGGGCCGAATACCAGGCGGGGCACATTCCCGGCGCGGTGTTCTTCGACGTCGACAGGATCGCCGACCACGCCGCCGGCCTGCCCCACATGCTGCCCGAACCCGACGCCTTCGCGGCCGCCGTGAGCGCCCTCGGTATTTCGGACGCCATGCACATCGTGGTCTACGACGGTGCCGGGCTGTTTTCCGCCCCTCGGGTTCGTTGGACGTTTCGCGTCTTCGGGGCGAAACAGGTGTCGCTTCTCGAAGGTGGGTTGCCGACCTGGGCCGCCGAAGGGCGTCCCCTGGTGGCCGGCGCAAGCAGTCCCAGGCCGGCCGCGCAATTCGTCGCCGCGCTGGACGAGGATGCCGTCGCCTCGGCCACGCAGGTCATGGCCGCGCTGGGCGACGGCTCCGCCCAGGTGGTCGATACCCGCCCGGCCGCGCGCTTCCGGGGCGAGATGCCGGAGCCTCGACCCGGCTTGCGCGCCGGCCACATGCCGGGAAGCCTCAACCTTCCTTTCGACGAACTTGTGGCGGATGGACGCCTACGCCCGCCTGACGCGTTGCGGAAAACCTTCGCCCAAGCCGGGATCAACCCGGCCCGACCAGTTGTCGCCAGCTGCGGATCGGGCATGTCGGCAGCGATCCTGACCCTTGCGCTGGAAATGAGTGGATACACCGCCCGTCTCTACGACGGCTCCTGGGCCGAGTGGGGAGCGGCGGCCGACCTGCCGGTCGCAACGGGAGAGTGACTCCATCAATCCGGCGGTGCACTAGCCCATTGTTCGCCGGCTGGCGCGCCAAATGATCCATTGCCGCCGCCAGCGGGGCATCACGACCGGCATGGCGAAGGGGTCGAAGCCCTTACGCTCGCTCACGCGCAGCGTCGGCTCGACGAGGCTCACCTTCAGGTAGGCCGGGCCTGCCCCAGGCTCGACCGTGGCGGCCTGCTGTTTCAAGGCGTCCAGGTGAAGCCGCGCGATCCCCCGCATGTCGGCCAATACCTCGGCGATCGGCGGCGTCAGCTTCGCGGCTTCGATGTCGCCCGGCGTCAGCTTGTGGCGTGCCAGGATGTCGGCTGGAACATACACCGGCGTGCGCTCGCGCCAGAGCCCATCGAGCTGGCGCATCACACCGAGAGCCGCGCCGGCGTGCGAAGCGGCCGCAATGCCGCCCGGCTCCGTCTTCCCGGTCAGGATCATCGAATTCAGCCGGAGCGGCGCCGCCTCCGTCTGCTCGCAATAGCTTTCCCAATCGTGCAACGTCGGCATGGGATCGTCGTAAAGGTCGAAGCGGTGCGCCTCGATGATGTCCGTCAAGACATCCCGGGGAAGCCGGAACGTCTGCACCGTGTCGAGCAGCGCCGCCGCGACGGGATGGGAAGCGACATCACCCCGCGCTTCGCCCTCGATGGCGTCCTGCCACCACTGGAGCCGCAACTCGCCGGCGAGAGGCTCCTTGACGCGCCGGCGCACATACTCGATCTCAAGAAGGAAGGCCCGAAGCGCGTGGAGCGAGGGCCGTTTTTCGGCCGGGGCGAACAGCATGGCGAGCCAGAAATCATGGTCGCCCGCGCGAACGTGGCTTTCGCAATGGCGGTAATGGTCGGCCAGGCTTGCCGCCCCGGCACCATGGTCGCTCACGGGACGGCCAGCAGGGCGACGGCGACGCGGCGTCCCTCCGCGATCAGCACGTTAT
>CALMOK010000216.1:0-9974 GCA_937871825.1 uncultured Alphaproteobacteria bacterium
GGATGGCGCCGGTGGGCTGGTAGGTGACCCGCAATTCGGGATAGCGGAATCGCAGCCGCGTTTCGAGGTCGGGCACGACGCCTTCGTCGACGAAGCGGCCAAGGGCGGCGCGCAATGCCGATGTCGCCTGGGCGTGGAGGGCGCGCAAACGCTCCACCGCCGCTTCGGGCGATCCCATCGTTTCCATGGACCGTAGTTCGTCGTTCAGCACGTCGCCGCTCCCTCAACGGTTCCTGGTTGCACCCGCCGTCGGCCGGAACGGTTCAATGCCGGAACACGAACATCTGCACGAGGGTCAGCGCGATCTCGGCGACGATCAGCACCACGATGGTGGCTTCGAGGCGCGTCGCCCGGTCGGCCTCGATCACGTCCGTCAGGGCGCGGGCCGTTTCCACGATGACGTCGAGCTTGCGCTTCAGGGTGCGGGTGCGCTCCATCAGTTCGTATTCGTCCTCAAGGCGGGCATAAAGGCGTTCGAGATCGTGCCTGTCCCACAGGACATCGGGCTTTTCCTCCACGGCGACGCGGCCCGACACCCGGTGCTGCACGAGCAGCGCCTGGCCGATGAGCTTGAGCATGTTGCGCCGGGTGCTGGGTGGCCGCCCCGTGCGGCTCAGCCCCGCGGCGAACGGCTCGATCACGTCGAGCACGGCCGTGACCTCGCGCTCATCCCGCCCGAGCGACACGGTCTTGGACAGCGCGTCCGCCACCACCAGCAGACGCTGGGGCGACAGATCCTTCATCAGGATCGGCCCGCCCGGCGGAATGCGATCCTCGCCGTCGCCCGATATCTCCAAGATCACCGTCTCGTCGTCGATCCGGTCCCGCTCGCCGGACACGCGCGCCTTCACCTGGCGCAGGAAATCGTCCTCCTCGATCGGCGACAGGCCGACCAGGACGGCGACGCCGAAGCGGTAAAGGGCGACGAAGCCCGAGGTGCCGACGCGGAAGGCGAGCGGGGATGAGGACAGCATGTCGCTGCGCTCAAGGCCGCTCGCGTCGAGCCGCTCGCCCAGCGCCAGCGCCCGCGCGGTCACGCGCATGGCGGCGGGCCTGGGTGGCGCGAGGGTCGAGACGTCGGTCATGGTACTTTGATAGGCGAGCGGGACCATTTAGGCGAGCCCATTGCGGCCCGCACCGCGCTCAGCCCGCGACGCGCCGGTCGAACACCAGCCGCAATCCGAACAGGATGAAGACCGCGCCGGTTCCCCGGTCGAGCCAGGCTATGAAGCCGGACCGCCGCAAAACCGGGCCCATCCGGCCAAGGCTGAGGATCAGCAGTGACAGCCAGGCGGCGCCGATCACGTCGTGGAACACCGCCAAGCCGAAGATGGAGGGAGCCGGTGCGTAGCCCGCCGGCACGAACTGCGGCAGAAACGACAGGTAGAAGACGCCGATCTTCGGATTGAGCAGGTTCGTCAACAAACCGCGCCAGAACGAGGCCATGCGGGCCTGGTGCCGATCGGCCGGCCCGGGCACGAAAGCGCGTCGGGGGCGCAGAACAAGCCCCATGCCCACAACCGTCAGGTATGCCGCGCCCGCCCAGGTCAGCGCCCCATAGGCCATCGTAGAGGTTTCGAGGAGGGCACCGAGCCCAAGCGCCACGGCGGCACCCCACAGCAGGCAGCCGAGTTGGATGCCCAGGGTGGCGCGAAAAGCCGCGCCGCGCCCTTCGCTGGCCGCCGTGCGAAGGACCAGGGCCGTGTCGAGCCCCGGCGTGATGGTCAGCAAGCCGGCCGCCAAGCCAAACCCGAGGAGCGATTGGATGGGCGTCATGCGGGCCCGCTTGCCGGCCCGCCGCCGAACCCTCGCGGGCCCGCCTTGACCATGTGGACGACGAAGCGGCCGTTGACCACCGCCTCGCGCTCGACCAGAAAACCCCGTCGCCGGTAAAGCGCGATGTTCTCCGCCATCAACCGGTTCGTGTAGAGGCGGACGGTACCGGCGTTGCGCGCCAGATCGTCGGCATGGGCCAGCAGATGGGTGGCGAACCCGCGCCCCTGATGGGCCGGGTCGACGCACAGGTTCTCGATCATCAGGTCGCGCTCGCGCGCGACGGTCTCGATCAGGGCCACCGGCTCGGTTTCGATCAACAGGTCGATCCGGTGGGCGACCACGGCCTTGTCGTAGTCGACCAGCATGGGCAGCGGTTTCATGCCGATCACCGACACCCATTTGGCGTAGGCCGCCAATGTCATGCGCCGTACCAGGGCGGCGTCCACCGGGTCGGCCCGGCGGATAAGCACTGTCGGGCTCACATGTGGATGGCGCGTTTTTCAACCGCCATGGCGGCTTCGCGCACCGCTTCCGACATGGTCGGATGCGCGTGGCTGGTGCGCGCCAGATCCTCCGACGAGCCGCCGAACTCCATCAGCACGGCGGCTTCCTGGATCAGCTCGCCGGCGACCGAGCCGATCATGTGAACGCCCAGCACCCGATCACTCGCGGCGTCCGCCAGTACCTTGACGAAGCCATCCGTGTGGCGCGTGGCACGCGCGCGGCCGTTGGCCGAGAAGGGGAACTTGCCGACCTTGTAGGTGGTGCCGGCAGCCTTGAGTTCCTCCTCGGTCGCCCCGACGCTGGCGAGTTCCGGCATGGTGTAGACCACCGCCGGGATGGTCTCATAATTGACGTGCCCGGCTTGCCCGGCCAGGATTTCAGCCAGCGCAACGCCCTCGTCCTCGGCCTTGTGGGCCAGCATGGCGCCGCGCACCACGTCGCCGATGGCGTAGATGCCCGGCACGCTGGTGGCGAAATGCTCGTCGATCACCACGCGGCCGCGCTCGGTGGCGATGCCGGCCTCCTGGCATCCGAGCCCGTCGGTGTTCGGTCGTCGCCCGATGGCGACCAGGACCACGTCGGCGTCGATCGATTGCTCCTCGCCCCCCGCCGCGGGCACGAAGGCCACGGTGGCGCGCGGGGCATTGGCGCCTTCCGGCTTCAGGGTGACGCCCGACACTTTCTGGCCGAGATGGAAGATGAGCCCCTGCTTGGCCTGGATGCGGTGGAACTGGGACGCCGTCTCGGCGTCGATGCCGGGCAGGATGCGATCGAGATATTCGATCACGGTGACCTCGGCACCGAGCCGCCGCCACACGGAGCCGAGCTCCAACCCGATCACGCCGGCGCCGATCACGACGAGCTTCTTCGGAACGCCGTCGAGCGCCAGGGCACCCGTCGAGGACACGATGACCTTCTCGTCGATGGTGACGCCCGGCAGGGTGGCGACGTCCGAGCCGGTGGCGATCACGATCGACTTGGCGTCCAGCGTGGTGACCTGCCCGTCCTCGCCCGTCACCTCGACCTGGCCAGCCGCCTTGATGCGACCGGTGCCCTGGAATGTCTCGACCTTGTTCTTCTTGAACAGGAAGGACACGCCGCCGACGTTGGACGCCACCGTGTCGTCGCGATGCTTGGCCATCGCCGTCCAGTCGAGTTCCGGTTTGCCGGTCACGATCCCGAGCGGGGCGAATTCATGGCCGGCGGCCTCGAACATCTCCGTCGCGTAGAGCAGCGCCTTGGAGGGGATGCAACCGACGTTCAGGCAGGTGCCGCCAAAGGTTTTGCGCTTTTCCACCACGGCAACCTTGAGCCCCAGTTGGGCCGCGCGGATGGCGCACACATAGCCGCCAGGGCCGGTGCCGATGACGACGAGATCATGGGACATGAGAAGGATTTACCTGGAAAACTCGGGGGAAAGGCGTGCACCCAAGATGGTGGTTTGGCGCCCTCAGGACAAGGACGGCCCGGGGGGATCGAAGTCGGCGGGGTCGAAATCGCGGTGGGTGCCGCAGAATTCACAGGTAACCCCGATGCGGCCGTCCGGCCCCACCATGTCGCGCCGCTCCGTGGGGGTGAAGCTCATCAGCATGGAGGCGATACGCTCGCGGGAGCAGCGGCAAGCGTCCCTGAGGTCGTGCTGCTCGAAAACCGTGACGCCGCGCTCGTGGAACAAGCGATAAAGCAGGCGCTCGCTCGACAACGTCGGATCGACGAGTTCGTGATCCTCGATCGTACCCGCCAGGGCCTTTGCTTCGCTCCAGGCATCGTCTTCGTCCACAGGCTCGGCGGCGAGGCCCTCGGGCGCGTCCCCGGGCGGCAGGTCGGCGGCCCGCTTCCGGTCCTCCGATTGGGGCAGAAATTGTTCCAGGAAACCACCGGCCCGCCACGCGCTTCCCTCGCCGGTGACGATCTGCGCGACCGCGAGACGAACCACCGTCGGGATCTGCTCGGATTGCCGAAAATACTCACCGGCCGCCGCCTCGAGGCCCTGGCCGGCCAGGGGCACGATGCCTTGGTAGCGCCCCTGCTCGCCCCCTTGCTCGATGGTCAGCGCCAGGTGGCCCTGGCCGAGCAGTTCGGCGGAGTTGAGGCGCCCCTGCGCTTCGGTCAGCCGCTCGCCGTCGAAGCGCGCGAAGGCCCGCAGCCGGTCGGGCGCGTCGAAATCCACCACCAGCATGTCGACCACGCCGTCGGTGCGGGTTTGCAGTTGGAAACGGCCTTCGAATTTCAGTGACGTGCCAAGCAGCGCCGTCAAGGCCGTGGCTTCCCCGACGAGGCGCGCCACCGCTTCCGGGTAGGCGTGCTTGTTCAGGATGCGGTCGATGGCCGGCCCCAGCCGAACCAGGCGCCCGCGCACGTCGAGCGGCGTCACGGCGAATGGCAGTACGATATCGTCCCGTCCCCGATCGGACACGGGCCGTTCCGTCACGTCGCTCATGCGCGGACCACTCCTTGGGCCGGCACCGCGCCGAGGCACCAGGCCAAAATCCCCTTCTGGGCGTGGAGGCGGTTCTCCGCCTCGTCGAACACCACAGAGCTCGGCCCATCGATCACCTCGTCGGTGACCTCCTCGCCCCGGTGGGCCGGCAGGCAATGCATGAACAGCGCGTCGGTCGCCGCCGAAGCCATGAGCTTGGCGTTGACCTGATAGGGCGCCAGCAGGTTGTGCCGGTGCATGTCGTCCTCGTCGCCCATGGACACCCAGCAGTCGGAAATCACCGCCGCGACGTCCTTCACGGCCGCGAACGGGTCGGTCGTCACCGTGAGGGCGGCGCCGTTCTCCCTCGCCCAGGCCAGCAATTCGGGCCGGGGCCCGAGTTCGGGCGGGCTCGCCACGTTGATGGCGAAGTCGAACGACTTGGCGGCGTGCACCCAGCTCGTCAGCACGTTGTTTGAATCCCCGCTCCAGGCCACCGTGCGACCCTTGATGGGCCCGCGATGCTCCTCGAACGTCATCACGTCCGCCATGACCTGGCAGGGATGGGAGGTCTTGGTCAGCCCGTTGATCACCGGCACGTCGGCATGGTGGGCGAATTCGGCGAGGTCGTTTTCGTCCAGGATGCGGATCATCACCGCATCGACGTAGCGCGACAGAACCCGCGCGGTGTCGGCGATGGTTTCGCCACGACCGAGTTGCATCTCGGCGCCGGTCAGCATGATGGTTTCCCCGCCAAGCTCGCGCATGCCCACGTCAAAGGAGATTCGGGTGCGGGTGGAAGGCTTGTCGAACACCATGGCCAGCACCTTGCCGTCGAGCGGTCGGCTCCGCGCGAAACGTCCCTCCGTTACGCGCTCGCGCTTGATCGTGGAGGCGTAGTCGAGCACGGCGCGAAGCTCCACGGGCGGAATGTCGCTGATGTCGAGGAAATGCTGCGCGGCCTTGGGTGGCGCGGCCTTGCTGGACCCTAGGGAACTCATTGGGCGGCTTCCTTCGGTTCCGCGCCTTGCGCTTCGAGATCGGAACAGGCCGCGTCGAGGCGGCGGACGGCCTCGGCGATCTCGGCGTCCGACACGATCAGCGGAGGCAGGAGACGGACCACATTGTCGCCCGCCGCGATTGTGAGGAGGTGGCGGGCCCGCGTCGCCTTGACGAAATCGCCGTTCGGCACTCGCATCTTCAGCCCCATCAAGAGGCCCTCGCCGCGGATCTCCTCGATGATGCCCGGATGCTTGTCCTTCAGTTCGGCCAGGCGCTGCCTGAGCAGCAGCCCGGCCTGCTTCACGCCGTCGAGAAAAGCGGGCTCCAGCACCACGTCGATCACCGCATTGCCGACGCTCATCGCCAGCGGATTGCCCCCATAGGTCGAGCCGTGAGTGCCGAGCGTCATGCCTTTGGCGGCTTCGCGCGTGGCAAGGCAGGCGCCGAGCGGAAAGCCGCCACCGATCCCCTTGGCGATCGCCATGATGTCGGGCGTGATGCCGCTGGCCTCGTGGGCGAAAAAGGTTCCGCTACGGCCGACACCGGTCTGCACTTCGTCGAAGATCAGCAACAGCCCGTGGGCGTCGCACAGCTCCCGCAGGCCGCGCAGGCATTGGGTCGGCACGGGGCGGACGCCCCCCTCGCCCTGAATGGGCTCGACCAGGATGGCCGCGGTTTCCGGCCCGATCGCGGCCCGCAGGGCCTCGTGGTCGCCGAACGGCACCTGGTCGAAGCCGTCGACCTTGGGGCCGAACCCTTCCAGATATTTGGCCTGCCCGCCGGCCGCGATGGTGGCGAGGGTGCGCCCGTGAAAGGCGCCCTCGACCGTGATGATCCTGAAACGCTCGGGACGACCGGACGACGACTGGTACTTGCGCGCCATCTTGATGGCGGCCTCAACCGCCTCGGCACCCGAGTTGGTAAAGAACACGACATCGGCGAACGTCGCCACGACGAGCCGCTCGGCGAGGCGCTCGCCCTCGGGAATCCGATAAAGGTTGGACGTGTGCCACAGCTTGCCGGCCTGCTCGGTCAGTGCCGCGACGAGGTGGGGGTGCGAATAGCCCAGGCTCGCCACCGCGACGCCGCCGCCGAAATCCAGGTAGCGGTCCCCGTTCGTGGCCGTCAGCCAAACGCCGTCGCCCCGTTCGAAGCTGATGTCCGCCCTGGCATAAGTCGGGAGTAAAGGCGATTGCACGGCACCACGCTCCAATATTACCCAGGCCCCGCCGGGCCGTGAATCATGCCGTAGAAATTATTTTGCCGCCCCGTGAGGCGGCAAATAACAGGGCGACACAAATAATGGTTTCGGATTGCTCCGTCAAACCTTTGTTCGCACTTGGGATTACAGGCGAATTGCTCGCCCCGGTGTTTGAAACCAGCCACAGGTGACTGGGGAAAACTTGGGTGAGGAACCACCGACTCTTGCGCCGGATTCGCCCATCGGTATAGATTCAAGACCGTCGCCCAAGGCGGTGGCGACGGTCGTCAACAACCCCCGAACAGGCGTAGTGTGACATCGGCGAAAGCCGGTGACGAGTTCGATTCCATCCTCATCATGCGTAATCAGCCCTAGGAGAGGCCATGTCCTGGAATGATCAACGCGTCGAACTCTTGAGCAAATTGTGGCTCGAGGGGCGAAGCGCAAGCCAAATTGCAACAGAACTGGGTCAGAACATCACGCGGAACGCCGTGATCGGTAAAGTCCACCGTCTCGGCTTGTCGGGACGGGCAAAGGTCGCGGCGCCGGCGGCGGCGCGCCTGCGATCGAAACCCACATCCAAACCCGAGATCGACGCTCCCGCACCGATGGTCGAGGCGCCTCCGGCCGAAACGCCTGTCCGGAACGCGCCCGTCGCGGCGCCAGCGGTCCGGCCGATCGCCGACGTGGTGATCCCGTTCTCCACCCGGGTCACCATCATGGAATTGCGTGAAACCATGTGCCGCTGGCCCATCGGGGATCCGACAAGCACCGAGTTCCGCTATTGCGGATGCCGGACGGGCGATATCGGGCCCTACTGCCAGGAGCATGCCCGGTTGGCGTTCCAACCCACCCAGGAACGGCGGCGGGTCGAGCGTTTCGCGCGCATCGCCTGAAGGAGGATGCCGGATTTCGTTCGCTTGCGGCACATGCGAACCGTTGATCCGGCATTTCTATAAACGCGAGGCATGGCCAAACGGCATGGGATGCACGGCGCGTCCCGTGCCGGGCGGCAACCGTAAGAAAACCTTCAAACCCGTCGGGCATCGTGCGGGACATCGACCATCAAGGCCTGCAACGTCGCGCTTCGTATTGGGGCGCGTGGGCTCGGCCGCGACCCCTGTTGAGCCATGCCCGATACCAATTCCTCCGATGACCTGAGCGAAGCGGCGGCGATCGCCGAACATGCGCGGTTGGCGGCCGAAATCGCCGGCCACGACATCGCCTACCACCGCGACGACGCGCCGGTCATCTCCGACGCCGATTATGACGCCCTGCGTCGGCAGCTCGGGGCCATCGAGGCGGCGTTCCCCAGCCTGCAGCCACGGCCCGGCGAACGCGTCGGCGCCGCGCCCTCGGGAAAGTTCGCCAAGGTCCGCCACCGGGTGCCGATGCTTTCGCTCGGCAACGTGTTCGATGAGGCCGAGGTGGTCGAGTTCGTGGGCCGCGTGCGCCGCTTCCTCGGCCTCGGGCCGGAGGCCGACCTGCCGATCACGGCGGAGCCGAAGATCGACGGGCTGTCCTGCTCGTTGCGCTACGAGGACGGCCGCCTCGCGCTCGCGGCGACGCGCGGGGACGGCTACGAGGGCGAGGACGTGACCGCCAACATCCGCACCGTGGCGGCCATCCCGAACCACCTGTCGGGACCGGACGTGCCGGCCGTTTGCGAAGTGCGCGGCGAGGTTTTCCTGACCAAGGATGATTTCGCGGCACTCAATCTGCAGCAGGCCGCATCCGGCAAGCCGACGTTCGCCAACCCGCGCAACTCGGCGGCGGGATCCCTGCGCCAGCTCGACCCAGCCGTCACGGCGGAGCGGCCGCTGAAATTCTTCGCCTATGCCTGGGGCGAGATGAGCGCCATGCCGGCCCCCACCCAGGCCGGCATGGTTGAATGCTTCGCGCGCTGGGGCCTGCCCACCAACCCGCTGACGGCGCTGTGCCGCTCCCCGGCTGAACTCATCGACCGCTACCGCGCCATCGAGGCCCAGCGCGCCACCCTGCCCTACGACATCGACGGCGTGGTGTATAAGGTCGACAGCCTGTCGCTGCAGAACCGGCTCGGCTTCGTGTCCCGCGCGCCCCGCTGGGCCGTGGCCCACAAGTTCCCGGCCGAGCGGGCGACCACGCGGCTGGACGCCATCGACGTCCAGGTCGGCCGCACGGGCTCGCTCACCCCCGTGGCCCGCCTCCATCCCGTCACGGTGGGCGGCGTCGTCGTGGTTCACGCCACCCTCCATAACGAGGACGAGATCGCCCGCAAGGACGTGCGGGTGGGCGATATCGTGGCGGTGCAGCGCGCCGGCGACGTCATCCCCCAGATCCTCGGCCATGTTCCGGTGGCGGGCGAGGCGCGGGGCGAACCGTTCCGCTTTCCCGACACCTGCCCGGCCTGCGGCTCGGCCGCTTTGCGGGAGATCGACCCCAAGACCGGGGTCGCCGACGTGGTGCGCCGCTGCACCGGCGGGCTGGTCTGCCCGGCCCAGGCGGTGGAACGGCTGAAGCATTTCTGTTCGCGGAACGCGCTCGACATCGAGGGGCTCGGCGACAAGCAGATCGAGCTGTTCTACGGCGAGGGGCTGATCAAAACACCAGCCGACATCTTCACGCTGGCGGCGCGGGACAGCGCTTCGGAAGCCCCGCTCGCCGGGCGGATGGGCTTCGGCAGCACCTCGGTGCGCAAGCTGTTCGCCGCCATCGACGAGCGTCGCCGCGTCCCCATCAACCGCCTGGTCTACGCCTTGGGGATCAGGCATGTGGGCGAAACCAACGCCCGCCGGCTCGCGCGGCATTTCGGCGGCTTCGACGCCCTGCGCGACACCGCTCGGCTCGCCGTCGATCCGGCGTCCGAGGCCTGGACCGAATTGCGGAACATCGAGGGATTCGGCGACGTGGTCGCGCAGGCGATCGCGGATTTCTTTCGCGAACCCCATAACGAGACCGTGCTGGACGCGCTGCTCGTCGCGGTGACGCCCGAGCCGATGGAAGCCCCGGCGCGGCAAAGCGCTGTTTCGGGCAAGACGATCGTGTTCACGGGCGCGCAAGGCACGCCGGCCTCGTCCAGCGCGGTGGTGC
>CALMOK010000216.1:9984-27219 GCA_937871825.1 uncultured Alphaproteobacteria bacterium
ACTCGGGAAGAAGCGAAGGCGCGCGCCGAAGCGCTCGGCGCCAAGGTGTCGGGCTCGGTCTCCAAGAAGACGACCCTTGTGGTGGCCGGGCCGGGCGCCGGAACCAAGCTCGCCAAGGCCGAGGAACTGGGCATCGAGGTGATCAGCGAGGACGATTGGATCGTACTCGCGGCGGGTTGAAGGGCTCGCGGCAGGCTGAGGATTCGGCGGCGGGCGGGGCGCGCGTCATCGTCCCTTGCGGGCTTGGCAAAGCACGATCGGGTTCGACAGCGCGTAGGAAAAGCCGCTGCCTTGGTAGACCGTGGCGTTGGTCAGGCCCGGCGTGAGCAGGAACGAGCCGCTGACCACCGTCGTCCCGGCCGGGGTGCCCATCAGGTCCCAGCTGAAATTGCAGAACTGCGACGGCGCCGCGGGATCGACGTGGCTGCAGATCAGTTGCGCCCCGCCGAGGAGGGCGAAGCCGCCGCAGGTGAAAGCCGGCCGCGCCAGCGCGGGACCGCCGCCCAACAGCAGGGCCACACCCAGCGCGGGCGTTAAGAATTTCATCGACGTCATCCTGCCCGGTCCTGCTTGAAAAGCCTGCATGTTAACCCACCTGTAAATCATAAGCAT
The DNA here is from genome assembly GCA_937871825.1 of uncultured Alphaproteobacteria bacterium. GTDB lineage: Bacteria > Pseudomonadota > Alphaproteobacteria > Rhizobiales > Beijerinckiaceae > Lichenihabitans. Next base: position 10,597 of record CALMOK010000216.1, read on the forward strand.
GTTTATGACTTCTTGTGACATGATATGATGTACCGATCTGTCCGGCATCGTTCGCCCGGCGTAGCCTCGTTTCCGCGAAGGGCTCGATGAGCAATCCATCTCCCCTGGTGGGGTTCCTGATCCACGACGTGGCCCGCTTGATGCGCAAGCGGTTCGAGCAGCGCGCGGCGAGCCTCGGCTTCACGCGCTCGCAATGGCAGGTGCTGGTTCACCTCGCCAAGAACGAGGGCATCCATCAGGCGGGGCTGGCCGAGATCCTTGAGGTCGAGCCGATCAGCCTCCTGCGCATTCTCGACAAGCTGGAAGCGCGCGGCTTGGTTGAGCGCCGCCAACATCCCACCGACCGCCGGATCTGGCTGCTTTACCTGACGGCCTCGGCCCACCCCAGCCTGGCGCTGCTTCGCGTGATAGGCGAGGTGACACGTGCGGAGGCCCTGGCCCACCTGTCCGAACCCGAGCGGGACGGCCTGGTCCAGAATCTGACGGCAATGAAGGCGAACCTGATCGAGGCGTGCAGCCTCCCGGTTGTCGATGAGGAGGCAAGTCATGGATGAAGGATCGATCGCCCGGGACATCGACCACGACGCGGCCGAGCGGTCGACCGCCGACGACCTGACCGCAATGGAAACCCGGCCCGGTTCCGTCAAACCGTTTTCGGCTCCGGTCAACAGGCGACAGCCCGGCGACAATGGTCTCGAGGCCCGGACGGCGGCGCCGGCCGAACCGGCCGCCGTGGCAAAGGAGCCGCTGGCGACCGAACCGGCCGTGGCGACACCGGCCGGGCGCAAGCGCGGGTTCACCCGCCCCCTGCTGTTCATGGTTCTTCCGGTCGCCCTGGGTGTGGGCGCCTACGATTACGTGACGGGCGGCCAAGTCATGTCCACCGACAACGCCTACGTGCAGGCCCAATCGCTCGGCGTCTCGACCGACGTGTCGGGCACCGTCGCGTCCGTGGCGGTGCGTGACAACCAGCATGTCAAGAAGGGTGACGTGCTGTTCCGGTTGAGGGAAGACGCGTTCCGCGTCGCACTTGAAGGTGCCGAAGCCCAGCTCGGCACGGTTCGCAACCAGGTGCTGACCCTGCAGGCCAGCTACAAGCAGTCCCAATCGCAGATCGAGCAGGCGCAAGCCGACCTGCCCTATTACCAGACGGCCTTCAAGCGGCAGCAGGACCTGATGTCGAGTTCGGTCGCCTCCAAGGCCATCTTCGATCAGGCCGAACACGATCTCATAGCCACACAGAAGAAGGTGGCGGTGGCGCAGGCCCAGGCGCAGGCCATGCTGGCGCAACTCGGCAACGACGCGCGTCAGCCCGTGGAACAGAATCCCTTCTACCTTCAGGCAAAAGCGGCGGTGGACAATGCCCGCCGCGACCTCGCCGACACCACCGTGCGGGCGCCCTTCGACGGCGTGGTGACCAACGTCGACGCCTTGCAGGTCGGCGGCTACCTGAAAGCCTCGCAGCCCGGCTTCAGCCTGATCTCCGACAGCAACGTCTGGATCGAGGCCAGCCCCAAGGAAACCGAGCTGACCTATGTGGAACCCGGCCAGCCCGCGACCGTGACGGTGGACACCTACCCGGGCGTCGAATGGAAGGGCACCGTGGATAGCATCAGCCCGGCCTCGGGGTCGAGCTTCTCGCTGCTGCCAGCCCAGAACACCACCGGCAACTGGGTCAAGGTCGTCCAGCGCATCCCCATGCGGGTCAAGCTCGACCCGTCGCCCGACAAGCCGCCGCTCCGGGTCGGGATGAGCGTGGTGGCCAACGTCGATACCGGCCACGTGCGCGGCCTGCCCGACATCGTGCAGCGCTGGGTGGATTTCGCGCGCGTCCGCATCGAGGCGCGCCACAATGGCTAGCGGGGCACTGGCGCGCTCCACCGCCACGGCGAATGAAAGCGCGCCCGCCATAACGCTCCCCGTGGCCAACCGCGGCCTGATCACGGCCTCCATCATCCTGGCCGTGGTGATGCAGGCGCTCGACACCACCATCGCCAACGTGGCCCTGCCCTTTATCCAGGGCAGCGTGTCGGCCAGCGCCGACCAGATCAACTGGGTGCTGACCTCCTACATCACGGCCGCCGCCATCATGACGCCGCCGTCGGGCTATTTCGCCGGACGGTTCGGTCGCAAGCGCGTGCTGCTGGTCGCCATCGCGGGCTTTGTTTTCGCCTCCGTGCTGTGCGGCATCGCCCAATCGCTGGCCGAGATCGTCGGCTTCCGGCTCCTGCAAGGGTTTTTCGGCGCTTCCCTGGTGCCGCTGTCCCAATCCATCCTGCTCGACATCTACTCGCCCGAGGAGCGCGGCTCCGCGATGGCCGTCTTCGGGGTGTCGATCATGGTCGGCCCGGTGCTCGGGCCGGTGATCGGCGGTTGGCTGACTGAGAACATCAGCTGGCGCTGGGTTTTCTACATCAACGTCGGGATCGGGGCTGTCGCCTTCGCCGGGGTCAGCGCCTTCGTGACCGAAACGCGCAAGAACCTGACCGCCAGGCTCGATTGGCTGGGCTTCGGGACGCTGAGCCTGACCATCGCCTCGCTGCAGATCTTTCTCGACCGCGGCGAGCAACTCGACTGGTTTTCGTCGGGGGAGATCGTCATCGAGGCGCTGGTCTGCGCGTCGGCTTTCTACGTCTTCGTGGTGCACACCTTCACCGCCAAGGAGTCCTTCGTGAAGCCGCGGCTGTTCCTGGACCGGAATTTCGCGCTCGGCATGGTGTTCATCTTCATCGTCGGGGTGACCTACCTCGCCTCCATGGCGCTGATGACGCCCTACCTGCAGACCCTGATGGGCTACCCGATCGTCACGGCGGGCCTCGTCATGGGGCCGCGCGGGGTGGGCACGATGGTGTGCATGTTCGCCGTCGGCAAGCTGATCGGCAAGATCGAGACCCGCTGGCTGCTGCTGGCCGGCCTCGGCCTGACCGCCTGGGCCATGTGGGACATGACGGCGTGGACGCCCGACGTGTCGCAGGGCCGGATCGTGGTGACGGGCTTCCTGCAGGGCGCGGGGCTCGGGTTCCTGTTCGTTCCCTTGTCGGTGGTGACCTTCTCGACCATCGCGGCCGAATATCGGGGGGACGCGACCGGGCTCTACAACCTGTCGCGCAACATCGGGTCGAGCGTCGGCATCTCCATCGTGACCGCCCTACTGAGCGAGAACGTCCAAATCAATCACGCCAGCATCGCCGCCTATGTGACGCCCTACAACCCCATGTTCCAGTTGCCGGCGGTGGCGCGGGCGCTGAGCCCCTTCACCGCCACGGGGCGCGCGGCGCTCGACGCCGTTATCACCACGCAGGCTACGACCATCGGCTACATGGACGATTTCAAGCTCATGATGGTAATGGCGCTCGCCGCCATGCCGCTGGTTTTCCTGCTGCGGAAATCCGCCAAGCCGGCCGAGGTCGACCACAGCGCCGTCATGGAATAGGTCGTGTTGCCGCCTCTAGCCAAGTTCCTACGGCGTCGTCCACGAGGGGCGACACGAGGGCGCGCACCCGCGCGTGGTAATCGTTGAGCCAATCCAACTCGGCCGGCCCCAGGAGGCTAGGCTCGACCAGCCGCCTGTCGATCGGCGCGAAAGACAGCGTCTCGAACCCCAACATGGGCCGCTCGGCCCCGGCGATCTCGCGCCGCTCAACGAGGATCAGGTTTTCGATACGGATGCCCCAGTGCCCCGCCTTGTAGTAGCCGGGCTCGTTGGACAGCATCATGCCTTCGGCGAGGGCCACCGTGCCGGTCTTGGCGATCCGCTGCGGCCCCTCGTGGACCGACAGGTAGGCTCCCACGCCGTGACCGGTCCCGTGGTCGAAATCGAGTCCGGCCTGCCACAAGGGTTGCCGGGCGAAGCTGTCGAGTTGTGCGCCCGAGACACCTTCCGGGAAAACGGCGCGCGCGATGGCGATGTGGCCCCGGAGGACGCGGGTGAACCGGTCCCGCATCTCGGGGGTCGGTTCGCCTACCACAACCGTGCGGGTGATGTCGGTCGTGCCATCCTGGTATTGCGCGCCGCTGTCGATCAGGAAGATGCCGAGGCCGATCGGCAGGTTCGTGTCGGTGGCGACGCGGTAATGCGGGATCGCCGCATGGGGGCCAAACCCGGCGATCGACGGAAACGACACGTCCTTCAAGGCGCCGGTGTCCCGGCGAAAGCTTTCCAAGGCCTCCGTGGCGCCGATCTCGGTCAGCCCGCCCTTGGGAGCCTCGGTGTCGAACCAGGCCAGGAAGCGCGCGAAGGCGGCCGCGTCGCGCCGATGCGCCGCCCGGATGCCGTCCCGCTCGGCGGGCGTCTTGACGGCCTTCATCAGAGCCACCGGATCGGTCCCGACCTCCGCCTTGCCGCCCGCCTCGACCAGGAGCGCGCGAAGCTTTTCGGGCACGGTCGCCCCGTCGAGGAGAACCGTCGCGCCCGACGCGCCCAGGCGGGCGAGGTCGGCCGTGAGGGTCGCGGGCTCCGCCACCGTCGCCAGTTGTTCAAGCGCGTCCCGCACCTCGTTGGAGAGTTTGCGGCCGTTGAGGTAAAGGGTCGGGCGGCCCTCTTTGGGCACAAGCGCGTAGCCGAGCGGCAAGGGCGTGTGGTCGACGTCGCCGCCCCGGATGTTGAAGGTCCAGGCCAGGGCATGGGGATCGCTCAGCAGCAGCGCGGCCTCGGTTTTGAGCGCGGCTCGGATGTCGGCCAGCTTGACGGCGGGGGCACGGCCGGCGAGCGCGTCGTCGTGAAGCGTGACAGGTCCGAGGCGCGGGGCCGGGCGGGCCTGCCAAACCTCGTCCACCGGATTTGTTTCAACCGGAACCAGGATGGCGCCCACCCCCGACGCCACTTTCCGCAGCCGCTCGATCTGGGTGGGGGTGTGGAGCCAGGGATCGTAGCCCAGCCGGTCTTTCGCCTTGAGATGGGCGGCCAACCAGGCCTCCGACCGATTGTCGAGGAGCGACTCGAACGCGAAGACCTGCCCGTCCACCTGGTCGCGCACCTGAAGGGTGTAACGCCCGTCGACGAACACCGCCGCGGTTTCCCGCAACACCACGGCGAAGCCCGCAGAGCCCGTGAATCCGGTCAACCAGGCCAATCGCTCGGCGGCTTCGGGCACGTATTCGTTCTGGTGCTCATCCGATCGGGGAACGACGAACCCGTCGAGCCCACGCCGCGCCAGGGCTTCGCGCAAGGCCGCCGCGCGGGGTGCCCCCCTTGAGGGGTCGTTGACTTGGTCGAAGGATTGGAAAACGGCTTTGAACATGCCTTGACGGTAGAACAATATCGGCCGGCATGGAATCAGCTTCGCGGATGCACGACCGTGGGCATGGGGATGTGAGGATGGCCGCGGAGAGGTGGCCTGCCGGTACCGGTCCGCGCGAAATCAGGAAGGAGCGCCGATGCTCGATGCCATCCACCACGTGGCCGTGATCGCCTCCGATTACGAGCGGTCGAAACGCTTCTATGTTGAAACACTCGGCCTGCCGGTGATCCGCGAAGTCTGGCGCGAGGCGCGGGGCTCCTGGAAATGCGACCTCGCGGTCGGCGCCTCGCAGATCGAGCTGTTTTCCTTTCCCAATCCGCCGACGCGCTCGTCCAGGCCCGAAGCCTGTGGGCTGCGTCACCTCGCGTTTTCGGTCCCGGCACTGCAACCCGTGATGGCGCGGCTCGAAGCGTGCGGGATCGTCGTCGAGCCGGTGCGGATCGACGAGCATACGGGCAAGCGCTTCACCTTTTTCGCCGACCCCGACGGGCTACCGCTCGAACTCTACGAGGCGTGAGGACTCAGAAGATCGAGATCAGGGCGACGCCGGACACCATCAAAAGGCAGCCGAGGATCCGCCATCCGCCCGCCGCGTGCTGGGAAAAGCCGACCAGGCCGAAATGGTCGAGCAGCACCGATGTCACGATCCCGGCCGTCATGGTAAGCCCGGTGAACAAGGCCGAACCCAGCTTTTGCGCGAGGAACACCATGGCGATCACGTAAAGGCCGCCGAGCGCCCCGCCGATCCAGCCCCACCACGGCACCTGGGCGAACTTGCCGGTTTCCGGCCAGGTGAAGCCGATGAACAGGCCGGCCAGGAGGTAAACGCCGCAACTCACCGCCGTCACGGCGAAGAGCGCGAACACCGGAGCCTCGAGCGTCTTGTTCAGGGTCGCGTTGGTGCCGGATTGGATCGCGTTGAGCGATCCGGTCAGCAAGGCGATCAGGGCCACCAGGATGGGCATTGAACCAGCGTCCTCGACACGTTTAAAGCCCGGCGATCCAATTGACGATGGCCCGGCGAATCCCTATAGAGCCGGTGGTGAAACCTCGCCCGCCGTCGGCGCGCAAGGTTTATTTGCATTCAACATCAGGCACACGAAGGCCGACAACGGCCGACGGCGCATTCCATGCGAGCCTCAACACTTCCAAAGGATCACAGTCAATGGCCCGCCGTTGCGAACTGACCGGCAAAGCCGTCCAAAGCGGCAACCTCGTCAGCCACTCGAATCACAAGACCCGGACACGTTTCCTGCCGAACCTGTGCAACGTGACGCTGATTTCCGATGCGCTCGGCCGTTCCGTCCGTCTTCGCGTGGCGGCTGCCTCGTTGCGCAGCGTCGAGCATCGCGGCGGGCTCGATGCCTTCCTGACCAAGGCCAACGAGAACGAATTGTCCCAGGGTGCGCGACTTCTCAAGCGGCAGATCGCCAAGAAGGTCACTGAAAGCGAAGCCGTCCCGGCTTGAACTGAAGCTCTCGCGCTTCGGAAGCGATTATCGCGAAAGGCCGGGCCATGGGCCCGGCCTTTCGTGTTTTCAGGCGACGCGCTGGACGTCGATCACATCGTCTGCCCATTGGCGGGCGGCGTTCCCTGGTCGGGCTGTTGCCCGTCCTGCATCTGGCGGTTCTGCTGATTGGCGCGATGGCGGCCATAGGCGCAACCGGCCGCGGCACCAAGCAAGCCGTGGTGACCCGCGAAATGACCGGCGACGCCGCCCACAAGCGCGCCCTTGATGCATCCCTTCGCTTCGGCCTGGTTCACGACGAGCGTCGATGCCAGCATGGCCGCAACAACCATCCACTTCATGTCGAACTCTCCTCACATGATCCCGACCGAGGTCGCCCGGCCGCCGATCCCTGGTGGCCGTCAACGCGCCACCCCGGATAGAGGTTCGACCATATCGCCCCGGCCGTCCGCTCCATCATGGGCGGTAAGCCGGCGTTCATGGTGAATCCAATTCGGTCCTCGGAGGTAACCCGACCCATAGCGGCGCATCGCATGATCCCCAGGACGGATGACGCCCGGCGGGACCAGCATGACCACGATCAGGATCGAGACGACACGGGCGCATCGGCCATTCAACGGGATCGACCAATTTTCAGTGGCGTTGCCGGATATCCGGAGGCTCCGCCCGGCCACGCTGTCCCGCCCTCGGCGGCTTTCCACGCCTTGGATGGTCTGCGTCGTCCTTGCGTTGATGTCCGGAGCCGGGGTGGCCGAATTCTCCGCGCGCGCCACGAAACCCCTGGACGTCGTCACCGAAACAAGTGCGGCACCCTTGACGGTCGAACCGGCGGCCCCGCCCGCCCCTCCCCTTTGGGGCGATGTCAAACATCCGATCCACCTTTACGAGTTGGCCGGATCGGATTTCGGGAAGCTGGACCTCACCTACCAGGCCAAGCGTCGCGGGCTTGGCTCGGAGCGCCAGGACATCTTGCGCTACGGCGGCTTCGACGATGGGACGCCTTCACTGGAGCTGTCGATCAACCGCAAGGCGGCGCCCGGCGATGAGGGCGTCGGCTTGTTCGTCGTCATGGCGAGACTCGCGGCGGATGCCCACCTGTCGGTCGTGCGAAGCGGCCTCGCGACGTCGATCGGCACGCGCTTCGGGCCGTTCGAGACGGCCGACATCGTCGTCGCGCGGGGGAGCGAGGCACGGTCCTGCCTTGGCTTCCAGCTGCAACCCGGCCCGCAGCCGCGATCCGTGGACATCGCCGGCTTCGCTTGTGGCACGGAGGCAAAACCGGTCGATCGTGCGGCCCTCGCCTGCGTGATCGACCGGATCGACCTGGTGTCGGCGGGCGAGGATGACAGGTTGCGCGACTTCTTCGTGGAAGCCGAGCGGCGCAGGGCCGGCGAATGCGTCCCGCCGCGATTACTGGCCGCCGGGTCACGCACCATGTGGATGCGCGACCCGGGCGCATCCTCCGCGTTGCGGTTGACACGTGCAGCCGGACAGCCGGCTCGCTAACCGCTGTCGATCGCGAGATCGGGAACTTTACCGACCAAATCCTGTTGACATCAGGAAAATGGCCATTTGGAAAGTCAGACCATGCGCAGCATTTCCATCCTGACACTCGCGGGCGCCGCCTTTATCGCGGCGTCGACTTTGTCGGGCGCAGCCTCGGCTCAGACCCGGTTGCCGGGCCAATATTTCGATCCGATGAATCAGGCACCTCCGCTGACGGTTCGTAAGCGTCCCTTTACCGATTCGGGCACCAACGCCCCGGTGGGATACGAAAACGACTATGTTGTCGAACAGACGACGATCAACCAGCCCGTCTATTCGACCTTCAGGCCCGATTCATTCGGTCAGGATGTTCTGCCGGGCCGGTTTGGGGATATCGGCCGCAACTAACTGATCCATCGCCTACCCAAGCTCACCCGGCCGCAAGCTGAGTGAGCTTTTCTTTGACGGCCTGGCCCATCGCCGCCGTGGAGATGGTTGTGGTGGCCGAGCCTTGAATATCGGCCGTTCGCAGGCCGTCTTGCAGAACCGAGGCGATCGCGCGCTCGACGAGGTCCGCTTCCGTCGCCATGCCGAACGAGTAGCGCAGCGCCATGGCGAAGGACGCGATCATGGCGATCGGGTTGGCGATCCCCTGCCCGGCGATGTCGGGGGCCGAGCCATGAACCGGCTCGTAAAGCGCGTGACGTTGCCCGCTCACCGGGTCCGCTTCGCCCAATGAAGCGGAAGGCAGCATCCCAAGCGAGCCCGTAAGCATGGATGCCACGTCCGACAGCATGTCGCCGAACAGGTTGTCGGTGACGATCACGTCGAACTGTTTCGGCCATCGCACGAGCTGCATGCCGAGGGCGTCGGCCAGTTGATGGTCGAGCTTGAGGTCGGAAAATTCTCGCGCGTGGAGCGCCGTCATGACCTCGTGCCAGAGCACGCCGGATTTCATCACGTTGCGCTTTTCCGAGGAGGTCACGCGGCCGCCGCGTTTGCGGGCGAGGTCGAAGGCCACGCGCCCGATCCGCTCGATCTCGAACGTGTCGTAGACCTGGGTGTCGATGCCTCGCTTCTGCCCGTTGCCGAGATCGATGATCTGCTTGGGCTCGCCGAAGTAAACGCCCCCCGTCAGTTCGCGCACGATCATGATGTCGAGCCCTTCGACCACCTCGCGCTTCAACGACGAGGCTTCGGCCAGGGCTGGGTAGCAGATGGCGGGACGCAGGTTGGCGAACAACCCCATGTCCTTGCGCAAGCGCAGCAGGCCCGCCTCGGGACGGACGTCATAAGGAACTCCGTCCCATCGCGCCCCCCCGACGGCGCCAAGCAGCACCGCGTCGGCGGCTTGCGCCAGCCGCATGTCTCCTTCGCTGATCGCCTTGCCATGCGCCTCAAAGGCGCAACCGCCGACGAGGCCTTTCTCGATCTCGAAGTGGGCAAGCCCGGCTTCGCCGAACCACGCCGCGATCTTTTCCACCTGCGTCATGACATCCGGGCCGATGCCGTCGCCGGGCAGCAGGAAAAGTTTGTGGGTGGTCATTGTCCGCCTCGACACTTGAGAATTGGCCGGTCGCCCGGACATGCCTGACGAGCGTGGATCGACGCCACCCTCGTTGACGGATCGTCTACCGGCCCCGACAACACCGTGCAAGGCTGCGGCCTGGCAAGGATGCGGCATCGGCCGTCCTCGAACGCGGAGATCTCCTTGACGCTTCCAACAAGCATGATGGCCATCGCCATCGACCGGCCCGGGGGGCCAGAGGTGCTGCGGGCGCAGATGCGCGACGTGCCCCGGCCCGGCCCGGGCGACCTGCTCATCGAGGTCGCGGCGGCCGGCGTGAATCGGCCCGACCTCATGCAACGCAGCGGCGCCTACCCGCCCCCGCGCGGCGCTTCCGACCTGCCGGGCCTCGAAGTCTCCGGCAAGGTCGTAGCCGTGGGCGAAGGGTGCAGCCGCTTCAAGCCGGGCGACCATGTCTGCGCACTGACGCCCGGCGGCGGCTATGCCGCCTACGTCACCACCCACGAGGTCACCACCCTGCCGATCCCTCAAGGCTTGTCGGCCGTCGAGGCGGCCGCCCTGCCGGAAACCTTCTTCACGGTCTGGAGCAACGTCTTCGATCGCGGCGGCTTGCAACCGGGCGAAACACTTCTGGTTCACGGTGGCACGTCGGGCATCGGCACCACGGCCATCATGCTGGGCAAAGCCTTTGGGGCAACCGTGATCACGACGGTGGGCTCCGCCCGCAAAGTCGAGTTCTGCCTTGGGCTGGGCGCCGACACCGCCATCGACTACCGGCAGGCCGATTTCGTCGAAGGCGTGAGGGCGGCCACAAGTGGAAAGGGAGCCGACGTGATCCTTGACATGGTCGGTGGCGATTATATCGGGCGCAACTACCGGGCGGCGGCCGAATCCGGACGCATCGTGCAGATCGCGTTCCAGAAAGGCGCGAAAACCGAGGTGGACTTCACCCCGCTGCTCACCAAACGGTTGCGGCACACGGCCTCGACATTGCGACCGCGCACGATCGCCGAAAAAGCGGCGATCGCGGCGAGCCTCGAGGCGAAGGTCTGGCCGTTGCTTGCGTCTGGCCGCGTCAAGCCTGTTATCGACAGCACATATCCGTTGGCGGAGGCCGCCCAGGCTCACCGTTACCTCGAATCCGGCGACCATATCGGAAAGGTCGTCCTCACGGCTTGAATGGCGTTAACCCGGCGTTAAGCTTTACGTTTTACCTAGATGTTGTTCGAATTTTCTGGGGTCTTGAAGGTTTACCTCCGTCCATCGAGTTCGACGCCTCCCTGTTCAAACTTCAAAGGCCGCCTCCGGGCGGTCTTTTTTTGTCTTGGACGATGCCATTAACCCTAAAGAAGCGTAAACAGTCGCGATCCTTCTTTTGGCGCTATGCTTGCCAGGAATGGACCGATCCGCGGCATCGGTCCCGGACTGGTACAAGCGGAGCGGGTCGCCTCCGTCGAGGAGCGTTGCATATGGCGGTTTTGGTTAATCGCACACTTGGGTCCGACAACACGATTTCATTTGTTCATCTTTTGGCGTCGTCGTCCCGCTTTGCGGACCTGTTCGCCGAAGGCATGGCCCTGGTGGAGGAAGCTGCCGAATATCTCGACGGGCCCGGCCGGCCCGAGGCGAACCGGCTGGCCAAGACGATCGCGATCGCCTATTCGGCCGAAAGCATGCGGCTGACCACCCGCCTGATGCAGATCGCCTCCTGGCTGCTGATCCGCCGCGCCATCGCGGCGGGCGAGATGACGCCGGCGGAAGCCTCCAGCGACCGCATCAAGGTCCGGATATCGGCGCAGAACATGGTGGCCTCGCCGCCGGTGTTCGAGCAATTGCCCGAGCGGCTGAAGGACCTGACGCAGCGGTCCCTCCGCCTGCAAACCCGGATCCTGCACCTCGACCGCATGGTGAACGGCACCGAGTCGGACGAAACACAGCAGCCCAGGCGTGGCATCGACATGCACTTCGACCTGTTGCGCTCGGCTTTCCCCTCCTCGATGGCGTGAACCGCCCCGTCCATCCGGGAGCGGGATGCGTCATCACCCCGCCTGATGCAAACCCCGGACCTGAAAAAGGCCCCGCTCCGATGGAAGCGGGGCCTTTTCGGTCAGGCAGTATTGAGTCGCTTGACTGGACCTACTTCTTTCCCGCGAAGGAAAGGCCCGAAAACCGTGAATTGAAGCGAGACAGGCGCCCACCCCGATCCATCAATTGCTGCGTTCCACCCGTCCAGGCCGGATGCGTCTTGGGATCGATGTCGAGGTTCAGCGTGTCGCCGTCGCCGCCCATCGTCGAGCGGGTGCTGAATTCCGTCCCATCGGTCATCACGACCTTGATGAAATGGTAGTTCGGGTGTGTGTCGTCCTTCATGACCGGTCCTTTGCGAATCGCGAGCGAGGCAGAGGCCGACAAGGCACTCTTGAATAAGTTGGGCTTGCGCGTGAGGTTGGCCTCTTACATCAATGGGCGGTGCCTCGCAATCCCCGTGGCGAGACGGTCGTGCAGGATCGCGGATTCTGCCGCGACGTTTGGCACGGACGAGTTGTCCCGACACGCCATGGCGGCGCTGGGAAACGCACGGCTTGCCTGATCGAGCATCACGGGATGATCGCAACAGGCGACACGCTCGAAAAAGCCATGCGGCTGGCGGTCGAGGTCGAAACGCTGGCACGGCAGTTCCACGTCTGCCGGCCCATCGGCGGCCATCGACCGCTGCCGCTTGAGGGAAGTCGAGCGCGTGCGAGCCTGTCTGACCGGTTATGGATATCGACGCAGCCGGCCTGAAGTCTTCGAGGCCAAGCAACCGGCAGGCCGAAGTGGCTGAACACGGGGCAGGCACCAACCAGGAACCGAAGCAAGAGCTTGGCCGTTGGCGGCATGGAGCGCGAAACATCCTGGAGTCGATCATGCGTCATTATTTTGTGGCTGCCGCGGCAGCCGTGAGCCTTTTAGGCTCGGCCGTCGCCGCCCAAGCCTTCTCCCCCGCACCCGTGAGCCAAACAAGCGGGGTGATCCTGATCTCCGGCGGATGTGGGCCATTTGCCCATCGGGGCTTCAACGGTGAATGCTACCCGAACCATGGGCGGGACTTCGATCGTCCGCGCTTCCGGGATGACGAAGGGCGGTTCGATCGACATCGCGACTTCGACCGCCGCGAGCGGTTTGGACGAGACGACGGTGACCGTCGCCATGACGGGGACCGGTTCGATGGTCGCCGCCGCCACGACGACCGCCAGGACGACTGAGGTTCTCGCCGCTGCCGCCCAGCCACTGGTTTCAAACTGGTGGTCAGGGCACAGTCTCGAACCTTCATCTGGCGCTGCGCTCCCTTCAAACACGGAGGAACCCAGGCCGGTGTTCATCCGTTTGGCCGACGGGTGCGCAAAACCTGGATTCATACGTATGCGTCAGATCATCCTCGGCATAGCGACTGCAACGGTTCTCTCGTTGTCCGGCATGGCGGCTCAAGCCTTTCCGATCTCATCAGGTCAGAACCTGACTGTGGCCCCGGAGATCACCTTGGTGTCGGGGGGCTGTGGTCCATACCGGCATCGCGGGCCTTTTGGATCCTGCCGTCCGAATTTCGGCGGTGGCTTCTATGGTCATCGACGGTATGGATATCGTCGTTTTCACGGGCCTCGTTACTTTTATGGGCCCCGGCACTTTTATGGGCCAGGCCGGTTTTATGGCCATCACCGGTATCGTGGGTATGGCCACCGGTTTTATTGAACGGCTGGCCGAGAAGGGGATACCGGGCGAAAATTCAAGATCTCATGAATCAAGACCAACCGCCGGTAGGTTTACCGGCGGTTGCTGGGTCCCATATTGCCAGGCGTAAGACAGACCAAGCCTTACCGCGTGCGTCGTACGATAAAGCGTTGTGCAGCTTGAAGCGGGTCACAACAGCAATCAGGTCTCGCAAAGAAAAAAGGCCGGGCAATGCCCGGCCTTTTGAAACAATCGATAATCTTTAAAAGCGCCAGCGTCTCGCAAAGTTGGCGCTTAAGAGTCGTCAGATCGCCTGAAGACGATCGGCAGACTTCTTGCCGCTACGACGATCTTCGGCCAATTCGAAGCTGAGCTTCTGACCTTCCTTGAGATCGTTGAAGCCAGCGCGCTCGACGGCGCTGATGTGAACGAACACATCCTGGCTGCCATCGTCGGGCTGAATGAAACCGAAGCCCTTTTGGGCGTTGAACCACTTAACTGTGCCAGTGCTCATGACGAGACCTTTTAGAACTGATGTCCAAGGGCCGAAGCCGTTCGACAGGTGTTAATCGATGGTAGCAAGGGAGGTCGTCAGCATGCGCCCCCTAGACGGGGACGGAGGGCTAAGTCGTTCAGCCAAGGATCGATGGCGTCAATATAATCCAATCGCCCCCGCATACAACCCCAAAACGTAGTCCAGCCGGATTGCTGCGGGCGACCGTGCGACCGGAGCGTGTCGATCATCGGCGTAAGGCGACCATAGCGAGCGAGCAACGATCAATCATTCGAACCGGACCGTGATGGGACTGTCGGCATTGCGGCTTTGGTCAAGACATGCTGCAAAGGCCTGACGTGCCGTTTTCCGATTGGCTGACACCGTGAACGATATCGACAAGATCGGCGCCGAAAGGCCGACCCGGCCCGACATCGAAGTCTTTCCCGGCCTCGACGCGCCAATCGATCAAGGGCAGTTCTTCCCAAATCCAGGTCCCACGTTATGGGACAAGGCCCTGCGCATCGGCGTCATCGTCGGCCTGGGCATCGTGATCGCCTTTGTGGCGATGTCGCGAGGGCTCTTCGTCCGGTGACGGCCGACAGCCAGTTGCCGCGTTGGAACACAACGCGGGCGGCTTCGCACGGTGAGAATGCCGCGTCGCGCCCCGACCATATGGCTCCGCTCGACGCCTTCGCGGACCGTTTGCGCCGTCGACACGGCGAGGTTCCCGGTTTTGACGCCCTCGACGGCGGCGTCGAGGCGCGGCTGCTGCTCCTTCTAGAGACGCCCGGCCCGGGGCTGGGACAGCCACGCCGCGTGTCGCGCGACAACCCGACCGGAACGGGACGCAACCTCCGCCGTTTCCTCGACGAAGCGGAATGGCCACGCGGCCAGACGATCCTGTGGAACGCCGTTCCCTGGGTCATCCACGGCCCCGGTGCACTGAACCGCGCCCCCAAGGCGGCAGAGATCGCCGCAGGGCTGGCCGAACTGCCGGAATTCCTGCGGCTGCTTCCCTCGTTGCAGGCCGTGGTTCTCGCCGGCCGCGTCGCCGGGCGAGCAGCCCCAGTGGTCGCCGCCGTACGGCCCGACCTCCCGACCTTCACCATGCCGCATCCGAGCCCGGTCTACGTTTGCACCGACCCGGCTATCGCGATCCGCATCCGGTCGGCGCTCACGGCGGCTCGTGCGGCGGTCGGAGGCGAGGAGCGAGCCGACCCGAGCGCGGCCGAAACAGGATCATGAGTCAGGACGCGTCGAGGGCGGCCACCACGGCGGCGAAGTGGCAGGTGGCCGCCGCCAGCACGAAACCGTGCCAGATCGCGTTCTGAAACCGCAAGCTCCGCCAATGGTGGAAAACCGAACCACCCGAATAAAGCAGGCCACCCAGGATGATCAGCTCGACGCTCAACAACGGCAGCTTGGCGATCAAAGGTTTGATGGCCAGCAGCCCGCTCCATCCCAGCGCGATATAAAGGATGGTGGACAACCCCTCGCGCCGTCCGACGTCCGCCAGTTTCAGGCCGATTCCGATCCCGCTCGTGATCCAGATGGCCGCCAGCAGGAAGCTGGTTTCGACCGTGCCGATCCGTACCAGGAAAGGCGTGTAGGTGCCGGCAATGAGGGCGAAGATCATCGCGTGGTCGACGCGGCGCAAAACCCACTTGGCCGGAGACACCGGCCACATGTTGTAGAAGGCCGAAGCACTCAGCGTGATCAACAGCGTGCAGCAGTAGATCACATGCGCCAAAGTGCCGGCCACGTCGCCCGATCGGAACATCCAAAGAAGCAGGACCGTCCCGACAAGGGCAAGAACGAGCCCCACGCCGTGGATGATGCCATCGGCCAGGATCTCATCCGAGCCGTAATTCCAGGCTCGGCTTCCGGCCTGTTCGAACGTCCTGATCATGCGGCCCTCTCCCAGGCCGCATCAGGGCGCATCATTATGGCGATGACACGACGGTCAGGCCGCCTGGCTTTCATTCCACACGGCCGGCACGGTTCCATGGATGGCGATCGTCGAAGGTTTGCCCTTGCGTGCCGTCGCGACATCGATGGTCTGCGCCAAAACCACGATCCCCGCACGGAACCGGGCCAAACGCCGCGCCGCCGCGCGGGCGCTTCGTTCGTCGTCGAAGACTTGCGCGGCAAGCCCGATAAGCCGATGCGGCTTGGCTTGGTAAGGTTGGACGATGAACATCGTGTGTTCTGCCATGACATGCTCCCAATCGCTTCGAATGGGAACATAACAGGAACAAAAGTTTTGAAAAGAGCCAAATTCAGTCCTGGATCGTGACCCACTTCGACACCGATGTCGGAGCTTGCATTGCTGGTTACCCCTCCCCATTTCTGTTCCGAGCACAGGGGCGATACGCTCGATCTCGTTGTTGCCTCATCCAAGCCGAATGACGATCCGACCACGGATGTAATGGCGGGCGTTCTTGGATCGGGCACCTGGTGTCCGCCTATCACCCGATCTCAGGTCCTTGGTGACCGAAACCCCGTCACGGATGTACTGGCGGGGTTTTTTTATTGTCCGGCCGCCTGCTCGCGTCCCCTACTTGGCCATGCTCGGGATATGAAAAAGGCCGCGCTCGAAAGCGCGGCCCCTGTCCGATCGTCGTGTTCGCCGATCGGGTCGGCTTACTGGAACAGCTTGAGGATGAGCTGGCTGTTCTGGTTGGCGATGGACAGCGAC
>CALMOK010000217.1 GCA_937871825.1 uncultured Alphaproteobacteria bacterium
GGATAATTGTGCTTCTTCTGCCACCCGATGAGGTGCGGGAGCATGTCCCGCGTCGCCTTGCGGTTGCCGATGAAATTGTCGTCAACGAAATAGATGACCGCCGGATGGGCCGGTTGGGAAATGAACGCGTCGAGTTCGGCCAGCAACTGGTCGATCGACTTCAGGCGGGGTTGGCGACCGTAGAGCGCCGGGATGTCGCAGAACTCGCAGCGATACGGGCAACCGCTGGAAAATTGCAGCGAGCCCAGCAGGTATTTCTTGAGCGGCAGTTGGGCATAGGCCGGCAACGGGAAGTCGTTGAGTTCGGTTCGCGTCTTGGTTTCCAGCACCACCTGGGCCGGCGGCGGGGTGACGTCAGCGTCCAGGATCGCCACGAGGCGGTCCGTCGCGTCGCCGAGTTCGCCGACGTGGAGGTAATCGACGTAATCGTATTTTTCCGGCGCGGCCGACGCCGAGGATCCGCCGAGCGCCGTGACCTTCCCGTGCCGCTTGGCGCGGTCGTGAATGTCCCGGATCTGCGGCTCCTGCACATGCATGCCGCTGACGAACACGGCTTCCGACCAGGCGAAATCCTCGTCGGTGGCGGCGCGAAGGTTCTCGTCGATGAAACGGACCTGCCAAGCCTCCGGCATGTAGGCGGCGATCACCAAAAGCCCTTGCGGCGGCATGAAGGCTTGCACGTCCATCAAGGAATAGGCACCCGAAAAGGTGCCGAACGAGGGGGTATAATGCGGAAACACGCACAGGATGCGTCGTGGGCGTGTGACGGGGACGGTGCAGCGCAAACAATCACTCCTCAGGCAGGACCGACGCGAATAGGTTATGCACGATATATTGCGGGCGGGCACCTATAGTTGCACGCCCCCGGCCCCGCACTAACGCCGATCACAAAGGCGTTGGCATTGGATGACTCGCTTTCCGGGACCGGCATGGTACATCGGCCGGACGCGGCAGCGCGGCGTCGGTCACCCGACGTGAAACCGCCCGACCTTGGGATCGTGACCTTCGAGGAATCACCCCTATGCAGGCCCAGACCGGCGTCCATGTTGTCGACCACCCGCTGGTGCAGCACAAACTGACCCTGATGCGAACGGCGTCCCGCTCCACCAAGGGATTCCGGCAGTTGCTGAACGAGATCGGCATGCTCCTCTGCTACGAGGTAACGCGGGACCTGCCGGTCGAGATGGTGGAGGTCGAAACGCCGATCGCCACCATGAAAGCCCCGATGATCGCCGGAAAGAAGCTTGTCTTCGCGCCCATCCTGCGGGCCGGCGTCGGTTTCCTGGACGGAATGCTCGATCTCGTGCCGTCGGCGCGGGTCGCCCACATCGGGCTCTACCGCGATCCGGAAAGCCTCGAAGCGGTCGAATATTATTTCAAGGCGCCCACCGATCTTGCCGAACGGCTGACCATCATCATGGATCCCATGCTGGCCACCGCCAATTCGGCCACCGCCGCGGTGGAACGGCTGAAGGCGCGCGGCGCAAAGGAGATCCGCTTCGTTTGCCTGCTGGCCGCCCCCGAGGGCATCGCCAAGCTGCGCGCCGAGCACCCCGACGTGGTTATCTGGACCGCGGCCATCGACAGCCACCTCAACGACCACGGTTACATTGTCCCGGGCCTGGGCGATGCGGGGGACCGCATGTTCGGCACCCGCTAGGGACGACGCCCCCCGGCGAGCTCCGCCCGATGGGGATCGTTGAATGGAGCTTGGCGACGAGCCTCGGCCCGTGCCATCCTGTCCCGCGGCCCGCGTTTTGCAACGTGCCTGGCCTGTTCCACGAGAGGGTTGATGATGACGGTTCGGACTGGCTTGCAAATCCTCTTCCTCGGCGCCGGCCTCGCCGCCCTGTCCACCGGGCCGAGCCTGGCCGCCGACCTCAAGCCTGCCATCGTTTACGACATCGGCGGCAAGTTCGATAAATCCTTCAATGAGGGCGTGCTGCACGGGGCCGAGCGCTTCAAGCAGGAAACCGGAACCGACTTCCGCGACTTCGAGATCACCAACGACGCCCAGCGCGAGCAGGCGCTCCGCCGCTTCGCCAAGGACGGGTTCAGCCCGATCCTCGCCGTTGGCTTCAGCCAGGCCGACGCGGTCGAGAAAGTCGCCGGCGAGTTCCCCAACACCAAATTCACCATCATCGATTCCGTGGTCAACAAGCCCAACGTGCAGTCGGTGGTGTTCAAGGAGCAGGAAGGCTCCTTCGTGGTCGGTCTGCTGGCCGCCAAGGCTTCCAAGACCGGCAAGGTCGGTTTCGTGGGCGGCATGGACATCCCCCTGATCCGCCGCTTCGCCTGCGGCTACGTCCAGGGCGTGAAATACGCCGACCCGAAGGCCGAGGTCTTCCAGAACATGACGGGCACGACGGGCGACGCCTGGAAGGATCCCGTCAAGGGCGGGGAACTCGCCAAGTCGCAGATGGATCGGGGCGCCGACGTGGTTTATCACGCGGCGGGCGCGACAGGGGTCGGCGTTCTGCGGGCGGCGGCGGATGCCGGCAAGCTCGGCATCGGCGTCGACTCGGACCAGAACGGCCTGTTCCCCGGCAAGGTGCTGACCTCCATGTTGAAGCGGGTCGACAATGCCACCTTCAGGACCTTCAAGGACGCCAAGGATGGCGCCTGGAAGCCGGGGGTCGAGACGCTCGGCTTAAAGGAAGAGGGCGTCGGCTTCGCCGAGGACCAGTTCAACAAGGCGCTGATCACGCCCGATATGAAGAGTGCCGCGAGCAGCGCCGAGGCCGACATCATCGCCGGCAAGATCGAGGTGCACGACTACATGGCCGACTCCAAATGTCCCATGTGAGATCGGCTTGATCGAGGCGGCCCCCAACCCTTCAGCAGCTGGCGCGAGCGTCGCCGCCATCGAGCTTTTGGGTATCAACAAGAGTTTCGGGGCTGTCCAGGCGAACCGCGACGTCACCCTTCGCGTCGAGGCCGGCTCGGTCCACGGCATCGTGGGGGAGAACGGCGCCGGCAAGTCGACGCTGATGTCGATCCTTTACGGGTTTTACGAGGCCGACAGCGGCGTCATCGCGGTGAATGGCCGGCCGGTGCGGATCGCTTCCTCGCGCGACGCAATCGCTCACGGCATCGGCATGGTGCACCAGCACTTCATGCTGGTCGACAGCCTCAGCGTGCTCGACAACGTGATGCTCGGCGCCGAGGGCGGCGCGCTTGTGGCGGGTGGTGCCGCACGCCTGCGGACGAGGCTCGGCGAACTCGCGCGCGACTACGGCCTCGTCGTCGACCCCGACGCGCTCGTCGGCACGCTCGCCGTCGGGCTGCAGCAGCGGGTCGAAATCCTGAAAGCGCTCGTGCGGGGCGCCAATGTACTGATCCTGGACGAGCCAACGGCGGTGCTCACGCCCCCCGAGGCCGACCAGCTTTTCGCGCTGCTGGCAGCCCTGCGGCGGGAAGGCAAAACCGTGCTCCTCATCACCCACAAGCTGAGGGAAATCATGCACATCACCGACTGGGTGTCGGTCATGCGGCGGGGCGAAGTGGTGCTGACGCGCGAAACCGCCGCGACCTCGCCCGCTGCCCTGGCGGACGCCATGGTGGGCCGGCGCGTGGCGCTCACGGTGACCAAGGGTCGGGCCCGCCCGGGGCCGGTCCTGCTGGAAGTGCGAAACCTCGTGGTGCGGGGGCTCAACGGCGTGCCGCTGGTGGACGGCGTGTCGTTCGCCCTGCGGGGCGGCGAGATCGCGGGGCTTGCCGGCGTCGCCGGCAATGGACAGTCCGAGCTTCTGGAAGCCCTCGCCGGCATGCGCCCCATCGCGTCGGGCGAGATCCTCATTGAGGGCAAGCCCGTGCGCCTGTCCGACAGCGACCCGAAAGGCATGCGGCGCCTCGGGCTTGGCCACGTTCCCGAGGACCGTCACCGCATGGGCCTCGTGACCTCCTTCGAGGCATCCGAAAGCGCGATCCTGGGCCACCACGGCGATCGACGCTATGGGATCGGCCCCTGGCTGTCGCGCCGCAAGGTGGTCGGCGACCTCGCCCGCAAGATGGCGGCCTTCGACATCAGGCCACCCGCGCCGCGCTTGAGGACGGCGAATTTCTCCGGCGGCAATCAGCAGAAGATCGTGCTGGCGCGGGAACTCGAGCGTGACCCGACGATCGTTCTTGCCGGGCAACCGACGCGCGGGGTCGACATTGGGGCGATCGAATTCATTCACCGGCGGCTCGTGGCCTTGCGCGACAAGGGAAAGGCCGTCCTTCTCGTGTCGGTGGAACTCGACGAGATCATCGCGCTGTCGGACACCATCCTGGCCCTCTGCGCCGGCCGCTTGACGGGTGAACGTCGCCCGCCCCCCGACGGGGCCGACAACGAGGCCTTCGTGGCCGACCTCGGCCTGTTGATGGCCGGCGTGACGGAGCGCGCCGCGTGATGCGGCCGCGCCTCAGCCTCGTCACGCTTGGCGTGGCCTCGCTCGAGGGGAGCCGCGCCTTTTATGAGCGACTCGGCTGGCGACGCGCGGCCGCCAGCCAGGACGGCGTCACCTTCTTTCAACTGAACGGGATCGTGCTGGCGCTTTACCCGCGCGACGCGCTCGCCGCCGATTGTGCGACCGACCCCGTGCAGTCCGGGTTCGCGAACGTCACCCTGGCGCAGAACTACGAGTCGATCACCGCGGTGGACGCGGCCTACGCGAGCGCCGTCGCGGCGGGAGCCGGGCCGCGGAAACCGCCGGAAGCCACGTTTTGGGGCGGCTACTCGGGTTGCGTGGCCGACCCGGACGGGTTGCGCTGGGAATTGGCCTTTAACCCCTTCTTTCCGCTCGACTTGGCCGGCAACCTGGCATTGCCGGCATGAGCGCGCCTTTCGCCATTCCCCGCTGGGCCGATCTCGTCCTTGTCCCGGTTCTCAGCGTCGTAACGGCTTTCATCGTCGCCGCCCTGGTGGTGCTGGCCATCGGGGTCGACCCCTGGGCCGCCACGGTCAGCATGGTGCAGGGTAGCCTGGGGAGCGCCGAGGGAATCGGGTTCACGCTCTATTACGCGACCGATTTCATCTTCACCGGGCTGGCGGTGGCGCTGGCGTTCCAGGCCGGGCTCTTCAACATCGGGGCCGAGGGCCAGGCCTACATGGGCGGCCTCGGCGCGGCGCTGGTCTGCCTTCACGGCACGGCCCTGCCCTCCTGGCTGCTGATCCCGCTTGGCATCGTGGGTGCGGCCGTGTTCGGGGGCGTGTGGGCCTATGTTCCCGGGCTGCTGCAAGCCAAGCGCGGCAGCCACATCGTCATCACCACCATCATGTTCAACTGGCTTGCCACGACCCTGATGGCCTACCTGCTGGTCAACACCCTGCGGGAGCCGACCTCGATGCAGCCGGGCAGTTCGCGCTTCGTCGAGGGCGCCGCCCTTCCCACGATGAGGGCCATGCTGGGCGCCGTCGGCATTTCCACGGCCGAAACGCCGCTCAACGTCGCCTTCCTGCTGGCCTTGGCCTGTGCCGCCCTGGTCTGGGTCTTCGTGTGGCGCACCCGCACCGGCTACGAGATCCGGACCGTGGGTCGCAACCCGGTGGCGGCCCTCTACGGCGGAATCGCACCCTCGCGCATCATCGTCCTGACGATGGCGCTTTCGGGGGCCTTGGCGGCCGGCGTCGCCGTCAACGAGATCATGGGCGTGCAGCACAGGCTGCTACTCGAATTCACCGCCGGCTACGGCTTCGTGGGCATCGCTGTCGCCCTGATGGGGCGCGCCCATCCCGTCGGTGTCGTGCTGGCGAGCATCCTGTTCGGCATTCTCTACCAGGGGGGTGCCGAACTCGCCTTCGACCAGCCCAAGATCACCCGGGACATGATTGTGGTGATCCAGGGCCTTGTGGTGCTGTTCGCCGGCGCATTGGAAGGCTTGTTCCGCCGTCCGCTCGCCCTGGCCTTCGCCGGTTTTGGCGCGTCCCGGCGCGACCGACCCGCCAAGCCTGCGACCCTCCCTGCCCCGGAGCCCAGCGAATGAGCGCGACTGGTTTCCCGCTTCGGAACGGCCTCTGATGGGATCCGGGCTCGACACCGCCCTCATCCTGTCGTCGAGCGTCCGACTGGCCGTGCCGCTGATCTTCGCCTGCCTGGCCGGCTTGTGGTCGGAACGCGCCGGGATCGTGGATATCAGCCTCGAAGGCAAGATGCTGGTGGCGGCCTTCGCGGCGGCAACGGCGGCGGGGGCCAGCGGCAACGCCTGGGTCGGGCTCGGGGCGGGGATCATCGCCTCCGTGGCCTTCGGCCTCGTGCACGGCTTCGCTTCCATCGACCAGCGCGGCAATCAGATCGTGTCGGGGGCCGCCATCAACCTCGTGGCGGCGGGCCTGACGGCGCTGCTCGGCAACGCCTGGTTCGGCGAGGGCGGGCGCACCCCACAGCTCGACGTCCCCGCGTCCCGCTTCGGCCCGATCGTGTGGCCCGGCGCCGACGCCGTCGGGAACGTGCCGATCATTGGCCCGCTCTACCGCAACCTCCTGTCGGGCCACGACGTGCTGACCTACATCGCCTTCCTGATCGTTCCGCTCACCAGCTTCGTGCTATACCGCACCCGATTCGGGCTGCGTCTGCGGGCCACGGGAGAAAACCCCGCGGCCGTGGACACCGCCGGCATCTCGGTGCGCCAACTTCGCTACGCGGGTGTCCTGATCTGCGGCGTGCTGTGCG
>CALMOK010000218.1:0-7672 GCA_937871825.1 uncultured Alphaproteobacteria bacterium
TCAAGAGAATGGCTCCCTCCAAATCGAGTTCGACCACCACAACGGCGACGAAGCCATCCTCAAGGCCGTTCGAGAGCCTTCTTCAACAGCCTGCTAGCTCGACAGTCACAAGCAATTCTTCTTTATTCGATACAAGCCGTCGATCGATCTCACTACTCAACAGGTTAATCACCAGCGGGATGACGGCATACTTGCAAAGGAGGGTGGGAAGCCGCCACGTGTCGGCATAAAGGGCAATCTCCTCATACTTGTCCCGGTCGATTGCGACCTCAATGGCGAGTTCCCGACGAAGGGCCTGACGAGATCGCTCGTTCCCTCGGAAAAGAGAGCAGCGCGACCTTCCCGAAAGGCCTCCCAAGGCACCACCAGGACGTCTGCGCCTTGCCAATTCACCGCGCTCGCGGGAGAGACCCACGGGCGATCGACCCAATAGTTCCGGTCGAGGATGCTGTCCGTGACCTCGATCTCCGAGCCGATTGCCGCTTTCTCGCTCATGGACCACTCGCAATCTCGCGTTGGACGTTAGTAAGGTAGATCAGCACAAATCGCGAGTTGCCCGCCTCGATTCAAGTGATCGGGGCAGCGGATGGTCACTCGGGCTACCCTCAAGCAGACCTCCCGAGCTTCCGAGAAGGGTCGGCTCTCACCGTTCGTCCCGTCTCCGCTGAATGTCCGGAAGGTGGCGAGGCTCCAAGTTCTGGTTATGGCGCGATGCAGAAACGCGCACAGTGCCGACCGTCTGCATTCAGACCAAGGTCGGAACGGCTTTCATGAGCGCGCGGGTGTAGGCGTGCTGCGGAGACTCGAACACGGCGCGGCGTGGGCCCTGCTCGACGAGCGTGCCGCCGCGCATGACGGCGACTTGGTGGCTCATGCGCTCGATCACGGCCATGTCGTGGGAGATGAAAAGGTAGGCGAGGCCGAGCTCCTCCTGCAGCTCCGCCAGGAGGTCGAGCACGCGGGCCCGCACGGAGACGTCGAGCGCCGACACGCTCTCGTCGGCCACGATGATTTTCGGCTCAAGCGCCAGAGCACGGGCGATGCAGATACGCTGGCGCTGGCCGCCCGAGAACTCGTGCGGGTACCGGGTTGCGGCGTCGGCGGGCAGGTGAACGCGCTCGAGCAGCGCGGCGACGCGGTCGCGACGCTCCCGCGGCGCGGCGATATTGTGGATCGCGAGCGGCTCCGCGATGGCCGAGCCGACCGACATGCGGGGGTCGAGCGAGGCGTAGGGGTCCTGAAAGATCATCTGGGCCATACGGCGGATGGGCTTCATGCTACGGGGCGTCAGGCCCGTGATGTTTCGATCGTCGATCACGACAGTGCCCGAAAAGGGGACGAGGCCAAGCACGGCCTTGCCGATCGTCGACTTGCCGGAGCCGCTCTCGCCCACGAGGCCGAGTGTTTCGCCGGCCTTCAGCGCGAAGCTGACGCCGCTCACGGTCGGGTTGGGCGAATGGCGCTTGAGGATCCCCTTCGGGCGACCGTAGGTGACGGACAGATCTTTGACCAGGAGCGCGGGCCCGGGGGCAACCGCCAGTGGCGGCCTTTGCGTCACCCGCGGCGGCGCGTCCGTGCCTGCGTAGGCGCCGAGGCGCGGCACGGCGGCGATGAGTGCCTGGGTGTAGGGGTGGCGCGGCCGGTGCAGGATGTCTGACATCCGGCCTTCCTCCACGGTACGGCCCTTGTTGAGGATTACCACGCGGTCGGCCATGCCTGCCACGACTCCCATGTCGTGAGTGATGAGCAGGATGGCGGTGCCGAACTCGACCCGGAGCTCGCGCATGAGGGTCAGGATCTGCGCTTGCACGGTCACGTCGAGCGCCGTGGTGGGCTCGTCGGCGATCAGCACCTTGGGGCGACAGGAGAGCGCCATGGCGATCATCACGCGCTGGCGCATGCCGCCCGAGAGTTCGTGCGGATATTGTCCGATTCGGCGCGCCGGGTCGGTGATGTGAACGGCATCCAACATGGCGCGGGCGCGCGCCTCGGCCCCGCCTTCGGTGACGCCGTGGATGCGGATCGCCTCCGTGAGCTGCGCCCCGACGGTCATTACCGGGTTGAGCGAGGTCATCGGCTCTTGGAAGATCATCGCGACGGCGCCGCCGCGCAGGCGACGTATGGCACGCTCGGGCAGCGTCGTCAGCTCGCGGCCCACGAGCTGGATGGAGCCGCCCCGCTGCCGCAGCGACGGCGACAGGAGGCGCATGATCGCTAGCGCGGTGAGCGACTTGCCGGACCCGGACTCGCCCGCGAGGCAGAGCGTTTCACCGGGCAGCAGCGCAAAGCTCACGTCTTCCAGCACCGGGCGGAGCCCTTCGGGCGTGCGGGCGTCGATCGAAAGGTCGCGGACCGCGAGGACGGGCTCGGTCACGAAAAAACGATGCGGGGGAAATAAAAGGACACGATCCAGTTCGGCTGGTCCACGACCTCGCTGATGCGCAGGTCGCCGCAGACCGACAGCAGGACGTAGGCGTCGACGGGGCTGAGCCCGTGCTCGGCCCCGAGCAGGTCGATCATCCTCATGACGCTCTCGCGCGTCGCCGTCATCAGGTCGGGGCCGACGCCGGTGGTCGCCTCGTAGCCCATTCCGTCGAGGTGGCGGGTAACGGGACCGGGCGTTGTGAAGCGCGGGCTCTTCAGGTTGGCGCTCTTTACGAGGTCGATGGTCAACTCGACGTCCATCTGGCTCTCGATGGCAGTGCCGCAGACCTCGCCGTCGCCCTGCGCCGCGTGGGTATCGCCGATCGAGAAGAGCGCGCCCGCGACCTCCACCGGCAGGTAGAGCGTGGTGCCCTCGGCAAGGTCGCGGATGTCGAGGTTGCCGCCGACGTTGCGGGGCGGCACCACCGAATGGACGCCCGGCGCCACCGGCGCCACGCCGATCTCGCCCGCGAAGGCTTTCAGGGGCACGCGGCCCTTCGGGCCATAGAGAGCCGGCGCCATGGTCGAGGGATCGTAGCTCCACATGTGCAGCGCCGGGTCGGGGAACTGGTCGGCCAGGAGGCCGAAGCCCGGAATGTTGGCGGTCCAGCCGAGCCCGGAGGGGATGAACTTGCGGAACGTGACCTTGAGGGCGTCGCCGGGCTCGGCGCCCTCAACCAGGACGGGGCCCGAGACCGGGTTGACCTTGGAGAAGTCGAGCGTGCCGACGTCGGCCGCGGTGGACTCTTTGCGGAAGTGCCCGTTGCCGGCGTCGAGGCACTCGAAATGGATCGTGTCGCCCGGACGGCAGGTGACGGCCGGCGCGAAATCGCGGCTCCAGCCGAAGTTGTGGTCCTTACGGTGGATCGTATAATTGCAGGTGACGCACATGGGTGGGCTCCATGCCCCGAGCAGGGCCGAGTGGAAGTGTCGGGCGAAGTTCGATGCAGTGCCCCAAAGCCGTCATTGCGAGCGCAAGCGAAGCATTCCAGAACTACGCGTTGCCTGGATTGCCACAGCGCATGCCGTGCCTCGCAATGACAAGTTTGGGCGGACGCGCCTCACTTCTTCACGTAGATCGCCTCATAGTCGATCACCCGCGTCGGATCGATGTAGATCTGGTCCGGGCCGCCCATGCGCTTGGATCTCGCCACCACGCGACGCTCGTTGAACACCGGCACCCAGGGCGCCTGCTGGGCTTGGATGTCGGTGAAGATCGCCTTCCAGACGCCGTAGCGCGCGTCCTTGTCCTCGGGTTTCGACATGGCGTCCGCCTTAGTGGCGCGGTCCTCGAAGCCCTTGTCGCAGAACCAACTCCAATTCCAGCCCCCCGTTATGGCGCCGCCGCAGCCGAGGATCGGCCCGTAAAAGTCGCTCGGGTCGGGGAAGTCGGCGATCCAGCCCATGCCGCCCGACCAGGTCAACGCAGACTGGTCCTTGTTGCCGCCGGCCGCGATCACCTCGGGCTGCGCTAGCGCCTTGATCTCGGCCTTGATGCCGACCGCCGCGAGGTCCTGCTGGATGGCTTGCGCGATACGCGGATTCGGGTCTGTGTTCATGGCGTAGAGCGTGGTCGAGAAGCCGTCCTTGAGACCGGCGTCCGCGAGGAGCTGCTTGGCCTTGGCGACGTCGTAGGGGTAGCCCTTGTAGCTCGCGTCATAGCCCGGCATCAGCGGCGGCAGCACTTGGGTGGCGGGCATCGC
This sequence comes from uncultured Alphaproteobacteria bacterium, assembly GCA_937871825.1. Lineage (GTDB taxonomy): Bacteria > Pseudomonadota > Alphaproteobacteria > Rhizobiales > Beijerinckiaceae > Lichenihabitans. The sequence continues at coordinate 4,128 of CALMOK010000218.1, forward strand.
GCGACCGTTGATGATGCGGACGATGCGCTCCTTGTTGATCGCCATATTGAGCGCCTGGCGCACTCGGACGTCGTCGAAGGGCTTTTTGGCGGTGTTGATTGTGATGTAGCTCGTCTCGAACTGTTCGCGGTCGACAATCGTGTCCTTGGCGTCGGCCGAGTTTTTGATCTCGAGGTATTTGGCGGGCGGGATGCCGTCGCCCGCGATGTCCACCTCGCCCTTCTGCAGGCGCAGCACGGCCACGAGCGGCTCCTGGCCGATCTCCACCCGGAAGCCATCGATCTGCGGCCGGTCGCGGAAGTAATTCGTGTTGCGCGAGAAGACGAGGTGCTGGCCCGGCACCCACTCGTCAAGCCTGAAGGCGCCGGAGCCGACCGGGTGCTTGCCGAAATCGGCGCCGGCGGCCTCGACCGCTTCCTTGGGCACCGCGGAAGCGAAGTTGAGCGCCAGCACGTTGAGGAAGGTCGCGTCGGGCTGGGCGAGCGTAAACTTCACCGTCGCCTCGTCGGGCGCCTCGATGCCCGCGATGGTAGCGGCCGATCCGTCGGCCATCCTGTCCTGGCCGACGATGGAGTGGAAGAAGCCACCGGCCGGTCCCTGGGTCTTTGGGTTCACGGAACGCTCGATGGAATATTTGACGTCCGCCGCCGTGACGTTGCGGCCGTTGGTGAAGGTGGCCTTCGGGTCGAGCGTGAAGGTGTATACGAGCCCGTTGGGCGAGATGGACCAAGATTTGGCGAGCGATGGCACGATCTCGGTGGTGCCGAACTTGTAATCGACGAGGCGGGAGAACAGCCCGTTGATCATCGACCAGTTCTGCCAGTCGTAGCCGATGGCGGGGTCGAGCGTCGCCATGTCGTCTTTGTAGGTGACCACGATCGTGCCGCCCTGCGTGGGCATGTCTTCGGCGCGTAGCGGTGTCGCCGCGAGACCCGCGCCGAGGGCCATGACCGCCGTCGTCGCCTTCAACCAGCTTGTACGCATACTTGCCAATCTCCTTTGGGTGAAACTCATCGACCGCGAATGCGCGGATCGAGGATGGGGGCTGCGGCATCGGCGAGCAGGTTGCCCATCACGATGAAGAGCGAGGACACGAGCGTCACGCCCATAATAATTGGCACGTCGGCCTGCTGGATCGCCTGCCAGGCGAGCTGGCCGATCCCGGGCCAGCCGTAGACGGCCTCAACCACCACAACCCCGCCCATGAACTGCCCGACGTCGATGCCGATCATGGCCACGATAGGAAGCGCCGCGTTGGGCAGCGCGTGACGCAGCACCACGCGGCGCCAGGACAGGCCCTTGGCACGTGCTGTGCGCACGTAATCCTGGTTCAGCACGTCGATCATGGCCGAGCGCACCATGCGAGCGTACCAGCCGGCGCCGAGCAGCCCGAGCGTGAGCGCCGGCAGCACCACGTGGCGCAGCGTGCCGAAACCGCTCATGGGGAACCAGCCCAGCGTGGCGGCGAAAACGTAGAGCAGCAGCAGCGCCACCACGAACTGTGGTGACGACACGCCCACGAAGGCGAGCGTCATGACGAGGCGGTCGGCGAAACTGTTGCGCTGCACCGCGGCCAGGATGCCGAAGACGAGCCCAAGCGCGACCTCGACGAGGATCCCGGCCGCCATCAGCACCAGGGTCGCGGGGATGCGGGCCACGATCAGCGCCGCCACCTCGCTGCGCTGGATGTATGAGCGGCCGAGGTTTCCCTGCGCCAAGCCGGTGAGGTAGCGCCAGAACTGCAAGGGCAGCGGCAGGTCGAGGCCGAGTTGGTGGCGCACGTTGGCGATCATCTGGGCGTTGGCGCTACGGCCGGCCACGAGCGCGGCCGGGTCGGCCGGCAGGTAATGCAGGAGCAGGAACGTGACGAGCGCGACGCCAAGCAGGATGCCGGCGGCCTGGGCGAGGCGACGAGCCAGAATCAGAGGCATCAGCCGCGCCCCCGCTGCGTCGGGTCGAGCAAGTCGCGCAGGGTGTCGCCCACAAGGTTAAAGGACAGCGAGGTGGCCAGGATGACCGCGCCGGGGATGAAGACTAGCCAGGGCGCCGCCTGGAAGTAGCTCTGCGACTCGTAGATGATGTTGCCCCAAGAGGGCTGCGGCGGCTGCACCCCGACGCCGAGGAAGCTCAGCGTCGCCTCGAGCAGCACCGTCGTGGCGATGCCGAGCGTGCCCCATACGATGGCGGTTGGCACGAGGTGGGGCGCGATGTGGTGGATGAGGATGCGGGCGTTGCCGGCCCCAAGCGCGCGTTCGGCCAGGATGAAGTCGCGCTCGCTGAGCCCCCGGGTCTCCGTGTAGACGATGCGGGCGACCTGCACCCAATTGACCAGCGCGATAACAAGCGCCACGATCCACAGGCTCGGGTGCAGCAGCGCCGCGAGCACGATGGCGAGCAGCAGTGCCGGAAAGGCCATCATCAGGTCGGTGAAGCGCATCAGCGTGGCCCCGGTGACCCCGCCCACGTAGCCGGCCACGATGCCAACCACCATGCCGATCGCTACCGCGACGCCGTTGGCCACGAGGCCGATGACGAGTGAGGTGCGGGCGCCGAAGAGTAGCCGGGACAGGAGGTCGCGTCCGAGCGTGTCGGTGCCGAGCCAGTATTTCGCGCCAGGTGGGAGCGGCGCGCCTTCAAGCGACAGGCCGTCGAAGGGCTGATCTTCCGGCGCGAAGGGAGCGAGCCATGGCGCCAGAGTGGCGGCGAGCACCACAAGCAGGATGACGGCGAGCGCCACGGTCGTCGCGGGGCGCTCGGTCAAGCCCGACACGATGCGCCTTATGCCCGCCTGCCTTGGCCGACGGCCAGCATGGTGGCGGCACACTGCTCCATCATCAGCCACTAGCGCATCGCCTTGTGGCGCATCTGCCGGTAGGCCTCGTCCTCACTCCAGCCGCGAGCCTCGCGCAACCGCTCGACGTCGGCGATAACAAGCGCGTGCAGGCGCATGCGCTCGCGCATCTCCGCTAACGTGCCGGCCATCTCGCGCGCCTCGGCATGGCGGCGCGCCGCCATAACAAGGGCGGGGAAATCGGCTGAGGGCATGACAGGTTTCGCGATCATGGCATCGGCGCCTTGGTCGAGGCCCAAACGACACGGCCAGGCGCCTTCGAGGCCAGGAGCGCGATGAGCGGCACGGGTTTGTCGGTCCCCGGCCAGGGTAGCAGCCCCGTCCAACCCTCGTCGGCGTCGACCAGCACGAGATCTACAGCGGCGACGTTGATGAGCCGCTGTCAGCGGAACTCCGCCACGAGGCCGAGAAGGGCGAGCTGCCGCGCAAGGCGCTCCGTTGTCTCGTTCGTACGGTTCAGGATGACGGCGCGCTTGCAGGCTCGGCAGGGCGGTTCGGGGACGCAGTCCCGTCAGGTAGGGATCTGCCGCGCGGCTTGGCTGGCTTTGCAGGATGGCAAAGCTGTCACCTGCGACGCGAGCGAGCAGGAACGGTAGGCCGGCGTGATGGGTAGCCGGATCGACGCGGAGCGGGCCGAGGGCGCCGTCGGCCATACGCACGCCGAGCGCTGCGCGGAGCTTCGCGGGGTCGTCGC
>CALMOK010000218.1:7682-11513 GCA_937871825.1 uncultured Alphaproteobacteria bacterium
GCGTGACGTGTCCCATGAAGGGCCGTGAACACGGCCGCCTCGACGCAGAGGCGCATGGTCGCGTATCTCGTGGCGAAGGAACACGAAGCCCGACGGCTCATGCCGAAGCGCACCGCTACGCGTGTCTTGAGGATTCGCCCCTGCGGGGTGTCGAGGCTGTCGAAGAAGGAGGCCGTCGCGAGCTGGCCGTCAGCCAAACCGATGCCGATCTCGGGAAGCTCACATTCAGTGAGATCGCAGCTGACGACCGGGCGGCGCTCTGGCCGGAACGTGGCATCGCGCTTCCCGAGTTCGCGCATGGCCCGCAGGAAGGCGTGGTTCGCCGGTCCCACCAAATTGCTAAGGATAAAGTCTGGCCGCCGCGCCTCGACTTCGGCCATGAGCCGGGCCACGTCCGTCTCGGCGAGCGGCAGGCAGCGCTCGCCCACGATCGTTGCCTCGGCGTCAGTGACGAGCTCGCGGGCGAGCCGGTTCATTTCCCAGCCCCACACGTAGTTCGCGCCAGCGAAGTAGACGCGCCGGCCCTCGGTCGGCAGCAGGTAGGCGAAGAGCGGCACGAGGTGCTGGTTCGGACAGGCGCCGGTGTAGATGACGTTCGGATTGGCCTCAAAGCCCTTGGAGGGACACACGTGCCAGAGCTGCGCATCGTACTTCTCGACCGCCGGAATCACGTCCATGCGGGCCTCCGACGTCACGCTGCCAACGATGTGGCGGCACTCGTCTTCCGCCGCCATGCGGCGCGCAAAGGCGATATAGCGGTCTCCCACGCCTTCCGGATCGCCGACGATGGGCTCAAGGCGGAGCGTCGGGCCGAGCTCCGCTTCGAGCTCGGCAATCGCGAGCAGCGCCCTGTCGCGGCAATCGCGCCCGAGCGCGGCCGTGTAGCCGTTTGTCGAAAACAGGATGCCAAGGCGGAAGACGTCCAGGGTCGAAGCTCCAACAAGAAAGCCCCATGGCCTTCCTAGGCCGAAAGTGAGATGAGCCGCCTGCACGGCTTGAGCCAGCATCGCAGGTCATCAGATCAAGTCAACGTGACGTTCGCCGCATTTGCAAGCAACCGCGCCGTAATTTGCAGCGCAGTGCCTGCAATGCGCTCTAATTGAATTTGTACTCATGAGTTTGTGGCAACCGATCAATCGTCCGCTCTAGAGAACATGCTGGGAAACCTGGGACGGCCCCAATGGGCGTGGAGCCGAAAGTCCGGAGCCGGGCCAGTCTCAACGTCGACAACTGTGCAGGGTTTCGGATGCTAGCCGCGCGCGGGTCAGACCGGGTTCACGGCCGGCGTCGGAAACCCTGCACAAAAGTGGAAGTCGGCACGCCGCTCGACAGCTGCCGGAACCGCCCTTCCGCAACAAAGGTCCGCTTTCGGGCAGCGTGCTTACTTTCGGTAATGGCGCATCCTGGCCGGACGCTGAATGCAGCTCCCGGGAAGGACAGCGTTGAGAGCGGCGATTCGCCTACGACCCTCTCTGATTCAGGGCGCTTCTTGTCCTTGCGCGGAACGTTTGGCTGGGGTTGTTCGCTCCGACAAGCTCACCTTCATCAGAAGGTCGAATACTTCGGCGCCGTGCAACCACCGCAAACGTTCGGCCAAGACCAGTCGGCAACTTTTCCTTTGTTCGCGTCGACGTAGGGGCTCCAGGGCTTCGGCGGGAGCGCCGCGCTCTGGTACACGATGCTGAACTGGCCGTTGTCCTGGATCTCGCCGATCATTACGGGTTTCGCCATGTGATGGTTCGGCAGCATCGTCACCTGGACGCCCGACGGGGACTTGAACGTCTGGCCGATCATGGCCTGGCGCACGGCAGCAACATCCGTGGTGCCGGCCTGCTGCACCGCTTGCGCCCACATATGGAATAGGATGTAGGCTGATTCCATGGGATCGTTTGTGACGTTGTCCGGCTTCTTCGAATAGGCGCGCCACTTGGCGATGAAGGCCTTGTTTTCGGATGTATCAACCGATTGGAAGTAGCTCCAGGCGGCCAGGTGGCCGACGAGCGGTTTGGTATCGACACCGGCGAGCTCTTCCTCTCCAACCGAGAACGCGATCACCGGGGTGTCCGTCGCCTTGACGCCCTGATTGCCGAGCTCTTTGTAGAAGGGCACGTTGGCGTCGCCATTGACGGTGGACACCACGGCGGTCTTCTTGCCGGCGGAGCCGAAGGTCTTGATCTTGGCAACTTCGGTCTGCCAGTCGGCGAAGCCGAACGGCGTGTAGTTTTCGAGGATGTCCTCGTCAGCGATACCCTTCGATTTCAGGAAGGCTCGTATGATCTTGTTGCTGGTTCGGGGGTAGACGTAGTCGGTCCCCTCCAGCACGAAACGCTTCACCTCGCCCCCGTCCTTACTCATCAGGTACTCGACCGCCGGAATCGCCTTGTTGTCGGGCACCGAGCTGCCGTAGAAGACATTGTAGGAGTCCTCTTCCCCTTCATACTCCAGCGGATAGAACAAAAGGCCGTTGAGTTCCTCGAACACCGGCAGGACGGATTTCCGGGACACCGAGGTCCAGCAGCCGAACACTGCGGCGACCTTGTCCTTGCTGATCAGTTCGCGGGCCTTTTCGGCAAACAAGGGCCAATTGGAGGCCGGGTCGACGACCACGGGTTCGATCTTCTTACCAAGCAGTCCGCCCTTGGCGTTGAGATCGGCGATCTGCATCAGCATGACGTCCTTCAGGATCGTCTCGCTGATCGCCATCGTGCCGGACAAGGAATGCAAGACGCCCACCTTGATCGTATCATCCGCCGCCGCCGCGTAACCGGCGCTCGTCCACAACATGGCTGAAGCGAGAAGCCCCTTCAGCCAAGACCTGCGTGCCATTGCCATTGTCCGCTCCTGTTCACTGCCCACGAGCCTGCGCAAAATGGAGGTTCTCTCGAGGGCTGCCATAAGCTGGCACGGGGGGAGGCGGGAACAGAGAGCCAAGCGAGGCAAATGGTATGGGTCCATCGTCGTGAGGCGCGAACGCTTGCCGTTTGATCAACCTGCATGGCAAAAAGGCGAACATCATCGATGCACGGAGCTGGGCTGCCTGCAATCTCGCCTAATATACCGATCAAGCTCCCGAATAGGTCCAGTTCTATTTGCAACGATAGGTCCAGCGTTGCTGGTGCATTGCACGCCAACAACCATGTTGGGTATTATCTGCCTGATCAAGTGATAACCACTTCGCACAGGTGAACGATGCAAATGCCTGTGCTTCTGGATCGCTCCGGGCGGACTTCCCTAGCAGACCAGATCGTCGAACAGCTGCGCCACGCCATTGCGCATGCGCGTCTAGCCCGGGGTACCCGGCTGCCATCATCGCGCCGACTTTCGGAACAGTTGGCTGTCGCACGCAGTACCGTGGTCCGCGCTTACGAAACGTTGATGATGGAAGGCCTGGTCGAATCCCGGCCGGCTTCAGGCATTTTCGTTTGCGGAGACCGCCCGGCCGAGCCGGTTGCCAAGCCGGCCTCGACATTGCCGGAGTCGCGGGAGCCGTCCTGGTCGATGCCGCTTCCCTCCCTCCCAACCCGGATGCTGCGCCCAGTGACGCGCAGCCGGCTGTCCTTCGATTTCTGTCCGGGACGGGCTAATCCCGCCCTGTTTCCGTTGAAGATCTGGCGCCGCCTTCTTCAGAAGAACCTGTCATACGGCGGCGCCGCGGGGTTGACGGACGAGGGTGAGGCTGCGGGTTTGCCCGCGCTGCGTTCCGCAATCGCCCTCCATCTCGCAACAACCCGTGGAATTGCCGCCGACCCGAGCCGCATCATCGTGATTTCCGGGGCGCAGGAAGGGCTCAGCCTCGCTAGTCGACTATTCCTTCACCGCGGAACTTTGGCC
>CALMOK010000219.1 GCA_937871825.1 uncultured Alphaproteobacteria bacterium
CCATTAACACCGCCACCGACCCGGACGCGCTTCCCGGCCTCGCCGCCAACAAGGGAAGCGTCGGGTTGATGTTCGAATGCTCGGGCAACGAACGGGCCTTCCGGTCCGGGCTGGACACCGTCAGGCCGCGCGGCACGCTGGTTCAGGTCGGCCTCGGCGGCGACGTTCCGGTGCCGCCGAACCTTGTCGTGTCGAAGGAGGTGTCGATCGTGGGATCGTTCCGCTTCGACGCCGAGTTCGCCCTGGCGGTCCAGCTGCTCGCCGGAAAGCGGGTCGACCTGTCACCCTTGTTGACGGACACCTACGGTTTTGCCGAGGCTCGGCGCGCGTTCGAGGCGGCCGGCGACCGCCGCCGGTCGATGAAGGTGCAACTCGCCTTCTGACGCCACAGTTCAGGGGCAGGCACGGGCATGGAGCGCCGTGCAACGATCGGGAATCGGATCATATGGCTGACATGGACAGGATCGCCCTCGTGACGGGCGCGGGAACCGGCATCGGCAAGGCCGTGGCGCTGGCGCTGAGCGCGGCCGGGTACCGGCTGGCGCTGACCGGGCGCCGGCAATCGGTGCTCGACGAGGTCGCAGCCGAAAGCCGGGCGGCGGGCGGCCGCGACGCTCGGGTGTTCCCCGCCGACCTGACCGACCCCGCCTCCGTGGCGGCCTTGTTCACGGCCATCCGCTCGACCTTCGGGCGGCTCGACCTCCTGTTCAACAACGCGGGAACCAACGCGCCGCCTGTCAACATCGAGGACCTGCCCTTCGCGCAATGGAAGGCCGTGATCGACACCAACGTGACGGGCGTCTTCCTGTGCACCCAGGAAGCCTTCCGCCTGATGAAGGACCAGACCCCGCAGGGCGGCCGCATCATCAACAACGGTTCCATCTCGGCGAGCGCGCCGCGCCCCAACTCGGCGCCCTACACGGCCTCCAAACACGCCGTGAGCGGCCTCACCAAGTCGACGGCGCTTGACGGCCGCAAGTACAACATCGCCTGCGGCCAGATCGACATCGGCAACACCGAAACCCCGATGGCGCAGCAGATGAAGAAGGGCGTCCTGCAGGCCAACCTGTCGGTCGAGGTCGAGCCGACCTTCGACGTCCGCCACGTGGCCGAGGCGGTGGTGCTGATGGCGAACCTACCGCTCGATGCCAACGTGCAGTCGATGACCATCATGGCCACCAAGATGCCGTTCGTGGGGCGCGGGTAAGCGGCATTCCCAACGGGGCCATTCGGAGCGAGCGGCGCCCTCGGCGTATCAGGGGCGATCACACCAGTATAGAATCGGTTATATTCGCCGGGGCGGGCAATAATTACAGTGGTGGCCGCTTAAAGGCGCGCGGAATTTCCGTTGGCCGCATGGCGATGCTCGTCGGTTGACCGCGGCGGCTTTTCCTTTAACACGGATCGCGGGGAAACATCATCAATTCACGTTTCGATCGTGGCCGGCCTTGATTTCGCTCGCTTAAAAGTCTGATCGCGCCGAGGCGCCACGATCGAAACCATGGTTTACGAAGGGGAAATCTGAAGCATGTCTCAGGCCTTGACTGCTCGAAAACCTGCAACATGCACCATTGGTCTCCTTTGGCACTCTCTCAAACATCCAAATCTGGGCATAGATGCCTTGACGAGGGCGCATATCTCCATTCTATCCGCTGCCGCCGCGCGGGTCGGGGTTCTGCCGCATTTCATCCTGCTCGGGGTGTGGTTCGAAAGCAAAGCCGAACCCGATCTGCCCAACGTCGAGCCGGGCGCCTTTCTCAAGTTGAGGGATGTCGCGAAGTTCCGGTCGGGCTTCGCCAAGGCGCTGATGCGCTGCGACGTCGTGCTGGACATCAGCGAGGGCGACAGTTTCGCCGACATTTATGGCCGCGAGCGCTTCATGTTTCAGACCGGCACCAAGATGGCGGCCGCTCTGGTGTTCCGGAAGCCCCTTGTGCTCGCCCCGCAGACGATCGGCCCCTTCAACCAGCCCTGGGCGGCGAAGGCGGCGCGGTTGGCCATGCGGATGTGCAAGCGGGTCTATGCCCGCGACGCGATGTCGAGCGCGGTGCTGAAGACGATGGGGATCACCGGCAACGTCGACGAGGCGATCGACGTCGCCTTCAGGCTCCCCTTCACGCGGCCGGCCCCGCGCCCGCCCGGAAGCCCCATCCGCGTCGGCTTCAACGTGTCGGGGCTGCTGTTCCACGGCGGCTACACCGGCAACAACGAACTCGGCATGGTGCTCGATTACGCGGCTCTGACGCGCCGGCTCATCGCCGACCTGTCCAAGCGCCCCGGCGTCGAGATCTGGCTGGTTCCCCACGTGCTGGGCTCGGGCGGGCGGGACGACGACAATTCGGCCATCGCGACGATCCAGGCCGAGTTTCCCTCGGTTCACGCCTCGCCCCAGTTCGAAACCTCGATCGAGGCGAAGAGCTTCATCGCGGGGCTCGACTTGCTGGTGGCGGGGCGGATGCACGCCTGCATCGCGGCTTTCTCTGCCGGCGTTCCCGTCGTTCCCATCGCCTACAGCCGCAAGTTCAACGGCCTGTTCGGCACCCTCGGCTACAACTGGTTCGTGGACGGCCGCGCCACCGGGACCGATGCCGCCGAAGCCTTCGTGCTGCAAGCCTTCGACAAGCGCGACACCATGAAGGCCGACATCGCCAAGGGCCTGCCGCTCGCCCTCGACCGCTTGTCGGCCTATGAGGACTACCTCACGACCTTTCTGCGAGACGCGATGGGCCGGCGCGCGGCCGCTTGAAGGGCCCGGCCGCTTGGCCCCGGAGCGAAGCCGCCTCGGCCGACAGGGTTTCGGCGTGACGGTGTATTCCCCTCGAACCATCGGGTGCGGTGAATGACGACCGGCGCGACCGTCAGCGTGATCCTGTTGAACTACAAGGGCTGGGCCGACACGATCGCGTGTCTGGAAAGCTTCTTCGCGTTGGATTACCCCAGCTTCAACATCGTTCTCGTGGACAACGCTTCTCCCAACGACTCGGTCGAGCGGTTGCGGGACTGGGGCGGGGCGCGGCTCGACGCCTTGAACGAGGCCGCCGCCCGCCAAGAGCGGCCTCTGTTCCGGTTCCGCGAAAGCAGCCCCGCAGCCCCGATGGAGGCGCGCGACGTCGTCCTGCTCGAAACGGGCGGCAACCTCGGCTACGCGGGCGGCAACAACGCCGGCCTGCGCTATGCGGCGGCGAACGGCGGGTTCGACTATGCCTGGATCCTCAACAACGACACCGAGGTCGACCCCGCCAGCCTGAGGGAGCTCGTCGCCCGCATGGAGGCGGATCCCGCCATCGGGCTGTGCGGCTCGACCCTGTGCTACATGGACAAGCCCGATGCCGTGCAGAACTATGCCGGCGGCTCGTTCTCGAGCACCAAGGGCCGGGCGCACCCGCTCGGCTTCGGGGCCTCGCGGCACGATCCCGTCGACGTCGCGGCGATCGAGCGCGCGTTGCGCTTCGTCAGCGGCGCCTCGACGCTTATTTCAAAGACCTGCCTCGACGCCATCGGCCCGATGAGTGAGGATTATTTCCTCTACTACGAGGAACTCGACTGGGCGGAGCGGGCGCGGGTGCGGTTCCGCCTCGGCTTCGCGCCGAAGTCGATCGTCTACCACAAGGTCGGGGCCTCGATCGGCACCAACGATTTCGGGCAAAGGTCGGAACTGTCCGATTATTACCTGACGCGCAACCGCGTGAAGTTCTGCCGACGGTTCGCCAAGGCGTCCCTGCCCTTCGTGTTCGCCGACATCGGCCGGGACATCGCGCGCCATCTCATCGCCGGCAACACCCGGCGGGCCGGCGTCCTGACCCGGGCGGCGCTGGAGCGGGCGCTTTGAAGGGGCGCGCCGGCTCATGTTCATGCTGTGCATGACGAAACGGAAACCCAGCATCGACGTGCCCCGCCATGACAATGTCGCACCGCCGTCGCAACCTGCGTTGCATCCCGTACAGCGAGTCACCAGGCAAATGCTTACGACATCCCGCACCTATCCCGTCTTGATGCTCGCCTTGCTGGCATCCGCGTCGCCGCTGTCCGGTGCGGGGGCTCAGTCAAGCGACGCGCCGTCGACCCCGAAGGCGCTGGCGCGCGTCCTCAACGACATGTCGAGGCCCAGCCAGGAAATACCCCACGGCGTGACGGCTTCGAGCTGGTTCGTTCACCCGCGCGTCAACATGGGCGACCACGCGGGCAAGAACGGCGAAGCGTGGCGCGCCGCCCTTCCGTGGGGCATCGTCTACGAGGCGGCCTACGGTAGCCAGGCGACCAACACCCGCGTGGAACTCAAGGACCTCGACCTTTACGTCTTCAGCAAGCAGCGGCAGGTCTGGGAACGGCAGGGGTCGGGGAACGGCATCACCGGGCGGGACTATGCCGAGTCGCTGGCCGACAACAAGAACGAGCCGGCCGACGTGAAGACCCTGCCGGATGGCGCCCTCGCGGTGAAATTGAAGCACGGCTTCGCCTTCCATTTCTTTCCGGCGGCCGGCAAGGCGACGATCGATCCCGCCGACATCGGCGGGGTTTTCGCGCGTTTCAAGGCGCGGCTGGTGCTGGACGATCCCGACGGGGACGACGACCGGGACGAGGCCGATTTCGTGGCCTGCGCGGGCGGCGATTATTGGCGGTCGCTCGATGCCAAATGGGACCATCAGAACAACAACGACGACATTGCGATCGGTCGTTTCAAGAAGGTGACCGACACGTGGCAGACCTTCAGCATGACGACGGTGGACGCGGCCCGGCTCCGGGACAACCCGCCACCGATCGATTGAGCGGGCTGGCCTCACCATGACGCGGCTCCTTTCCGTCAACAGCTACCATTACGAGCGCGGCGGCTCCGACAAGGTTTATTTCGCCCACGCGGCGCTGTTCCGCGACGCCGGCTGGGACAACGCCTTCTTTTCCATGCAGCATTGGAAGAACGTTCCGAGCGAGTGGTCCCGCTATTTCGTCGAGAACATCGAATTCGGCGACATGAAATCGAGCGCCGAAAAGCTCCGCAAATCCTTGAAGGTGATCTATTCCTTCGAGGCGCAGAATAAGTTGAAGCTGTTGCTGGACGACTACCGTCCCGACGTCGCCCACGTGCACGCCGCCTACCATCACCTCTCGCCCGCCATCATGCCGGTGCTGAAGGAGCGCGGCATCCCGTCCGTCTACACGGCGCACGACCTCAAGCTCGCCTGCCCGGCCTTCAAGATGCTGAACAGCGGGGGCATCTGCGAGCGGTGCCGCAGCGGCAACCTCCTCAACGTGGCCATTCATCGATGCGTCAAGGATTCGCTTTCGGTCAGCGCCGTCGTTGCCGCCGAGGCGATCGTGCACCAGGCCCTGCGGACCTACCGCAAGACGCTCGACCGGGTGGTCACGCCGAGCCTCTTCTACAAGGCCAAGCTCGAGGAATGGGGCTGGCCGGCCGAAAAGCTCGTCTTCATCCCGAATTTCATCGACGTGGCGGCGGCCGAGCCCTCCTATGAGCGCGGCGACTATCTGTTCTACCTCGGGCGGCTGTCGCCCGAGAAGGGCTTGGCCACCCTGGTGGAGGCGGTGGCCGGCTCGCCGGTTCCCTTGCTGATCGCCGGGACGGGCCCCGAGGAGGAGCGCTTGCGCAAGCTCGCCGCGGACCTCGCCGCGCCCGTCACCTTCCTGGGCCACAGGACCGGGCAGGACCTCGCCGACCTCGTCAAGGGCGCCCTGGCGGTCGTCCTTCCCTCCGAATGGTATGAGAACGCGCCGCTGTCCGTGCTGGAAGCCATGGCGGCCGGGAAGGTCATTTTGGGAGCGGATATCGGCGGCATCCCCGAACTCCTGGTCAGGCAACCGCCCGACTTGCTGTTCGCCAGCGGGAACGTGGCCGCCCTCCGTGGCGCGATCGACCGCGTGACGGCCCTGCCGGCCTCCACGCTGTCCGACATCGGCCACGTCAATCGCGCGTTCGCGCTGACCTTCTCGCGAACCCGCTACCGGGACGAAATGATGGCGCTGTACCGCTCGCTCGGTGTGGCGCATCGAGACTGATGCACCAGCCGGACGGCCCCTCGCACTGCCTAGCTTAGCCGGTGCTGATGATCTGGTCAGCCGGCGGCAAACCTGTAGCATCCGGCAATGCTGCCGTGGATGATCGCGATCATTACAAGCATCTGTGCAGGACAAAGGGGGCGCCCCATGCCCACGCCCGAAGAGATTGCAAAAGCCTTCCACGCCACGCTTGTTGGTCAAGACTGGCCAGCGATGCGCCAACTGTTCCATGATGACGCCACATGGACGTTGCCGGGAGACAATGCGATTTCCGGGACGGCGGTCGGTGCCGACGCCATGGTCGAGCGGGCGCAACTGATCGCGAGCTACAGCCTGTCGTTCGAGCTGGAAGACATTTTGCTCAGTCGCGACAACATGGCCCTCAGCCTGCATAATACCGCCGAAAGGAATGGTGTGCAGCTTGACGAGCATCTCGCCACCGTGTGTCGCCTGCGCGAGGGGCGCATCGCCGAAATCGAGACTTTCCTGTCCGACGTCCCCGGCATGAACCGCTTCTTCACTTGTTGAGGGATGCGTCATCCGTCCTGCCGGCCTTGCCGCGATGCTGGTTGGGTCATGCAACACGTCCGCGAAACGTCGTAAAAGCCGCGAACCCCGTACATCGCAGGAGCCCGCACGGGGGCACTCTTGGGAAGCATCACATCAGCTTGTCGCGCACGGCCTGATGGACCGTCCGTATGGTTGGCTGGAACCCAAGGCTGCGCGCAAGCGAGCCGTCGACGTGAAGGTGCCATGGGTTCTGCAGCGGCTCGGATGACACTTCCATCCTCTCGCCGGCCAGCTCGTAGATGGAAGTCGGCGCCTCGTCGACGATGTTGACGATCCGCCCGTCCATCGTACCGGCGAGGGCAAGGGTGACGGCGGAGGCGACGTCGCGATGGTGGATCATGCTCATCGTGCGAGCGGGATGCATCTTGCCACTCACCGCATGCCCAGGCAGCAACTCCAGGTGTCCGTCCCTATCGCCATAAACGAAGCTGAACCGGAAAATCGACTAGTTGAGCCCGCTTCCCCGCAACTCGTTCTCGGCCGCGAGC
>CALMOK010000220.1:0-14837 GCA_937871825.1 uncultured Alphaproteobacteria bacterium
GGGTGGCGGCGTTGGCCTCGCGACCTCGGGATCTGGCGACGTTCTGGCCGGGCTCATCGGCGGCCTTCTTGCCCGTGGGACAACCCCAGTGCAGGCTGCGCTTTGGGGTGTCCACCTCCATGGCGAGGCGGGTCGCCTCCTGGGAGAACGGATCGGACGTGTGGGGTTCCTGGCCCGGGATCTGTCGGCTGAGGTGCCGACGCTGCTCATGAAGCTGGGCACATGACGGTTGGACTGCTTGATTTCAGGCGATGGGGCGGCCCTGAACTGAGCTTCGTCCAACTCGCATCGGAAACCTCAAGCCTTTCTCATTGGTCCTCGTTCTCATTGCAGGAGCCACGCGAGCACGGCCCGATCTGGGGCCGCGAGGGCGTGGGGCGCGTCAGGAACGACTGGCGTCGTGTCGCTCGCCGAAGCGTGTTGGAGAGCTGCTAGGCCGAATACAGTTTGGGCAGCAGCTAAAAGCCGTGCTTTCCCTACGCGGCGCGCGTGGCTGTATCCGCTCGCCAGCACGACCGGCATGTCAGGCACGCGACGCCGAAGTTGCTTCGCAAGTTCGATACCGCCGATGCCGGGCATGACCACTCGCAGTCAAGTACGCGAACCTGGTCCTGCGTTCGGACAATCGGGAGAAGACGATATTGTCGCCCTGATGGCGCTGCCGCGGGCCCGGGAGGTACCGCCCCGCTCCTGGCGCGCTGCTCTGCTGATACTCGGCCTACTCGGAGCCGCCCTCCTGTACGGCGACGGGGCGATCACGCCGGCGAGTTCGGTGCTGCTGGCAGTCGAGAGATTGAAACTTGACGCTCCCGTCCTGCCCCTTCGTCGTTCCCGATCAGACGACTATGCTCGGCCCCGACCCGAAGTAATACAGTGCAATCGCGCGAACTCCGGACCAAACGGCGGGTTGATCCTGACCTCTGGGAGCAAAACAATGGTCAAGGCAGTCATATTCGATATGGACGGAACGCTGATCGACTCGGTCGACCAGCACGCCAAGGCGTGGCAGGACGCATTTCGAGGCTTCGGGCACGACTTCGAGCTGAAAGCCATTCGCGATCAGATCGGCAAGGGCGGCGACCAGCTGCTGCCGGTTTTTCTGGACCGGCAGGAGATCGACCAAAAGGGATCCGATCTTGAAAAGCACCGTGGGAAGATCTTGAAAGAACGCTACCTTTCTCAAATCAAAGCTTTTCCCGAGGTGCCGGCCCTTTTCGAACGGCTTCGCTCCAACGGGATCAAGACCGTGCTGGCTTCTTCCGCGAAGGCCGACGAGTTGAAAACCTATCAGGAGATCGCCGGTATCGAGGAACTGACCGATGCCGAAACATCATCGGATGACGCCGAAAAGTCCAAGCCCCATCCCGATATTTTTCAGGCCGCAATGAGCAAGCTCGAAGGTATCCGCGAATCCGAGGTCGTGGTTATCGGCGACACGCCTTACGATGCAGAGGCGGCCAGCAAGGCCGGCCTGCGGACAATCGGCTTCCGTTGTGGCGGCTTCCCGGAAGCGAGCCTGCGCGAAGCCGGATGTGTTGCAATCTTTGATGATCCGGCCGACCTGCTTGCGCACTTCAATAGGTTCATCTCCGTGGCGGACGAGGGCTGAATCCTCATAAGACTGCTCAGGGGCTGAACTTCTGCCAGGATGGCGGCCCCTGGTGCCACGAACGCGGCCGCGGCTAGCCGCAGCCGCGACGGGACCGGTCTGCCCAAAAGGCCTCCCGATGATGTTGAGTAAGGCAATTCGCCGAATTGGGATTAGGCTTGAGCGTTCAATCCGAGCCACCGTGCAAGTCCTTGCGGGTCGGATCCTGGCAGCCGGGTGGATCCTCCGGAAACTCACTGGGCCCTTGGTGACTTGGTCATGGACCTCGCAGCCGAGCTATCAGGGGGTCATACGGACCCTTGCGGGATCCAATGGCGAATGATGTTGGCCTTTATCCGCGTCGCAAGGTGACACATGATCTAAGCGGATGCATCTTCCGATGCATCCTCGATCTCGTTCAAAACGGCTTCAGGCGCCACGTCCCGTTCCAGTTCCTTTAGCTCCGGCTGGCCGGACAGGTCCACGCCGAGCTTGGTCGCGATCGCAACCGTCAACGTCAGCAGTCGGGTGATCTCATGCTCGGCCAGCAGATTGATCTGGAGATCGAGGTCTGCTCGCTTGTCTGCCAGAACAGCAGCGCGGTTCTGGCTGATCAAGACAAACGTCGAGAGAAAGATCGCTTCAACCGAGGCTTCGGTGGCGAGGATCACGAATGTGGGATCCCAAGGCTTGATTCCGGGAACAAGTCCCGCATTCAAGGCGATCCACAAACCAAAAACCCCAACATGAATGTAAACAAATGCCATACTGCCCGTGAACCGAGTGATGGCTTCGGCGATCTTCTCTTGCCTGCTTGCCTTGCGCTCCTCGTCGCGGCGACGCGCTTGCAGCGCACCGATATTACGGCTGAGGACGGAAGCAAGATTGGCAGGATCTGGAGGCGGCACGGTGGGCCCGGCCGGCGCTGCGGAGCGCGATGGCTCGGTTTTTGTGTGTCGCATCGCGCGCCGCCCTTATGACTTAGCTTTTGGCTTTATGGGCCGGCTTCTTGGTCGGTGCCTTGCCGGCGTCGTCCGAGTTGGCGAGCTTCTGGTTCGCTTCGTCGTCCTCGCTCACCTCTTCGGATTCTTCGTCTTCGTCCTGGTTCTCACCTTGGCCGGCTTCGGAATTGACGATCGCTTCGGTGACCTGCGACAGCTTCTCGTCGGCCGCCTTCTCTTCCTGCAATGTCTGATCGAGCAAGCTGACGGCCTCTTTCAGTCCAAGTTTACCGGCCCAGGTCTTCAGCAGGCCATAACGAGCGATCTCATAATGCTCGACAGCCTGTGCGCAGCCGATCAAAACCGCATCAGCAGCCTGCGTTCCGGCGAAATCTTCAAGATCTTCCTGCATTTCATGGACGATGCCCTGCATGGCTTCGCAGGTTTTGGCGCGGGCCGGCTTGCCGCAAATCTCGAAAACCTGTTCCAGCCGCTCGACCTGCTTGGCACTCTCGTCGCGATGCTCTTCAAAGGCCTGCTTCAGCTCGGGAGCTTTGGCCGCCTTGGCGGATTTGGTCAGCGCCCGTACCGACTGTTTCTCGGCGTAGTAGACGTCTTTCAGTGTTTCGTAAAATGCGTCGGTCAGGGTTTTCTCTTTAGCGGGCATACTCGAACTCCGGTGCGATGCCTGCAGGGGCAACATCGCCTGCAACGAACGTTCTGAGCCTTCGCCAGTTGCCGACGAGTCGTGGGATATTTCTCCTGCCTTCGTGTCTGACATGCTGTGGCCCATGACACGACCATGTGCCATGGACCGTCCCAAGCAGGGAGGCGTCAAGGATCCGAAGCGTGAGGTACGGGCTGATCCGAGCGGCCACGATGGATTTTAGGCGTCCTGAGTTGGTTTCCAACCCAAATGCGCTCGCAATTTCCGTACGGAATTCGTGAGCTTCGCATAGCATGGACGGCTGGTTCTAGATGCTCTCGTACTCATGCTGAATGACCAGCATGGGCGCGAAGCCGCGCAGCCATGCAAGGGGCTGCGCGGCAGCTCATATCTCCGTGCGCTCGGCCGGGGTGAGCGCATCCTCAATGTCGACGCCGAGGTACCGAACTGTGCTCTCGATCTTGGTGTGACCGAGCAGGATTTGCACGGCCCGCAGATTACCCGTTTGCTTGTAAATGATGGCCGCCTTGGTTTGTCGGAGCGAATGCGTGCCATAATCCTCCCGGCGCAAGCCGATGCTGGTCACCCACTCGTCTACCAACCGGGCGTACTGACGAGTGCTCATGTGACGGGCATGGTCGATTCGGCTTGGGAACACAAAGTCATCCAGCGTGCCGCCTCGACGCTCCAACCAAGCGAGGATGCTGCTCCGGGCAGGATCGAGCGACTCGAACTGGAACGGGCCGACCCGTTTTCTGCTGGACGACGATCGCGCGCGATCGAGCCTGTCCGCCGATCACAAGATCACCGATCTTCATCCTCACGACGTCGCAGCCGCGGAGCTTGCTGTCGATCGCCAGATCGAACATGGCTCGATCCCGAAGCCGCTGATCCTGGTCGAGCCGGAACCGAACGGCCCATACCTGTTGCGGCTTGAGCGCCCGTTTCGCCCCGGGTTTCCGGCCAGCGTTCCATGGCCGCCGCTTGAACCCAGGATCGTACTGTGACTGTCCCATTGTCTTTCTCCCATGGCCGGAATGGCCGGAGAGACAACGGTCGCGTTTTGGGTGAGCGTGGCCGGAAGCGGGATGTCGGCTTTCGGGACCGATGTTTCATGTCAGCGGACCAAGGCTCCCGGCAATTGCGACCCAACCCAGAAATGCGAGATATGGCAACACACAGCCGATTGAAGGAAGACATATGCGGCGCGTTGAACCCTTGTAACAAAGATTACTACACTCCATGGAAAGCTATGGCCTCACGTATCACGACCACTGTCTCCCTCAGCCCCGAGCTCAATGCTGTTGCGGTGCGACTGCTCGCTTCGGGGCGATACGGCAACTTCAGCGAGATCGTCCGCGCCGCATTGCGCCTGCTCGATGAACGAGAGCTCGATTTTCAGTCACACCGGACAGTCCATGCTGTGCGTAGCCGCAGCAACAGCGACCTGCTCACGTGAGCGGCTCACTGCCTTTCCTCGCGGGTGGTAGCGAAGCCGCCCGGATGATCCGCGAGCGCGACTGGTCGGATCACCCACTTGGCCGTCCTGAGGTGTGGCCCGCCGAGTTTAAGACCGCGCTTTCTCTCATTCTCAACTCACCCGAAAGCATGATCCTGGCCTGGGGGCCGGACCTGCATTTTTTCTTCAATGACACCTATGCCCCATTGCTTGGACCCCGGTTTTCTTGGGCCATGGGCGAGCGCTTCGACGAGGTCTGGGCGGATGCCTGGGAGCAGGCAAAGCCCATCATCAATGATGCCTTCCTGGGCCGCAGCCGTCGTTTCGAGGACCTGCCCTGGAAGCTGGATACCGACCGTGGAGCGGCGGACACCTGGTTCACCTTCTCCTACTCGCGCGTGCTCGACGGCAATGGCGCTGCTGCTGGCTTGTTCATCTTCGTCAACGAAACAACTTCGCGCGTGCGGGGTGCCGCAGCCCTGAAGGAAAGCCAGCAAAACCTTGAGCAAGCTCTTGCTGAGGTCCGCAGCCTGAACGCAGCCTTGGAACAGCGTGTCGAGGAACGCACGACGGAGCGGGACCTGATGTGGGACACCGCACCTGACCTCATGCTGATCATCGACTTCGACGGGGTGTTCCGACGGGTTAATCCAGCGTGGAGCCGCCTGCTTGGCTACTCGCCGCACGAGCTCGTCGGGCACCACGTCAACGAATTTGTGCTTTCGGAGGATCACACCCAGACGGTCGAGGCATACTCGGAGGCGGCCGAAGGAGGAATGCCTCGGATCCTCAACCGCTACCGCCACAAGAATGGCTCGACGCGGTGGATCTCGTGGGTTGCAGCGCCGGCCGGAGACGTGACCTATGCCACTGGCCGGGATGTCACGGCCGAAAAGGAGCGTGAAGCCCTCCTGCGTGACACCCAGGATTTCGCGCGTTTGGCACTTTCGGCAGTCGGTGGAGTGGGAGTGTGGACGTACCAAGTCGCGAGCGACTTGTTTTTCTACGACGCTGCCATTGCCAGACTCTATGCGCTCGATCCGGATCGCGGGCCCGGTGGGATTCCGCGTACGGAGTTCCTCGCCAACGTTCATCCCGACGACCGAACCGCCCTGAAAGCCACAATGGGCGGAGGCCTGGTGCGATCTGGCGATCTCGAGCTGGAATATCGCCTTTGCCATCCGGACGGTTCGATTCGCTGGGTGCTTTCTCGCGGCCGTACCTACCACGATGCGGATGGAAATCCGGTTCGCCGCACCGGGGTTGGCGTTGAAACGACGAGCCATCGGCGAACGGAAGAGGCCCTGCGTCAGTCCCAGAAGCTCGAGGCGATCGGCCAGCTCACCGGTGGAGTTGCTCACGACTTCAACAATCTGCTGACGGTCATCAAGTCGTCCACGGACCTGCTGAAGCGGCCTAGCCTCGCCGAAGAGCGACGGGCCCGCTATGTCACGGCGATTTCGGAAACTGTCGACCGGGCTGCCAAGCTGACAGCGCAGTTGCTCGCATTCGCGCGGCGCCAAGCGCTCAAGCCAGAGGTGTTTGCCGCTTGTGACAGCGTGCGGTCCCTTTCCGGCATGATGGAGACGCTGACCGGCCCCCGGATCGAGATTGTGACGGAGCTGCCGGAGAAGCCCTGTTTTGTGCAGGCTGATCCGAGCCAGTTCGATACGGCGCTGGTGAACATGGCCGTGAACGCCCGCGACGCTATGGACGGCCAGGGACAGCTCACGATCCGCGTCGAAGCGGCCGAGGTGATGCCCGCCATACGCGCTCACCCAGCCGTTTCCGGCGCGTTCGTTGCTGTGTCCATCAGCGATACCGGCAATGGTATCCCGGAGGAGCGGCTGGAACACATCTTCGAACCGTTCTTCACCACTAAGAGCGTGGGACAGGGCACCGGCCTCGGGCTATCGCAGGTGTTTGGGTTTGCCAAGCAATCTGGCGGTGAGGTCATGGTCGCGAGTAAGGTCGGCGAAGGCAGCACGTTTACCCTGTACCTGCCGCGCGTCATTGAGGCCATACCAACGGAGGAAGACCGAGAGCCCGAGCCGCTGATGGACGGGCACGGCACCTGCGTGCTGGTGGTCGAGGACAACGCCGATGTGGGCACCTTTGCGGTCCAAACGCTGCAAGACCTCGGCTACATGCCCGTGTTGGCCAACAACGCCGAGGAGGCGTTGGCTGAACTGGCCAAGGATGCTGCCCGTTTCGATGTGGTGTTTTCGGACGTGGTGATGCCGGGCATGAACGGCATCGACCTCGCTCAAGAAATCCGTCGCCAGCACCATGATCTGCCGGTGCTGCTCGCTTCCGGCTACAGCCACGTGCTGGCGCAGAACGGCACTTACGGGTTCGAGCTGCTGCACAAGCCCTATTCTGTGGAGCAGCTTTCACGTTTGCTACGCAAAGTCGCCACTTGGAAGCGGCGCAGGCGCATCATGGACAAGCAGTGACAAACTCCACGGCCCGCCGATCTACGCCCTCGCAACAGAATGATCTGAAAGAGACGATGGACAATCGACGCAGAGCCGCCCCGGCCGTCTCGCCTGAGCAGGGCGGGACCACCGCTGAGGAGCTAGCCTACCGGCTGCGCCAGCAACAGCTAACGGCCGAATTTGGCCTGTTCGCTCTGCAAAACCATGACGTTCAGGCGCTTCTACAGGAAGCGACCCGGGTGTGTGCGGAAGGGATGCAGGTCAAGCTGTGCAAGGTCATGCAGTATCTGCCGAAGGACGGCGATTTCCTTCTGCAGGCAGGGGTCGGCTGGAAGCCTGGTTATGTTGGCGCTGCCCGCGCTGAGGCTGATCTCGGCAGCCCGGCAGGCTACGCATTTCAGACTGGCGAACCCGTCATCTCTAATCACTTGCAAGGCGAAACTCGCTTCCGCACTCCAAGGATCCTTGCTGACCATGAAGTCAAACGAGCCATCAATGTGCTGCTACAGAGCGGCGGCAAAAAGTTCGGTGTGCTTGAGGTAGACACCTCCACCGAGGGCCGGTTTACCGCGGCCGATCTCGCCTTTATGCAGGGCTTTGCCAACCTGCTCGGCGTAGCCATCGAGCGACAGCACTCGGAGGAGGCCCTACGCATCACCGATGCGCAGCTCCGGCAGGCGCTCGAACACCAGGCCGTGATGACCAAGGAGATCAGCCATCGGGTGAAAAACAGCCTGTCCATCGTCGCAGGCCTCCTGAGCATACAAAGGCGGGATTCCCAGGATGACGGGGTGTGTCGAGCGCTCGCCGATGCGGAGGCCCGTGTGCAGACCATCGCGGCCGTGCATGACCGCCTTTGGCGAGCTGACGAGGTTCACAGGGTCGATCTTTCCGACTTTCTCGGCGGCCTGTGTGAGCAGTTCGTGGCTTCCGGTCCCAAGCACGCGGTCAGCTATGACATTGCCCCGATGATGATCTCTACCGATGACGCCGTGCCCCTGGGGCTGCTCGCCAACGAGCTGGTCACCAACGCGATCAAGTATGCGCCTCCCACAGCGGCAGGAGACGTGCGCCTCACGGTCAAGGCCCTAGATCATGGCGGACTGCTTCTCGAGGTCCGCGACCATGGGCCGGGTCGCCCAACAGAGTTCGACGTAACGAAGTCCAATAGTCTCGGCATGAGGCTGATCGCGCGGCTCAGCCGTCAACTCGGCGGCAAGCCCGAGTGGCAGAACGCCGACCCCGGCACCCGGTTCATGCTGGAGTTCACGCCGCAAGAACGTGTGATGTAGGCTGCGATGAGCCTTGCGAAGAGCTGACAGGTCGATGCTGGGTGAGACACCCAACCCGGTTCACGCAGTCGAGAAAATCAATCAGGGCTAGCAATCTCGCTTGAGCCCTCTGCCCCATGCGTGCTCTTGATGGCCTCAAGCACGGCTTGAGGATCTGCCGGCGCCGACATCGCAGAGGCTTCGGCATCTGCATGATTGGCGATTTCGGGGTGGTCTTGTCGCAGCTTCATTAGAAGCTCGATGATCTTGGCAGATTTCTGCTCAGCCAAAATCGCAAGTTCCAGAGTTAGCTACTGGCGGTGTTCAGTAAGCTCGTTCTCGCGTCGCTGTGTTATCAAGATCAAGACTGTGATGTAGAGAGCAGTCATCGTTCCGGCACCTTCGAGCCCGGGGAACGGAACCGGGTCCACTGGCTCTCGCCCTGTCAGCTGCATAGCTAGGTTGAAGAAGATCCAGAGGACGAAGACCAAGGTCATCAGGCCGACGAACCTTGGCCGGGCCACAATGCTGGTCATGCGATCGACGGCGCGGTGAACGGGTGTTGCCTGCCGGTGATGCTGCAAGTGTACCTCGGCAATGGCTTGTACGGTTTCCTCAATGTGGGCCGGCAGGATGGGGGTGCGTGTGTCGTTTGCCATTTCAACTTTGGTCGCTTGAAGAACTCAGGGCTGAGGTCAACTGGTGCTTGTCGTTGAAAGTCATAAGACTGTTGGGCCACGCATCAAGCGGTCACTTCACCCCGCTTCGTCTGCCGAAAGCACGCCTTTGCTGACGCGATGAAGCTGACCTTCGCGTGCGCTTACCGCCGACCCAATACAGACTTTCGCTGCCCTTCCACCAACACTTCTGTGTTTTCATAAAAGGATGGTGTTTCGGGAACAGCCGCTGATCGCGTCAGGTCTCTTGAGCCTGGATCCATCTGTCGATGACCAGCGCCAAGCGCTCGTCACGGGCGTTGCGCCTGATCCGGCCCGATCGTTCCAGCTCCGCGAGCCCATGAAGAAGTGCCCAGAATGTCTCGGTTGCGACCTCATCGCCGCTGGTTGACGGTGTGACAACAGCGGCCAAGGTCGCAAAGGCATCTTTCAATTCCGGCTTCGTGTCGGCTTTCGCGAACTCCAGGCTCGTCGGCATTGCGAACATGGCCTCGTAGAGCGCCGGATGTTCGGCGGTGAAGCCCAGATAGGCGTTGGCGACGCTGCGCAACGCGGTCTGACGATCCACCGACTGGGGAGCGGCTTCCCGAAGCGCCGTTGCGAGTTCCCGAAACCCTTCCAAGGCGACGGCCGCGACGATCGCATCCCTGTTTTCGAAATGCGAGTAGAGCACGGGCTGGCTGTACTCGATCTCGTTGGCAAGGCGGCGAATCGTGACGGCGCTCCATCCCTCGCTTGCCGCGATCGAGCGCGCGGTTGCGGTGATGCGCTGTTCCCGTTCACCCCGCTCCCGGCTTTTCCTCTTCGGGGCTGCCACTCCCCGAAGAGGAACAAAACATCGTCTGATGGCTGCGCCTTAAAGGGTTGCGCGACATCGTTTCCGGGCTCGTCGTGCTGGCCCTGATAGTCTGGGGCACCCCGTATCTGCTCGGCATCATCTTGTTGATCGAGGCCATGATCCCGACTGGCGACATGTCGCTCATCCTCGCCGCGAAAGGCTCGGCCAGAACCGCGTTCGGCGTCCACGGCCTTACAGCCATGCTGATGACCGCGGCTGCAGTCCCCCTGATTTTGGGACTTGCCTGAGATGCTGCATTATCATCTGAGCTGGCTCTGGTACGCGGTCGCGGCACTCATGCTGGTCGATGCGGTCGCTTACACATTTGGAGCCATCGGCCCGATCCGGCGCGCACTGAACCCCGCCGAGCCTTACTGCAGAAGCAGCTTCTCCTGAACCTGATGCTCGCCAACCAGGGCCTGTATCTCGGCGCGGCCCTCCCGCTGGCCGGTGCGTTCATCGAGACCCAGCAGCAGGGCGCTGCGCTCGCGCTGTTCTGGCTGACGCTCGCCACCTGCATCTCACGCTGGCGACCGTGCCGGTCTTCACCCCGCGCGACAGCGGGCATGCCATCCCCCGCGCGCTCGCGGCGTTGCTGATCGTCGTCGTCTTCGCCGTGGCCTGATCCGGCTTTCCCGAAAGGGAAGGTGCAGCGAGCAGCCGGCCCAATGGCAAGGCAAAAACAGCGGCAACAGCTGCCGCTTTCCAAATCCGGTCCCAAATCACCATGCCCGAACTTGCCCGATCCACGCGGGGAAATAGGAAGCGCTCAGGTGCCAGAACGGTGCCTTGCGCCGCGTCGAGCCTATTTCGCTCCACCCACGTCGGCCGAACCGACCCAATCGCGCGATGTCCGCTTTGGAGGTGCGACCTGGGCTGGGTGAATGGCCGCGTTGGGCGTGAAACCGAAGGTCCGCTTCCGGGCAATCACCTGATGTCCGCTGCTGGCGCAACCTGGCCGATAGCGGAACGGCTGCTTTCACTTGCGATTGCATTTGGCAAATCGTGACTGGTCGTTCAGTCGTTCGAGAATGCGCAGGCTCAGGATCTTGTCAGCATCCAGGCGTGCGCCGGGTCGTTGTGGAAGCGCCAGATGCGGGTCGCGCCGACCATAACGTTGAGGTAGAAGAGATCGTTAGCCATGCGGCGCCCCGACCGGATGGTAGACCTTAGGCCCAGCACCACATCACGATCCTCGAAGCCGTAGCCCTGCGGCGGGTTGAGGGGGTGATAGTAGGTTTCCTCGAGCTGGCTCTCGTGGGGCAGGTTGTCCTGATCGTGCTTGTGGGCGGATAGCTCGACCAGTTGCCGGCCGGAGTCACGACCTTCCGACGAGCAGGCCTTCGGCCGTGCCGTTGTTGGGCAGGATGTTGCGCACGTGGCAAATGTTGGAGCCCTTTCCACGGGTTTCCTGGCCGACCTCTTCGGGCGGGATCACCCGTGCCAGCAAGCTGCCCTTTCCGGCGCTTGGCACACAGCGATCTCGCACGGCCCCTCGGCCACGACCTCCACGAGGATTGCGCCGGCACTTAGAGCGACCAGCCCGGCCCTTGGAAGACGCTCGCACGGCCGCCGATGGTGCCGAAAGCCTGACCGCCCACGCTCATCGTGGCGCATCCCGTCAGCATACAGTGCAGGCTTCCCAGTCGCCCGTGTCGCGCACAGCGCGGCGGCCCGGCGCGAGGTCGTAGACTTCGAAGCCGATATAAGTCCAGCCGGCGCTCCCCGGCGTGACGGCATGGACGTCCCCATCGGCATGGGGCGTCGAAGGGCGGACCAGGAGAGGCGAGGCGGCGGACATGGTCGCGCTCCTGAGCTCAGTGTAGGCCGGCTTCGGCGAGACACGCCTTGAGGTGGGTAACGCCCTTCTTGGCGTAGGCGAGCGGGTTGGCCTTGTCGGGGTCCTGCTCGGCTTCCAGCACGACCCAGCCTGAATAGCCCGGCAGCGCCTGGAACACGGCTGTGTAGTTGACGCTGCCGTCGCCCGGCACGGTATAAACCCCGAGCTCGCTCCCCTGTCCCAGGATGGCGTCGAGAAAGCTGAGGTCGGACGCTTCGGCTGCCTTCGCCTTGTCGAGGCGCACATCCTTGCAATGCACATGGGTGATGCGATCACGATACCTTGCTGCGAGCTTGGCCGGATCGCTCCCGCCCCAGGTGGCATGGCCGGTGTCGAGCAGCAGGTTCGCCGGTGCCCTCGTGGCCGCCATGAAGGCGTCGATCTCGGCTTCCGTTTGCACGATCGTGCCCATGTGATGGTGGTAGCAAAGCTTCAAGCCCTCGTCGGCGAGGCGGCTCGCGAAATCCGTGATCTTGGCCCCGTAGGGCGCCCAATCTCCGGACGCCATGATGGGGCGCTTCGACAGCGGCGTGCCGCGGCTGCCATGCACAGTGTTCGACGTTTCGCAGACGATGAACACGTCCGTGCCCAACGCCTTGAGGAGGTCGCGGTGCTGCTTGGCGGCCTCGAATTCCTCTGCGGCCGAGCGCCGGAGCAGTTCGATGGAGTGCCAACCGC
Organism: uncultured Alphaproteobacteria bacterium; assembly: GCA_937871825.1. Classification (GTDB taxonomy): domain Bacteria; phylum Pseudomonadota; class Alphaproteobacteria; order Rhizobiales; family Beijerinckiaceae; genus Lichenihabitans. The sequence goes on from CALMOK010000220.1 coordinate 12,398, forward strand.
CGATGCAGGCCATGCCGTAAGGAGCGAGCGCAGCCTTGAGGGCCTCGGGCTTGCGCGGGAACTTGTTTCCGAGCTCCATGCCGACGATGTCGGCAGCGCGGGCCTCGGCGAGGCAGGTTTCGAGCGACGTGGTGCCGCCGATCTCGATCAGGTCGTCGTTCGACCAGCCAATCGGGTTCGCGCCGATGCGGATTGCCATGGTGTCCCCCTTCTTTCAATTCACAGCGCGCTGTTGGCTGCGCTTCCGCTCATAAACTTGGTAGGCCGTCTTGACTCGTGCCGCACCGAAGCCTGCGGCAAGGCCACATCCCACCAGTAGCCGCCCGCGCCCGTCGAAGGGGCCGCGTCGGTGTCATCAAATTCAGCTGGGTTACGGTCGCGTTCCGGACTTCCGTGAAGGCCGATCCAGTTCCGAGAAGCTCGCCACCTTGCGGGCCTCCGCCCCAAGGCGGCGGCCATGGGCCACGAAGTCGATGGTGCTGTCACGCACGACGTGCAGGGCCTCTCTCATGCCCGACACGTTGCCATGGCCGAAGATGGCCCGCATGCCGGCCAAGAGCGGCAGCGTCTCGCCGTCGATCTCTGTCATCTGCTGGCCCCGATACCTGATCATCTCCTACGCGGCCGTCCATCGGATCGTACTCATAACGTTATGTCCCGTGCTGTTTTCTCAAAGCGATGATGTCAGGCGGCCCGCACGGATCGCCATGCGTCGACCAATAGCCCGAAGCGGGTCGCCATGGCGTCGCGCACGGCATCGTCGCCCAGCCGTCCGGCGAGCCATTCCCGCGCCGGCTCTGCGAAGATGGTGCGGCCGACCGCAAAGCCCTTGACGTCCGCGCAGGCGGCGGCGCTGCGAAACTGCGCCTTCAGATCGTCGAGCGGAGCGTCGAGCCCGAGCAGCATGATGCCGCGGCAGAAGGTGTCGTTTGCCGCGATTGTGGCCGAGATGACGCTCCAGGCAGCGGCGCTTGGCTGGCCTTCGAGCTTCCACCAGTCCGGCTTGATGCCGAGGCCGTAAAGGCGGCGGAGAACGGCCGCCACCGTCTCGTCGCCGAGCACCCCGTGCTTGCCGGCGATGATCTCGATCAGCAATTCGCGGTTGCTACGTCGCGCGGCATCGTGGAGGCGCAGCAACTCGCGGTCCTGCCGCTCCGTCAATTGCGGCGGATCGTCGGGACGGCTGAAGCACAGGCACTTGATGGTATGGGCCATCGGCCAATCGTTGAGAAAGGTGGCAAGCGAGCCGTCGCCTTCGAAGTCGAGCGGGCGCGAGCCGGGCTTCTCGACCGGGCGGCCGATCCACAGGTTCTGGTCGGTGGCGCGGAAAAGCGCGTCCTGACCATGGGTACCGTCGAGCAGCATGCCGAATCCTGGACGGCCGTCAGATACCTGCACGGTCGCCTCCAACGCCAGCACCTTCAAGGCCTTGATCTTCTCGCGCGGCGCCCCGACCTCGTCGGCCATCGCCTCGAGCTGCATGCGGTGGTCCATGGCGAAGGCCATGATCGACGTCGGCCGGGCATGCGCAGGGATGAGCGCGTCGCGGTTGGTTGCCCAATGGATGTGATTGAGCTCGCGGTCGCCTCGCAGCACCGGGGTGCGCAAGCCGACATTGAGGAAGTGGCTAAGCTCGGTGAAGGTCGGAAACTCCACTGAACAGAGCAGGCGCGACACCGCGAAGGCCCCAGCCGCATTGGCGAAGGCGCAGCAGCGCTCCATCGGCTCACCCCGCAGATAGCCGCGCAAGAAGCCCGACATGAAGGCGTCACCGGCCCCGAGCACGTTCACCACTTTGACCGGGAAGCCTGGACCCTTGATCCCGTCCTCGATGCGGTCAGGGATCGGGCCGTCGAACACCACGCAGCCCAGCGGCCCACGCTTGCACACGATCAGCGCCGTGCTTTGCGTTCGGACGGCACGGATCGCCGCCAGCGGCTCGTCGGCGCCACCGGCGATCATCAGTTCCTCCTCGGTGCCGACAATCACGTCGCACAAGGGCAGCACTTGGCTGAGCAGCGCCGTGACACCACCCGACTTGATGTAGCGCTTCTCGCCGGCGCCATGGCCCGCGAGACCCCACAGGTTCGGGCGGTAATCGACGTCGAACACCACCTTGCGGCCATGCTTCTTGGCGAAGCGGATCGCGAGCATCTGGGCTTCGCTGGGCTCGTGGCGGGCGAAATGCGTACCGGTAACCAGCACGGCGGCGGCGCTCGCCACATAGGCCTCGTCGATGTCCGACACGTCGAGCGCGCTGTCGGCACAATTGTCCCTATAGAAGATGAGCGGAAAGGTTTGCTGGTCCTTGACGCCGAGGATCACCAGTGCGGTAAGGCGGTCGGGATCTGTGTGGATGCCCGACACGTCGACGCCCTCGCGGCCGAGCTGCTCGCGGATGAAGCGGCCCATGTGCTCGTCGCCGACCCGGGTGATGAGG
>CALMOK010000220.1:14847-30751 GCA_937871825.1 uncultured Alphaproteobacteria bacterium
CTTGAGACCGAGCCGCGCTGTTCCGACCGCGACATTGGTGGGACAGCCGCCGACAGCCTTGGAGAAGCTCGCCATGTCCTCGAGCCGGCCGCCGATCTGGGCGCCGTAAAGATCGACGGACGACCGGCCGATCGTGATGACGTCGAGAACAGAAGTTTCTGACATGGCGGCGCTCATCCCGGGCGGCGAGGACCGGTGATACGGCTTCACCCGCCGCATCCCTCGGAGGATTGTTCTTGTCAGGACTAAGGCCTGCGCTGGTCGGCGCGGCCTTGTCACCGTCAGTGAAATGAAACACAGGTTCCTACTCGGCGTCAATATAGAATGTGCGTTCCTTATAGCCCGTCGGCGTTTGCGGATTCTGAACCCAAACGCCCCCGCTACTTGGTTTCGCGGCGCTCGGCGACCGCGACCGCCAGGGCCATGCTGAGGGCGAGCGTCGCCGACATCGGGCGAAACCCCTCGAAATCCTCCTCCACTACTTCGAACCAAGCATTTGCCGACGGTAGAATTGGGCTGAACGGACTGTCGGTGATCACCACGAGCGGGGTTCCGCAACTGGCGATTCGCTGCGCGAACTCGACCGTCGAGGACGCATAGGGCGTGAAACTCACCGCGATGGCGGCGTCGGCCGGCGTCGCGAAGGACAGCGTCTCGGGATCGTTGCCCGAGGCCGAGCCAATCAGCACGTTCTTCACCCCGAGCTTGCCAAACGTGTAGTTGAGATAAGCCGTGACCGGAAAGGAGCGGCGCTGGCCGATCAGGTAGATGGTATCGGCCTGGGCCAGCAGCGACACGGCATTGTCGAGGACCTCGGGCCGCAGGCGGTCGCGCAGGAGCCGTATCGAATGCTCGGCCGCATTGGCGAAGCCTTCAAACAGGATGCCGACCTTGAGGGCCGCATTCGAATGGCCCCGCAAGGCCCGAAGGCGCTCCTCGTAGGTTGGTATGCGGTCGCGTAAACGTTCCCGGAAGACGGATTGCAGGTCCGAGAAGCCCTGATAGCCAAGCGCCTGCGCAAAGCGCACCAGCGTGGACGGCTGCACCTGCGCGCGCTGCGCGATGCTGGCCGCCGTTCCGAAGGCGATTTCGTCGGGGTTCGCCATGGTGAAGGCCGCGACTTGGGCCAGCCGCTTGGGCAGCTTGTGCTTACGGTCGATGAGAGCCTGCCTGAGCGCGGCGAAGTTCCGTGGAGCGTCGCAGACCACCTCCAACTGCGCCTCAACGGTCATTCCGCTTCGCCTCATAATCCGGGCGCGGCGAACCGGCCGTCCACGCTCCCTTTAGCAATGGAACGCCGGTTCCAACATTATCCGCCAGCGCATTACGCATTACAAGATATCCGAGTTCCTCAGCCGACACGGCCCAATCTGTTCCATTTTATCGGCCGGGTGTGAAGGATTTCGTCCGAGTGGACCGACCCTTCGTTGGAAGCGCAGGTCCCGTGCCCATCGAGCTTGCCGACGGAATAGGATTGGCGCGATCGGGCCTGGTTTGCCATGCCGGCTCGGACGTCACATCGCCTGCCAAATGATTACTCGCATGACTTGACCTTCTCGATTTTGGAATGCATGGTCTGAATAAAATAAAAAACAACGATGCATTCTGCATTGAGGGAAGAATGAACGCCATCGGCCTTAATCATCGCGTGGCTCCGACTGCCGGCCTGACCGAGTTCTTCGAACTCGCGGTTGCGCTGGGTGTGACGGATGTCGAGATCCGCAACGAGCTTCCTGGCGTAGCCATCTCCGATGGAACACCGCCCGAGACGGTGCGCCGCGAAGCCGAAGCGCGCGGCCTGAGCATCCTGTCCATTAATGCGCTTTACCCGTTCAACATCTGGACCACCGAGCGAGCCGAGCAGGCCGCCAAGCTAATCGATTACGCGGCCGCATGCGGCGCCAAGGGCATTGTTATGTGCCCGCTCAACGACGCCTCCTACAAGGCCGACACGCCGGAGCGGCTCCGCGCCCTGCTGGAGGCGTTGACGGCCCTTGCCCCCTTGCTGCGCAAGGCTGGCATCATCGGGTTCCTCGAGCCGCTCGGATTTCCTGAAAGCTCGCTGCGCTTCAAGCGCGAGGCCGTCCAAGCGATCGATGCCGTGGACGGCGCCGATGTCTTCAGGCTGGTGCATGACACGTTCCACCACCATGTGGCGGGCGAAACGGCGTTCTTTCCGGAGCGCACAGGCCTCGTGCACGTTTCGGGCGTGGTCGATGCCGGCGTGGCGCGGGATGACATGAAGGACGCCCACCGCGTCCTCGTGGATGCCGACGACTGCCTGGACAACCTCGGCCAGATCCGCGCCCTGGCAACTGGCGGCTACACGGGGCCCCTGTCGTTCGAGCCGTTTGCCGACAGCGTGTCCGGTTCTTCCGACATTCGCACCCTGCTCACCAACAGCATCGCGCTCGTCCGACAGGCCGAAACCACCCCGGCGCGCTAAAGCGCCGGTAAACCAAGGAGCGCCCGATCCAAGGGCGCTGGATGATGAACTCCGGTACCGACACGGGCCGGGTTACAAGGAGGATCGCGATGAAGGGACGGTTTCTAATGACGGCGGCGCTGGTGGCGCTGTCGGTTTCCGGAATGGCGCACGGTGCCTCGGCCACGACCATCGGCGTGACGATGGACAAGTTCGACGACAACTTCCTGACCAGCGTGCGCAACGCCATGGATGCACAGGCGAAGGCCAAGGGCGTCGCCATCCAGGCCGAGGACGCCAACGACGACACCTCGAAACAGATCAGCCAGATCCAGAATTTCATTGCCCAAAAGGTCGATGCCATCATCGTCAACCCGGTGGACACCTCGGCAACGCCGAAGATGACGCAGCTCGCGACCGCGGCGAAGATCCCGCTCGTCTACGTGAACCGCAAGCCGGAAGACAAGACGCTGCCAGCCGGCGTCGCCTTCGTGGGCTCGAACGAGAAGGTTTCGGGCGTGCTCCAGGCCGAAGAACTCGTCAAATGCATGAAGGGCAAGGGCAACCTCGTCATCATGGAGGGCCAGCTCTCCAACAATGCCGCGCTCGACCGCACCGCGGATGTCGAGGAGGTCGTGGCCAAGAACCCCGACATCAAGGTCGTCGAGAAGCAGACGGCCGAGTGGGACCGCAACAAGGCCCTTGACCTGATGAACAACTGGATAACTTCCGGCACCAAGCTCAACGGCGTCGCGGCCAACAACGACGAGATGGCGATCGGTGCCATCCTGGCGCTGAAGCAGGCGGGCGTCGACCCAAAGACCATGTGCATCGGCGGCATCGACGCCACGGTTGACGGACTGGCCGAGGTGGCCAACGGCAACCTTTACGTGACCGTGTTCCAGAATTCCAAGGGTCAGGGCAAGGGCGCCGTTGACGCCGCGCTGGCGCTCATTAAGGGCGACAAGGTGCCGTCCTTCGTGGACGTGCCCTTCGAGAAGGTCACCAAGGACAATTACAAGAACTACGCTCAGTAGATACGGCGGTCTCGCGTCGCCCCGAGGTCGGGGCGGCGCGGCTTGAATGTCTGATAACGGGAGCAAGTGCGTCCATGGCAGTTCGTATCGGTGTTATCGGCACTGGAATGATCGGGCAGGATCATATCCGTCGCCTGACCCATGTGCTGGCCGGCGGGCAGGTGGTGGCGGTGTCCGACACCGAAATGGCGCGCGCCACGCAGGTCGCGGACGGCCTCAAGGCCGCAAAGGCCCATGGGACGGGCCAGGAGGTCATCGACGATCCGAACGTCGATGCCGTGCTGGTTACTTCCTGGGGGCCGAGCCACGAGGAATATGTCACCGCCGCTATCAAGGCCGGCAAGCCCGTGTTCTGCGAGAAGCCGCTGGCCACCACCGAGCAGGCCTGCTTGAATATCCTCGAGGCGGAGGTCGCCCACGGCAAGCGCTTGGTGCAGGTCGGCTTCATGCGTCGTTACGACCACGCCTATCGGGCCCTGAAGAACACCATTGAGTCGGGCGACATCGGCGCGCCGTTGATGATGACGAGCGGCCACCGCAACCCCTCCGTTCCGGGCCACTACACGAGCGACATGGCCATCGTGGACACGGCCGTCCACGACATCGACATCGCCCGCTGGCTGCTCGACGACGAGGTCAGCGAGACCCTGGTGATCAAGCCGCGCCAGAACTCGCGCGGCGGCGAGTTGCACGATCCGCTGATGATCGTGCTGCGCATGCGCGGCGGCGCGCTCGTCAACATCGAGACCTCGGTCAACATCGCCTATGGCTATGACATCCGCGGCGAGATCGTCGGCGAAACGGGCGTAGCCACCATCGCGGAAAGCAACGCCGTGGTGGTGAAGCGCCAGGGCGCCTTCACGGGCCGCGTGCCGGAAGACTGGCGCGAGCGCTTCATCCGCGCCTATGACGTGGAATTGCAGGAATGGCTCAATGCGTGTGCCAAGGGCACCGTGCAGGGCCCGAGCACCTGGGACGGCTATGCCGCGACCGTCGCCACCGATGCGGGCCTCGTGGCCCTGAAGTCGGGTGGTTGGGCGCTGGTGACGATGCGCGAGAAGCCGTCGCTCTACGCCTGATTGGGCAAGGAAGAGTGCGCCCGCCGCAAGACCTGCGCACCGGAATGAGACGTTCTGATCAACGGAACCGGGATCGAGGGAGGGGACACCATGCGGGTTCGGCACTGGGCGATGGGATTGGTTTGCGGGGCCATGCTAACGGTGGCCCCCGCGTCGGCCGCCACGATCGGCGTGTCGATCGCGCATTTCGACGAGAACTTCCTGACGCTGATCATCAACGCCATCAAGGCCGAGGCCGAGAAGACTGGCACGCAGGTGCAGTTCGAGGACGCCCAGGGCGACACCGGCAAGCAGATCAGCCAGGTGCAGAATTTCGTGGCCCGGCATGTCGATGCCATGATCGTCAACGCGGTCGATTCTTCGGCCACGGCCAAGATGACCGCGGCCGCGACGGCCGCCAAGATCCCCTTGGTCTACGTCAACCGCGGCCCCGACGCCGCCGATCTGCCGACCGGCGTCACCTTCGTGTCGTCCGACGAGCACGTGTCGGGTCGCCTGCAAGGTGAGGCTATCGCCAATCTGCTCGGCAACAAGGGCAATGTGGTGATCATGGAAGGCGAGCTGTCAGACCAGGCGACCCGTCTCCGCACCGAAGGCGTTGAAAAAGTGGTGGCCCAGCACCCCGACATGAAGGTCATCGCCAAGCAGCCGGCCAACTACCAACGCGCCGAGGCCATCGACCTGATGAGCAACTGGATCACGACCGGCGACAAGATCGACGCGGTGGCGGCCAACAACGACGAGATGGCGATCGGCGCCATCCTGGCCCTCAAGCAGACCCACAAGGATACGAAATCGGTCGTCGTCGCAGGTGTCGATGCGACGCCCGACGGCTTGGCCGAGATGGAGAAGGGCACGCTCGGCGTGACCGTGTTTCAGGACGCCAAGAGCCAGGGCCGGGTGGCGGTGGACACCGCGCTTGCGATGATCAAGGGCGACAAGGTCGGCAGCCACGTGGACGTGCCGTTCGAGCTCGTTACGGCGGACAACTACAAATCCTACGTCGGCCGTTGAGGTCTCCTTTCATCGCCATCGCGCAGGCCAGCTCATGAAGATCGCCATCGATCCCCACATGCACCGCCACCTCAGTCTGGAGTCGCTGCCCCACAAGGTCAAGGAGCTCGGCTTCGACTGGATGGAACTCGCGCCGCGCGCGGATTTCCTCGAGTGGTTCAAGGCTCCCCGCGTTTTCCCCGAACGGGTACGGAGCTTCAAGAAGGCGCTCAAGGACGCGGACGTGCGGATCGCTTCGCTGCTGCCCATGTACCGTTGGGCTTCGAACGACGAGGTGGAGCGCCTCGCCGCCGTGCGCCACTGGAAGCGCGCCATCGAGATCTGCGCCGAGCTCGAGGTCGACACTATGAACTCGGAGTTCGGCCGTGGGCCACACCCGGACAAGGGCTCCTGCTACTGCTGTCACACAGGTTCAGTGATTGAGGCCTGCGAGGACGCTTGGTGGCGCTCAATGGAAGAGCTCGTGCCGATCTTAGAGCGGGAGGGGATCAACCTTCACGTCGAGCCGCATCCGGAGGACTGGTGCGAGACGATCCAGCCCGCCGTGGATATCATCCGCACCGTAAACTCACCGCGGGTCAAGTTCCTCTACTGCGCGCCCCACACGTTCTACTTCGGTGACGACACCCGGGCAATGCTGCGCGAATGCGCTGACGTGCTGGCCCATGTGCACGTCGGCGACACGTTCAACCATAAGGCCTCCTCGGGCCTGCGCTACATCCTCAACCCGCCCGGCACCCAGGCGCGGGTTCACCAGCACCTCAACATCGGCCAGGGCGAGGTGCCGTGGGACGACTTCTTCGGCACTCTCGCCGAAATCGGTTTCGACGGCATCATGACGTCTTGCGTCTTTGCCTGGGAGGACAAGGCGGACCAGTCTGGCAGGTTCATGCGTGCCGAGCTTCAACGGTACGTCGACAAGTACTGGACGTGAAAGCTTCGGCGATGACGCGGGCCACCAGACGTCCGCCGTGTCCACGAAGGGCAATGGGAGAGCTCTGATGCTTAGTCCGCAGACGTTCAAGACGGTACGCGAGGCCGGCGTGGTCCCGAATGCGGCCTACCTCCTAGAGGTCGACAACGTCCGCAAGGCTTTTCCGGGCGTGGTGGCGCTGGACGATGTCAACCTTCGGGTCCGCCGCGGTAGCGTCCACGCCCTGATGGGTGAGAACGGAGCCGGCAAGTCGACGCTGATGAAGATCATCGCCGGAGTGTACCAGCCCGACACTGGCACGATCCGGCTCAAGGGCAACGAGATCAAGATTCTGACGCCGCTCGACGCACTCGAGGCCGGGATCGCCATGATCCATCAGGAGCTCAACCTGATGCCCTACATGACAGTGGCCGAGAATATCTGGATCCGTCGCGAGCCGCTACGTTTCGGCTTCGTCGACCATGGCGAGATGAACCGGCGCACCGCGGAGCTGTTTGAACGGCTCGCCATCGACATCGACCCGTCCTCCGAAGTGCGTGACCATTCCGTCGCCAATCGGCAGATGATCGAGATCGCCAAAGCCGTCTCCTACGAGTCGGACGTGTTGATCATGGATGAGCCGACCTCCGCCCTGACCAACAAGGAAGTCGATCACCTGTTCCGGATCATCGGGGACCTTAAGGCCCAGGGCAAAGGCATCGTCTACATCACCCATAAGATGAACGAGCTTTTCACCATCGCCGACGAGGTCTCGATTTTCCGCGACGGGCGTTACATCGCCACCCACGCGTCCAAGGACATCACGCGCGACCAGGTGATCTCGGCCATGGTGGGCCGCGAGATCACCCAGATGTTCCCGAAGGAAGAGGCGCAGATCGGCGAGGTGGTGCTGAGCGTAAAGAACCTAAGCCTAGCGGGCGTGTTCCGCGACGTCTCGTTCGAGCTTCGCAAGGGTGAGATCCTGGGCCTCGCGGGCCTCGTCGGCTCCGGCCGTACCAACGTGGCGGAAACCATCTTCGGCGTAACGCCCGCCACGGGTGGCGAGATCCGCCTCGATGGTCAGCGCATCACGATCGGTTCGCCGCGCGACGGCATGAAGGCCGGCATGGCGCTGCTGACCGAGGATCGTAAGGACACCGGCTGCTTCCTTAGCCTCAGCGTGCTCGAGAACATGCAAATGGCGGTGCTGACGGACCGCTACGTCGCGGCCGGTTTCGTCCAGCAGGGCAAGATCGACGTCGAATGCGGGAAAATGAAGGACGCCATGCGGGTGAAGACGCCTGACCTTCACGAACGCATCGAAAATCTGTCCGGCGGCAATCAGCAAAAGGTGCTGATCGGCCGCTGGCTGATGACCAATCCCAAGATCCTCATCCTGGACGAGCCGACCCGCGGCATCGACGTTGGGGCCAAGGCGGAGATCCACCGTCTCATTTCGCGCCTCGCCGGCCAGGGTGTCGCGGTGATCATGATCTCGTCGGAACTGCCCGAGGTGCTCGGCATGTCGGACCGCATCGTCGTGATGCACGAGGGCCGTGTCACCGGCATTCTCGATCGGGCCGAGGCCGATCAGGTCAGCATCATGCAACTCGCAGCGGCGTGAGGCTAATTTCATTCTTCAACCGGCGCGGGCCAACGGTCGCCGGACCAATCCATCTCGAGGAGGACCCGCCTATGGAACCCCTGACCAACACAATCGCGGCCGCCGAGCGCAAGAGTGGGCGCAACCGCCGCCTGCCCACCGAGTTTGGCATCCTGGCAGTGCTGATCGGCATCGCGCTCCTGTTCGAGGCGCTCGGCTGGACCCTCCGTGGTCAGAGCTTTCTCGGCAACGAGCAGCGCCTACTGGTGATGATCCTCCAGGTGTCGGTGGTGGGCCTCATCGCTATTGGAGTGACACAGGTCATCATCACCGGCGGCATCGACCTGTCGTCCGGCTCCGTGCTGGCGGTTTCGGCCATGGTGGCCGCGAGCCTCGCCCAGGAGCCGGGCTATGCCCGTGCCGTATTCCCGTCTTTGTCTGGGTTGCCGTTCATCGTGCCGGCGCTCTGCGGCATGGCAATAGGCGCCATCGCGGGCCTTATCAACGGCTCGCTCATCGCCATCACGGCGATCCCGCCCTTCATCGCCACGCTCGGCATGATGGTGACGGCACGCTCGGTGGCCCAGGTCTATACTCGTGGCCAGCCCATCTCGATGCTGGCCGAGAACTACACCTGGATCGGCTCGGGTGCCGTGCCGGTGGTCATCTTCCTGGTCACGGCGGTGATCTTCCACATCGCCCTGCGCTATACCCGCTATGGCAAGTTCACCTACGCAATCGGGGCCAACCCGCAGGCCGCGCGGGTGAGCGGCATCAACGTGAACCGCCATATCATGCTGGTCTACACGATCGCGGGCGTGCTGTCTGGCTTGGCCGGCCTCGTCACCTCGGCCCGTGCCCAGAGCGGCCAAGCCAGCATGGGCCTCGGCTACGAGCTCGATGCCATCGCGGCGGCGGTAATCGGCGGCGTCAGCCTGTCGGGCGGCGCCGGGCGGATCACCGGCACGGTGATCGGCACCCTGATCCTCGGTGTCATGACCTCGGGCTTCACCTTTATCGGCGTCGACGCTTACTTTCAGGGAATCGTGAAGGGCATCATCATCGTCGCGGCCGTGGTGGCCGATCAATATCGCCAGCGCCGTCGGCGCAAGGCCTGACCCCTCCGAAGGTTTTCAGGCACGGTGACCGCGATCGCCTCGAGGGTGACGGCGAGTGGTCTCGCCGTCACCACGCCGACCTCGCCCGGCAGCCTGGCTGCGTCATACCGGTCAGGTTCGGGCGCCCTGATGGCCGCCTATGTGTGAGCTTTCGTTAGGATGCCCGTCCGGTCCGGACCGAGGGATCTGAGGGTCGCGAGGCCTCAGAGTCCAGGGAAAGGATGGGATGAACATCCACGACAAAATCAACGGCAAGGCCGAGCGCTTCTTGCAGACGCTGATACGTGTGTGGGCTTACGCCAAAGCCAAGACATCGGATCAGCGACGCAGTGAGCTCAGCGCCTTTCTGTTCCGTTAGAATTGGCACCGGCCCCACATGAGCCTTGGGGCAGAGCCACCTGTCAGCCGCCTCGGTCCATCCCAGGACAACTGTTGAGGCGCCACACCTAGGCGCAGCTCCGGTATTCGAAGCTCGCGAGCGGCCCGTGCGCGCGGGTAGGCCCGGAGGCTCACTCCGGACCCTTCGTCACCGAGGTCGCGGTTGCGGTGCGGAACCCGGCCGTTAGGCGTAGTCGACCCAGACCCCGCCCGCATCGGCCGAACGAACGCAGGTCTCCACCCAGCGCACCCCCTCGACGCCGGCAGCGATGTCGGGGTACCGCAGGCTGGCGAGGCGGGCCGTGTCGCCCCGATCGGTCGCCTCCATAGCAGCCGCGAATTTCCCATACAGATTGGCCCAGGCCTCGAACAACCCTTCCGCGTGGCCGGAACTGATGTGGTCCGCCGCAAGCGCCTCCGGGTGCAGATAGGCCATGCCGCGCTCGATCGCCCGGGCCGGCTCGCCCTGGACCTCGAAGGACAGCTGGTTCGGGTGCTCGTCCCACCATTCCAGGCTGGCCCGCGAGCCGACGATGCGCACCTTCTGGCTGTGGGTCGCGCCCGCGTTGATGGCACTCGACCACACGGTGCCGAAGGCGCCGGTGTCGTATTGCATCAGCGTCACCGCATTGTCCTCAAGCGGCGCCCGGCTCGCCACGAAGCTTTGACGCGCGCAGAGCAGGCGCTTGATCTTGAGTTCGGGCGCGATGACCCGGGCAAGGTAAAGGGGATGCGTGCCGATGTCGCCCAGCACGTAGCTTGGACCTGCGAAACGGGGATCGACGCGCCAGCGGGTCGCGGGATTGTCGAGCTCGACCGCCGTGTTGTGGAAACCGTGGGCGAATTGAAGATTGACCAAGCGGATGTCGCCGAGGTCACCACTCGCCACCATGGCGCGGGCCTGCTCGATCATCGGATATCCGGCATAACCGTAGGTGACACCGACGACCCGGCTGCGGGATGCAGCGAGGCGCTGCAGCTCCTCGGCCTCGGCCACCGTGAAGCAGAGCGGCTTCTCGCACACAACGTGAAGGCCATGGTCGAGCGCCGCTTTGGCGATGGGGAAATGCGTGCTGTTGGGCGTCGCGATTGAAACCGCCTCGATCCCGTCCGGCCGCGCGGCTTCGCCCGCGAACAAAGCTTGGTCATCGGGGTAGCAGCGTGCGGGGTCGAGGCCAAGCTCGGCCCCGAAGGCTTGGCCGCGGGCGGGATCGATGTCGAAGGCCCCGGCCACGAGGTCGAAGGTGCGGTCGCGCAGCGCGGCCGAGCGGTGGATGTAGCCGATCTGGCTGCCCCGGCCGCCGCCCACCATGGCCCAGCGGATCGGTCGCGCGGTCTGTCGTTCGCTGTTGATCATGTTCCCTCCTCGAAATTTCGGCAGTCGACGCGCCGGTAGTCGCGGCTCAAAGCGACGTCGGCGAGGCTGCCGTCCACGTTCGCGGGTCGCGTTCCTGCTCGACTGTGATGAGGCATCCGCTTGATCAGCTAACCCCCACTTCCTTGTATGTCAGTAGCTTGCCCAAGCGTACCCTCCATCAGCACCGTCCGGGGAGATCTAGCGGGTCGCGCTAGGTCTGCTTACGGGTGAGCTTTTGCGCTTGGAATTGAACAACATGGGCGCGAAGTTGAACGTCCGCAATCTGGCGGGTGTCCAAGGTCTGCTGATGACGCGTCCCAGCCTTGAGCCAAATGACGGCCTTAAGTTCAGGACACTAGTGCTTTTATCGTGCCTTAATATCATAATTTGGCATTTGAGCTTGAACGCATCACACCTGAAATCAAGGCTATTCTCACGAAGGCCCGACATCTGTTGGCACTTGGCCAAACTGCCCGATATCTTAAAGTCGGCATCAGCAATCAGAAGTCTTGATGCTTCGTTGGTGCGGTCGCCAAAGCTGGCGGGTACGACGTTCCGTTCCAGATTTACCAGAAGCTCTCGCTGCAAGTATCGAAGCTGCCTACGAGTTCTTGGAGACCCGCCCGCCTGCCATTTGGCGATGACTGCGATCGGGTTCCGAACTGCAGGAGATGCCGACTACTACAATGATCGCTGTGTTTACGCCGCCCCATTTTCGTTCGAACCAACGACGCCGTTGTCGATCTACGGTCATTCCACCGTGTCGTGATTGATGAACAACACCCTGTCGCGCTCGACCGATCTGAGTAGGAAGTCATGAACGGCTCGGATGCGGCCGAGACCACGGGTGTCTTCGTGCTCGACTATCCAATAGCTGCGCACTGCCCGACGTTCGGGGAAAATGGGAACGAGGTCGTCATGCGATCGGGCAACGAAATGGTGCACGACGCCAAGCCCGAGACCCGCACGCACGGCTTCGAGTTGTCCGACGGCGCTTGCACATTGAAAGCTCGTCGGCGTGCCTTCGAAGAGCTCGCGCACGTAGTTCAGGGCCGGAGAATAGGCCAATTCTTCGACGTAGCCGACCAGTCGGTGGTGTTTCAGATCGCCGGGACGAAGCGGGATCCCTCGCCGGTCGATGTAGGCCCGTGTGGCGAAGATGCCGAGGGAGTAGTCGGTGAGCTTCTGGGTCACGAAGCGCCCGGCTTCCGGCTTCTCGAGTACAATCGCGATGTCAACCTCACGTCTCGAAATCGCGATCGCCTGCGGAGTGGGAACCAATTGGACTGTGATTGCGGGATGGCGTTCAAGGAGGTCGGCGCATAGGCCGGCAACGTAATAGGTTGATAGTCCATCCGGCGCCCCGATCCGGACGTTGCCAGATGGTTGGACGTCGGTGTTGCTCAGGGCTGCCGATGCTTGAAGGACCTCGGTTTCTATGCGCTCCGCTGCCGCAAGTAGACGCTGCCCATCCTCCGTCAGGAGGACACCCGTGGTGCGCCGGTCGAGAAGACGGGCGTGAAGGCTTCTTTCAAGGGCCGTGATCCGCCTGCCGACCGTGGCGTGATCGAGTTTCAGATGTCGCGCCGCCGACAGGAACTGGCCGGCACGAGCTACGGCCAGGAAGACTCGAAGGTTGTTCCAGTCCATCGTCGGCGGCCTCGTCGCTCAGTGCTGCACATCGGCTGAAAAGATAGGGACAGCTGCGGTCCGTTGTGCGTAGGCGCAGAACCGATGAGCGCATTCCAGCATTGATGTGCACAATTGCTTGCTGTTTACACCCTGGAACCAACAGGGAGGCTACGCAATGACCAGCTACGGACATTTCATTGGCGGCAAGCATGTCGCCGGCACATCGGGCCGATCCGCAGACGTGTTCACACCGATGACGGGCGAGGTTGCGTCCCATGTTTCATTGGCGAGCGTCGAAGAGGTCGATGCCGCCGTGCACATCGCGGCCGCCGCCCAGATTGGCTGGGCGGCTGTCAACCCGCAGCGCCGCGCCCGCGTGATGATGAGGTTTCTCCAGCTCGTGCTCGACAACCAGAAAACGCTCGCCGAGCTGCTCGCCCGCGAGCACGGGAAAACCGTCCCTGATGCGATGGGTGACATCCAGCGTGGCTACGAGGTGGTCGAGTTCTGCTGCGGCATCCCGCACCTGCTCAAGGGCGAGTTCTCGGACGGCGTCGGCCCGAGTATCGACGCCTATTCGCTGCGCCAACCGCTCGGGGTCGCGGCCGGCATCACGCCGTTCAACTTTCCGGCGATGATCCCGATGTGGAAATTCGCGCCCGCGATCGCCTGTGGCAACAGCTTCATCCTGAAGCCGTCGGAGCGTGATCCCGGCGTGCCGATGCGCCTGGCCGAGCTGATGATGGAAGCGGGCCTGCCGGCAGGCGTGCTGAACGTCGTCAACGGCGACAAGGTCGCGGTCGACGCGCTGCTCGATCATCCGGGCATCGCGGCCGTTGGATTCGTCGGCTCGACCCCGATTGCCGAATACATCTACGCGCGCGGCGCTTCCAAGGGGAAGCGGGTGCACGCCTTCGGCGGCGCCAAGAACCACATGGTCATCATGCCGGACGCCGACATGGACAAGACCGTCGATGCGCTTATCGGCGCCGGCTACGGCTCGGGCGGGCAGCGCTGCATGGCGATCTCGGTCGCGGTGCCGGTCGGCCAAGCAGCCGCCGACCGACTCATGGAAAAGCTCGTGCCGCGCGTCGAGGCGCTGCGCATCGGTCTCTCAACCGACCCACAGGCCGACTACGGCCCGCTCGTGACCCAGGCTGCGGTCGACCGAGTCCACCAGTATTGCGACATCGGCATCAAGGAAGGCGCCGATCTCGTCGTCGATGGCCGCAGCTTCAAGATGCAGGGCTACGAAAATGGTTTTTACGTCGGCTCTTGCCTGTTCGACAATGTCACCAAAGACATGCGGATCTACAAGGAAGAGATCTTCGGTCCGGTGCTCTCGGTGGTGCGCGCCAAGAGCTACGAGGAGGGTCTCGCGCTCTGCAACGACCACGAATACGGCAACGGCACCGCGATTTTCACCCGCGATGGCGATGCAGCCCGCGACTTCGTCAGCCGCGTGCAGGTCGGCATGGTGGGCGTCAACGTGCCGATCCCGACCCCGCTCGCCTACTATTCCTTCGGCGGCTGGAAGCGCTCAGCCTTTGGTGACTTGAACCAGCACGGCCCGGATGCAGTGCGCTTCTACACCAAGACCAAAAACGTGACGGCCCGCTGGCCCTCTGGCGTGAAGGAAGGCGTCGAGTTCTCGATGCCGACGATGTGAACCAGGTGTGAGATACCGATGGCACCTTTCCATCGGCATCGGTATCGGCTGAGTCTGGAGAACAGCATGGCGGCTTCGATCACTACGCGTCGCGCGCCATGATCCACTCGACGGCCGGATCGGCGACGAAGCGCCATTTGCGCAGGGGACCGGCCATCACGTTGAGATAGTACATTTCGAAACCATAGGGCGCACCGCAGGGATGGTGGCCGCGTGGGACGAGTACAACGTCGCCATCGCTCACCGCCATGGTCTCGTCGAGCCGGCCGTCGTCGGTATAAACACGCTGAATTCCGAAGCCCTGGGCGGGGTTGAGGCGGTGATAGTAGGTCTCTTCCAGGTAGGTGATACGCGGGAAATCGTCCTCATCGTGGCGATGCGATGGGTAGCTCGACCAGTGGCCGGCCGGCGTGAAAACCTCCGTCACGAGGATCGAGTCGCAGAAATCCTCGTTTTCCATGGCGATATTGTTGATCTGGCGCGTGTTGGTGCCCTTGCCGCGGTCGTCAGCGTTATACCGTCGGGACCAATGCGCCGGGCCGGATGACCGCCTTTTCCGGGCGCGAGGCAGACCGCGATCGTGCAATCGGTAGCGGCCACGGCCTCCCAATCCGCATCGTTTGGAACGTAGAGGCAATGCGGCGGGGTCTTCTCGAAGACGTCCATACGCTCGCCGAGCGTGCCCCAGTCCTGGCCCGCGGCGAGGATCGTGGCTTTACCCTCGATCACAACAAGGATCGCCTCGTTGGGACCCGTGGCTTCGGCAACGCGCTCGCCTTCCCGGAAGCGATAGAGAGAGAAGCCAACATAGCGCCACCCGGCCGAAAGGGCCGTGATCTCATGCACCTTACCGTGCGTGCCGAAAGGTTTGCGGAGCAGCGGGGACATTGGTGACCTCATGGGTGAAAAGTGGATCATGCCAGCCGAGCGGGGTGGGTTGCCCGGAACCGATCAAGCACCGCCGTAAAGACACCTGTCAGTTCACGAGTTCTTGCTTGGAGGCCTGACCCACGTAGTCGGCGCGCGCCGCAACCTGCTTGTCGGTGCGCCCCACCTCCGGCACCGCTACGTCCCACCAGAAGCCGCCGCCGCCGTCGCCAGGCCCTGGCGCCGCATCCGTGTCAATCACAATCACGGTTGGCCGGTCACGACCACGCGCCGCGACGATGCGCGCCTGAAGGTCGACGATGCTACCAGCTTTCTCGGCATAGGCGCCCATAGCCCCTGCATGTGCCACGAAGTCGATCTCGGGCTGCGCTTCGACATTGCTGTCAACGTACATGTTATTGAAAGCCGCGCCGCCGGAAGCGACCTGTAGGCGATTGATGCAGCCATAGCCACGGTTGTCGGTGAGCACGACCGTGAACGGGACGCGCCGCATCACGGCCGTCGCAAGTTCGGAGTTGGCCATCATGTAGCTGCCGTCGCCGACGAAGCAGATCACCTCGCGGTCAGGCAGCGCGAGCGCGAGGCCCATGGCTCCCGCGACCTCATAGCCCATGCAGGAGAAGCCGTATTCCATGTGGTAGCCGCCCTGCACCGGCTGCCAGAGCAGTTTCAAGGCGCCCGGCATGGTTCCGGCGGCGCACATTGCGATAGTCTTCTCGGTGGAGGCGCGCTGCACCGCCCCAATGACTTGGGCGTCGGTCGGCAGCTCGTTCTGACGGTGACTTGTGGGC
>CALMOK010000221.1:0-3936 GCA_937871825.1 uncultured Alphaproteobacteria bacterium
GACCTGCGGGTCGTGCACGATCGCCCGGCCCATCGCGACGCGCTGGCGCTGGCCGCCCGAAAGCTGGCGTGGGTAGCGGTCGAGCAGCTTCTGCAAGTCGAGGATCGCGGCCGCCTGCCCGACACGGTCCGCGATGACGGCCTTGGGGGCGTTTCGCAGCTTGAGCGAGAACCCCATGTTGTCGGCCACCGTCATGTGCGGGTAGAGCGCGTAGTTCTGGAACACCATGGCGATGTCCCGTTCCTTCGGCGGCACGTCGTTGACGACCCGGCCACCGACCGAGATTTCACCGCCGGTGATGCTTTCGAGCCCGGCGATCATGCGCAGCAAGGTCGACTTGCCGCAGCCCGACGGCCCGACGAGGATGACGAACTCGCCGTCCGCGATGTCGACCGAAACACCGTGGATGATTTCCGCCGGGCCGAACGCCTTGCGTACGTTGCGGATCGTGACCGCCGCCATGCTGTTCCCCGCCCAGATCGTTCCCATCCAGCATAGGGGCTGAACAAGGATGTGCAACGACGGACATGCCCGCCCCTCCCCCATGCGGTATGGACGGACGATCCGCTATCTTGGGCCGAACTCATGACCTTTCCCCCGCAAATCGCCCCGGCACCGATCGATCCGGTGAAACTCGACAAGCTGGCTGTTCTGGCGGTCAACGTCGGCCTGCAATTGCAGGCCGGGCAGGACCTGATCGTCACGGCGCCGGTCATGGCGCTGCCGCTGGTTCGGCGGATCGTCGAACATGCCTATCGGGCCGGCGCGGGCCTCGTCACGCCCTTGTTGTCGGACGAGGATGTGGTGCTGTCGCGTTACCGCTACGCCCCGGACCAGAGCTTCGACCGCGCGGCCGGTTGGCTCCACGAGGGCATGGCCAAGGCCTTCGCGGCGAACACCGCCAGGATGGCCATCGTCGGCGACGACCCGCTGCTCCTGTCTGGCCAGGATTCCGCCAAGGTGGCGCGCGCCAGCAAGGCCAATTCGATCGCCTACCAACCGGCGCTCGAGAAGATCGCCGATTTCGAGATCAACTGGACCATTCTCGCCTATCCCGGCGCGGCCTGGGCCAGCCAGGTTTTCCCCGGTGACGACGAGGCCATCGCGGTGGGAAAGCTCGCCGAGGCGATCTTCGCGGCGTCGCGGGTCGACCAGGATGATCCGGTCGCCGCCTGGAGGACACACAATGCCGCGCTCCGCGGCCGGACGGAATGGTTGAACGCGAGGCGCTTCGGCGCGCTGCACTTCAACGGGCCGGGCACGGACCTGACGGTGGGCCTGGCCGACGGCCACGAATGGCACGGCGGCGCGTCGACAGCCAAGAACGGCGTCACCTGCAACCCCAACATCCCGACCGAGGAGGTTTTCACCACGCCGCACGCCAGCCGGGTGGAGGGTCATGTCGTCAGCAGCAAGCCCCTGTCCTACCAGGGCACCTTGATCGACGGCATCGCGGTTCGCTTCGAAGGAGGACGCATCGTCGAGGCAAAGGCCACGCGCGGCGAGGAGGTCCTCCTCAAGGTGCTCGACACCGACGAGGGCGCGCGGCGCCTGGGCGAGGTGGCGCTGGTGCCTTATTCATCGCCCATCTCAAAAAGCGGACTGCTGTTTTTCAACACGCTGTTCGACGAGAACGCCGCCTGCCACCTCGCGCTCGGCCAGTGCTATTCGAAATGTTTCCTCGACGGTGCCACGCTGACACCCGAACAGGTGGCTGCCCGAGGCGGCAACAAGAGCCTGATCCACATCGACTGGATGATCGGATCGAACGAGATCGACGTCGACGGCATCAACGCGGACGGCAATCGGACGCCGGTGTTCCGCCGGGGCGAGTGGGCCTGAGCGGTGAGCGCCGCCCCTTACATGGGCACAAGGAAAGCGCTTGCCCGTTGATGCCGGAGGTTCAAGCCGATCGGGCGCGACGGCGAGACTGCGGTGTTGCGTGCTCTGGACAGCCACTACGGTTCGGAGTGTGTTTGGTTTGTCCAACAATCGCCGACTCGCCGAGGGACGGCCATGCTTTGTTTTCTTCCCCCCATGCCGGCTGAGTTCGATGGCGGTCCGCCGCCGCGGAAATCGCGCGACGGAGATACCCGGGCCATCGTGCTCGTGATCCTGGTGGTGGTTTGCGCGCTGTTGGCGCCGTTCGGCAACACGGCGCGACAACAAGTCTCCAAAGCGGTGTGGACGGCGTCATCGGCGCATCCCACGGCGACGCCAGCCGGGGTTCAGCCGCCGAACCGGCCTTGAATCAGGTGCTGAGACGCCGCAAGCCTGATCGTTACGCCGTGCGGAAAGACCCATCGAGGCGATCCGGTCGCCGAAAACCGGTGTCGAGGGCGACGGTTACCCGGCCGACAAAGCGTTGCCGACTTCCGAATAGCCGGAATCCCTGACGACCTTCTTGGTCACGTTCTCGATGCTGGACGACCCGCCATTCAGGCAATCGATCACCCGCCCGGTCTGCTGGGCTTCGGCGACGAGCGTCTTGATCATGGCGTCGTCGCTCACCGGCCCATGGATCGAGAACAGCTTGCGGTCGTGGTCCCGAACCACGATGAAAAAGGATCGTTTGCTTTTCGTTGCGCTCATCCGGCCCTTTTGCCTCACGAAAGCCGGCGGGCATACCCCTCGGTGTTAAATTCCCGGAAATAAAGCGGATCATCGTTGGCCGGGCCGATGAAGCCCCGCTGGCGCGAGCCTAAAGCCTGCAATTGCTCTTCCTGTGCGGCGTGCCGTCGTCCTCGGCCATCCAACCCATGCGGCTTGTGCAGGAACCCGCGCGCGTTTGCCGATCGGCCGAGCTTGTCGCCGAGATGGTCACGATCGAGATCGAAATGGGGTTACGACAGATCCTCTTCGAAGCGGTTGACCGGCCATTTGCTCATGCGGCCGCTTGACGACGTAACGGCCGACACGAGGACCCACCGTCACTGCTTTGGCGTGCCGGACAAGCTGGAACGATCCCTAGCCGCTTGCCGATGTCGAAAGGATCAAGCACGATCCGGTGCGAGGCGAAGGATTGGCGTAAAGGCCTGCTACGACGTCAGTCGCCGGGCGGGCTCCGGATGTTCCGACGGGCAGGTTCCGGGGCATCGCGCGCATCCGGGGATCCGGTAGCGCAGGCAGCAGACGCGCCGGCATGGGCCGTTCGATCGGTCGACGCCGCTCACCTCGAGGGCTCCATGCCGCTCGAGCGCGGCGACAAGGGCGCATCGAACCTTGTCTCGACAACCATCCGGGCACTGGCCGAGGGTTCCGGCGAGGTACCAGCCCGCGTTCGCCCAAAGGAGGCGTTTGGACGAACCGGTCTGGCGTCGAAGGATCGAGACGATCGGGGCGATGTGCTCGTCGACAAGCTCGGTCATGCCGGCCGACGGATCGAGGGGCACGGCCCCGTCGGCGGCATGAAACGAAAGCGGAAGGCCCTTCCGCCGGCAGAAAAGAACCGTTGCGGCGTCGAGGCGCAAGCTGGGGCAGATGCGCTGTTCCGCGATGAACCGGATGGACGGGGGGATCAGCCCCCCGAAATAGAACTGGCTCCAGAACGACACCAGGGCCCGGTGGTCGGCACCGGGGAAGCTGGCGGCGAAACGCTCCAGCTGGGTCGTCAGGACAGCGGGCGTGCCAAGCGAGGCGGCGCAGATCGCGTCCTGATGCGACCGCGCCGCCGGGATCGTCGAGAAGGCCTGCTCCGGCTCGAACGCAGGCATCAGCGGAACCGGACCGGGACCGACAGGCTGACGCGGCTGCCGAGTTCGGCCGGCGGCGCCGGCAGGGGACTGGCCCGGCGCACCATCGCGACCGCCGCCCCGTCGAGCCCCGCGTCGCCGGAACTGTTGGCCACGGAGGCCGAGATGACCCGACCGTCGCGGTCGACGCTGAAAGCCACCGAGGTGGTGCCGGTCGCGCCGTTCGGCGAAGGGGACTTGGCCG
>CALMOK010000221.1:3946-12645 GCA_937871825.1 uncultured Alphaproteobacteria bacterium
GGCCGAGTTCAGGCGCGCCATGACCTCGCCGCGCCACGTGGCCACCGCCTGTCCCGACGACACGCTGCTGGGCGCCTGGGTTTGATCAGACGCGCCGCCACCTTCGCGCGGCGCCACGGCTCGCCCGGCGCGAAGACGAGAGCGAGCCTCGGCCCGGTCGCGGCGTTGCTGGTCACGTTGTTCCGCGAGCGCGCGACGTCGCGCGTCTTCCCGGGCGATCTGGTGGAGGTCGGGCCTGGGCGGAGCCGTCTTCGGCTTTGGTGGAGGTCTGCTCGGTGCAGGCTTGGGCGGCGGCGTCAAAACGGCATCGCTCACTATGTCGTGTTTGGGCGCCAGCACGGGTGGAGTCTCCGGCTCCTGCCGTGGCTCCGCGACAGGTGGAGTCGAGGGCGGCACTTCGGCGGGCATGGGAAGCGGCGTGGGCGGCGGCTGGACCTGCTCGGCAGGCGGCACCACCGCTTCCGGTGGTGGGGATGGCGTTTCGCTGGGTGATGCCGACGAAGGCGTTCATGATGCCCTACACCGTTCCGAACAGGCCGACGAAGGGCGCCGTCGAGCCGATCGTGGCGACGAGGCCGGTGCCTCGCGTCATGAGGCGCGCGGCGCGGGCCCCGACCCGGCCGAGCGCGATGGCGACGCGCTCCTTGACGCCGTCCGGCGGAAGGTCGGCGGACCGGTCCCGCTCGTATTCGGCCTTCAGCAGCGCCCCGACGGCCGCCGCGGCGCGGTGCCGCGCGCCGACGAGCTGCAGCGACTTCGCCAGCCAGATCGTCCAGGTAACCAGCGACGCGAAGGCGAGGCCGACCATCACGGCCTTAACCACGATGTCGGCATTCATGAACATGGCCCAGGGCGACAGGTCGCGCGGCAGCACAACCAGCGGCGCGGGATGGTCGCCGAGCGACCGCGCGGGCTCGACCGGGCTTGTGGCGGCCGGGCTTAGGGCCGGCGCTCCGAGGCTCGGCAGGGTAGGAGGCGTGGGACTTTCCACCGGAAGCGTCGATGGAATGCCGCTCGTCGATGGCGCCGGTTGCGCGACGGCGATGGGCATCATGGCCATGAGGAGGAGGGCCAGCGCGGCCCTCAAGGGGTCGTGATTCGGCGAACACGCATGCGTGGGGACGTCCTGTCGGAGGCGGTGAAGCGATGGGTCATGACGCGGGCCGCCGGCAAAGCTGAGCCAGCAGGTAGGGACGCCGATCAACGCGGCCGTCAGCCCGCTCGGCAGTTCGAACGGCGCGATGGCAATGCGCCCAATCAGTCCGCCAGGATTATCACGAGGCCGCCCATCAGCGCGGCACCGTGCAGCAGGGTCAGGCTGCGATGGAGGCCGAGCCGCCGAACCAGATGCGGTCCGATCAGGTCCACGAAGGTCAGCGGCCCGATTGTCAGCACCGCTCCAGCGGTCATGGCGGAGGCCAGCCCCATCAGCCAGAGCCGGGCCGGCGCGATCGCCAGGCCGACCGCGCGGGCGAGCGGCTCGCCGAGGGCGAGGATGTCGAGGCTGCGGCCGAACGGCAGCGCCATCAGGATCGTCGCCGTGGCGAGCGCGAGGGCAACAAGCGCCGAGGCGGCGTCGGCCGCGGCCGTCGAGCCGGCCATCCAGCCCAGCAAAACGGCGGCCCGCCCGTCGTTGATCGCCAGGAAGCCGGCCACAACGGCGTCAAGCGCGGCGCTCAGCGCGACGCCCGTCAGCATCAATTGGTCGGGTGCAAACCGCGACTCCACTTCGCTCCAAAGCAGGACGCCGACCAGTAAGAGCGCGGTGGCGACCCCATGGCCAGCAGGAAGCAGAGGCTTGGCGCGGGCTCGACGATCAGGGCGATCGTCAATCCCGCCATCACGGCCGCGCCGAGCCCGAGGATCTCCGGGCTTGCCATCGGGTTGCCGGTGACGCGCTGCAGCAGCGCGCCGGCGGCCCCCACCAAGGCGCCCCCCCCCCCCGCGAAAGCCTCGACGACGCGCCACATCCGCCACGGCAGGATGGTCGCCCAGGTGGCGGACTCGATCATCGTCCATCCGGCACCCTCGCGGCCGACTGCCAAGCTCAACAGCAGGGCCGTCAGCACGGCGGAAACAAGCGCGACGAGGACTGATCGGTGGCATCCCGACACCCGACGTCCGATGTCGAGTCTCGCAACAAGGGTGACGTTCGCGCGGAGGCGCGGCAGCAGGCCAAGCAGCAGCGGCGCGCCGAGCAGCGCGGTTGCCGCGCCGGTGGGCAGGAAGGCCCCGGTCCGGTCGTCGATGGCCTGGACCAGCGTGTCCACGATGACCAGCAGGCCGGCGCCGATCACGGACGCGAGGACGAGACGGAGGCCGAATGTTCGGGCACCCGCCAACCGGACCAACAGGGGGGCGGCGATCTCCACGAAGCCGATCTTGCCGACGGCTGCGGTGACCGTCGCGACGAGGCAAACCGCCACGCCCAGCGTGAGTGTCCTGAACAGCGCCAACGAGACGCCGAGGCTGGTGGTCGTCTCGGCGGACAGGCCGAGAAGCCGGAGGGGCCGCAGCAGCAGCGCAGCCGCCACGCCGAGAACCGCCAACCGCGGCAAGAAGCGCTGCACCACCGACCAATCGTCCTGCGCCAGCGATCCGGCACCCCACCGGAACATCGCGTCGAGGTTATTCCTGGTTAAACAACTTCAGCAGGGCGCCGAGCGCCCCGCAGAACAGGCCGACGCAGAGCCCGGACAGGATCAACCCCGACATCGAGAAACGCTGCCGGGCGGCAACCGCGAAAACGACCCCCATGCTGGCGATACCGCCGAGCAGCCCGACGACGTCCGGTGCCGCGCCGAGCGTTTCCGGCGCGAACAGCGTGGCGACGACGAGCGCCAGTTGAGCCCCGGACGAGACGCCGAGGGTCACTGGCGAGGCCAGCGGGTTGCCGAGGACGTGCTGGACGATGGCGCCCGAGGCCGCGAGCCCGGCCCCGCACAGCGCCGCGACGGCGACGCGCGGGAGGGTGGCGAAATGGAACACGAGTTGCGCCGCTTCGGCGCCGGCCGGATGCCGCGCGGCATTCATCCACACCGACGGTGGCAGCTGTCCGGCGAGGCGGCTCAGCGCCATGACGGTGGCGAGGGCGTAGATCGCCAATGCCAGCGTTGCGGCGTGGTGGGACCTTGCCTCAACCATGGGCGGCGTCGTCGGCGGCGAAAAGGCGTCGGCCAGCAAAGCGGCGCACCGTGCCGCGGCCGTGATGTCGCCGAAGGCCCAGATCGGCGGCATCGTCGTGACGCGCGCTCCATTGGCGGCGATGAGGCTCGACCAGAGGCCTGGTGCGTCAAGCAGGCGACGCGCGTCGGTCGGCACCGGCTCGATCACCAGGAGGTCCGCATCCCTGCACGCGGCGAGGGCCTCGACGGCAGCGACCGAGAAGCCCCAAGCGTTGGTCGGCTTCGTCCACCCAAGACACAGCCCGACGCGCGCCATCACGCCCTCAAAAAGGCTGCCCGCCCCACAAATCCGTGCGTGACGGGCATCGATGAAGCCCAGGGGAACGACGGGACGAACCGACACGCCAGCCAAGCGGACGCGGGCGGCGGCGAAAACATCGGTCACGTGGCTCACCAGCGCCCCGGCCCCTGCGACGCGATCGAGCCGGGCGCCAAGCTCGCGTGCCGTCGCGACCGCCCGTTCCACAGGGTCCTGACCGCCCGAAAAGATGGTGTTGGCGTAGACGGGCGCGATGCGCTCCAACCGCGCCCGCATGGGGGTGTTCAGGGCGTTGATAAGGATGAGATCGGGTTTGGTGGCGGCCAAAGCCTCGAAGCTCGGTGCGGTCCGCAGCCCGAGCTCGACGACCCCGCCGGGCAGCGGAGGCTCACGCACCCATTGATCGAAGCCCGCCCGCCCGTTCGGCCACGGCCGCTGGGCCGGCGCCGAGCGCCGCGACGGTCGTGGCAAGCCCCCAGTCGAGTGCCGCGACGCGTGGCGACGCGGCGGCCCGCAGGCTCAAGGCAGGGGCGGCGAACCCGGCCGCCAGCACCGCGCGGCGCGTCCAGTTCGGCGCGTCCATCAGGCGGGAACCGCGACGGCGTGGCCTGGCCCAGCATTCGGCATCACCCGCATGGGTAGGCCGAAGATGCTGGTCAGCACGGCACCCTGCATGATCGCGTCCGGCGGTCCTTGCGCGATCACGGTACCGTCGCGCAGGGCGATGATCGTGTCGCAGAAACGCGCCGCCATGTTGATGTCGTGCAGCACCAGGACCACCCCGGCGTGCCGGGCGCGCGACAGGTCCCGCAGCACGCCCAGCACCGCGACCTGATGGGCGAGGTCGAGTGCCGCGATGGGCTCGTCGAGCACCAGGTAGGCGGTGTCCTGGGCGATCAGCGTGGCGATCCAGCCCCGCTGGCGCTCGCCGCCCGACAGGCTGTCAACCAGCCGGTCGTGTCCGAGAGCCGCATGGCCTCGTCGATGGCGGCCTCGCCCTGCGGGCCCACCCGGCCGAGCGGACCGTGCCAGGGATATCGCCCGAAGGCCACGAGTTCACGCGCCGTCAGTCCCGTCGAGGCCGGCGTATGCTGCGGCAGGTAGGCGAGGCGGCGGGCGAAGGCGCGCGCGCCAAGGGCCGCGACGGGGCCGCCGAGCGAAACCACGCCCGACGTCGGGGTCAACTGCCGGGCGAGGCAGCGCAACAGCGTCGTCTTGCCGGACCCATTGTGCCCGATGATCCCGGTGACCGCGCCGCGCCGCAGCGCGAGCGTCGTCGGGGCAAGGATCGCGCGGCCGTCGAGCACCACGCCCATGGTCTCGGCGCTGAGCGATCCGGCGGGTTCGGCCGATTCTCGCCAAGGCGTCGACCCCGCCAGGGCCGCCCCGCTCACCACCGGTACGCCACCGAAAAGGTGATCTTGCGCCGGTCGCCGTAGAAGCAGGCCGCCGCGGAGAAGCAGGAGCCCACATAGGTGGTGTCGGCGATGTTGCTCACGTTGAGCGCCGCCCGCCAATGATCGCGGTCGTAATGGATGGCGGCGTCACCGAGCAGGAAGTCGGGCACCTGTAGGGTGTTCAATTGGTCGGCGAAGGACCGGCCCGTGTAGCGGGCGCCGGCGCCGAAGCCGAGGCCGCGATAGGTGCCGCCGGGGATCGTGTAGTCGAGCCAGAGCGAGCCGAAGACCTGCGGCGTCGCGGTCGGAACCTTGCCGATCAGCGTCCTATTGAGGTCGCGGGTGACGGAAAGCTCATAGGCCGTGAAAGCCCCGATCAGGCTGAGGCCGTCGGCGAGCGTCGCCGCCGCATTCACCTCCACGCCGCGCGACCGCTGCTGGCCGGTCTGGATCGAATTGAGGATGTTCAACGGGTCGGTGGTGAGAACGTTGTCGCGGATGAAGTTGAACAGGGCGAGCCCGGCCGTGAACGGCATCACTGGCGACTGGTACTTGAACTCCCACCTCCTCCTGTTCCCTGTTTCGGGGCCATATGGCAGGCCGTTGGCGAAATGGGCGCCGAGGATCGGGTTGAAGGAGGTCGCGTAGCTGACGTAGGGCGCGAACCCGTTGTCGAAATTGTAGATCGCGCCGACCTTGCCGGAGGTCGCCGTGGGCTGGCTGTCGGTGGGGGCGCCCGTGAGCCTGTTCCTGGTGGTCGTGTCGATGAAGTCCTCACGGACGGCGCCGACCACCGTCAGCCGGTCGAAGCTGATCTGGTCCTGGCCATAAACACCGACCATGTCCTGCGTGGTATTGGTCGTGTTGTAGCGCGAGGTCGGGATCGCCCTGACGGCGCGGACCGGGTTGAGCAGGTTCAGCGTCGACCCCAGGGCGAAGCCCTGGCTGTCGCGCAGGTCGTAGTGCTTGTAGTCGAGGCCCACCAGGGCGACGTGCTGGAGTGCCCAGGTGTCGAAGCGGAACTCGGCCTGATTGCCGGCCTCCACGGCGTTGACGGTCGGCCGCGTCACGAAGTTGAAGCGGGACAGGTCGGCGGCGGTGGCGGTGGGCGGCGTCGCGTGCCGACACCGTAAAGCGTCTGGTGGTTCACGGTCAGGACGTTGTAGCGGACGTTCTGGCGCAGGATCAGGTTCGGGTTGAGCGCCGTTTCGAACCGGTAGCCGAGCATCGCCTGGTCGCGCTCGAACTTGTCGAGGCTCGGCTCGCTGGTGAAAAGACTCCTGGCGATGCGGCCGTAGCGCGCCGCCGTCACGGTTCCTTGATAGGGCAGGAAGTTCTGGCCGTTGGTGCCGTCGTGCTGGTACTGGCCGAGCAGCGTGAAGGTCGTCGCCGCGTCCGGCCGGTAGGACAGGCTCGGCGCCACGAAGCCGCGGTCCTCGTCGGTGTGGTCGGTCTGCGTGCCGCCGACCCGTCCAAGGGTCACGAAGCGGTAGGCCCATTCGTTCTTGGTGGCGTCTACGCCGCCGACGTCGGTCGCGCCGTAGACGTTGCCGTAGTTGTTGACCCCACCTTCGACGGTGCCAAAAGTGGTGAAGGTCGGCATCTTGCTCACGGCATTGATCAGGCCGCCCGGGTCGCCGCCGCCGTAGAGCACCGCGGAGGGGCCACGCACGACCTCGATGCGCTCGAGGTTCCAGGGCTCCAGCTTGAGGGTCGCGAAAGCGGTGGAGAAGAGCTGCAGGCCGTCGAGGTAGTAGCCGGTGGTCTGCTCGCTAAAGCCGCGGATCAGGAACCAGTCGTTGCGCGGGTCCGAGCCGAAAGTTTGCGAATGGATGCCGGGGGAATAGCGCGTCGCCTCGTCCACGGTTCGCGCCTGCTGGTCCTGGATCTGCTTGGCGCCCACCACGGCGATGGCCTGCGGGTGCGGTTCAAGGGCGTCGACGTCTTGGTTCCCGCCGCGCTCTGGGTGGCGACGTAGCCGTCGATCGGACGGGGGAAGCGAGGGCGGCGACGGCGTTGGCCGCAAGGCCGACCTTGGTGACCGACAGGCCGGTCGACAGCATCTCGGCCAACAAGGCGTGCACGGCCGGCATTCCATCCTCCGGTCGCGGTTCATCCGGCCCGCCACCCGCAACCTCCCGCGCGCCGATGTCGCTCGCGATCGACCGGATCGCGGCCCTGATCCTCGACAGCGACTCCGCCATCGCCTGCGCGTCGTACTTGTCCGACACGGGAAGGCCCTTGGCCCGCGTCAGCAGGGCGCGCAAACCCATCCGTTCGCCAACGCTCCCGTAGAGCCGGGCGGCCGAGGCGAGTGGGAGCCTGGTGGCTTGCGCGACATAGATCGTGTCGAGAATGAAGTCGGGAAAGATGAGCCGGGACAGGGGCTCGGCATCCGGCCCTTGAAGTCCATGGCTCCGCGCCTCCCCCACCCGACGTTCCAATTCGGCGCGGTCGTCGGATGGCAGTACTTCTCCGAGCAGGGGCCCCAACCGTTGCGCGCCCGCGCGATACTCAGCGGCCAGAACGGAGCGTCCATCTTCCGCCGGGAAAGCGGACGAGAACCATAGGGTGGCCGAAACAAGCAGGTCCCTGAGCTCGCCTTGAAAGGTCAGCCGTTGCGCCACGGGCATCGCCGCGTCGCCGTCGAGGCGTCGATAGGTCGCTTCCGTGCCGAAAACCGTGCGGGCGAGGTCGAAGCCCCTGACCAGCGCGCCGATCTCCGCCCCATTCCGGTCAAGCGCCTCGGCCACGATCGCGAGGCCGCCCCGGTCGACCATCGCGTTGACGAGCTCGGTTCGCGCGATCTCGGCGAAAAGGCGGTGCCGCGCGACGAGTTCGGGGTGGCTGCCGACCAGCTCGCTGGGAAAGTAATCCTCCACGAAGCCGGCCAGGAAAGCGCCGACGCCGATCCCCGCGGCTTGCAGGTGATCCTTGAGGGCCAGCTTGCCGTGAGCGAGCAAAACGGCCAGCTCCGGCCTGGTCAAGCCCCGGCCGGCGCTCGCCCTGCCGTTGAGCTTGCCATCTTCCGGCAGCTTGTCGAGGGTCCGATCGATGCGGCCGGCCGCTTCGAGCTGGTTGATCAGCTTGGAGGCGACCGCGAGGCTGGACGGCCCGCCGCGTTCCTCGAGCGACAAGGCGAGGGTTTGCGATCGATTGTTGCGGAGGACGAGGTCCGCCACCTCACCGGTCATCCCGGCAAGCAGCGCCCGGCGCGCTGCGTCGTCGAGGAGGCCGTCCCGAACGGCGGGCGCCAGCGCAATCTTAATGTTGACCTCGAGGTCCGAAGTGTTGACGCCCGCCGCGTTGTCGATCGCGTCGGTGTTCAGCCGCACGCCGCGTTGCGCGGCCTCGACGCGACCGAGTTGGGTGACGCCCAGGTTGGCCCCCTCGACCACGACCTTGGCCCGCAGTTCGGAGGCCATGATCCGCACGCCGTCGTTGAGCCTGTCGCCCGCATCCTCGTCCGTCTCGATCGCGGCCCGCACATAAGTGCCGATGCCGCCGAACCACAGCAGGTCCATGCGGGCGCGCAGAATGGCCCTGATGACCTCGTTGGGCGTCGCCGAAGCAGTGTCGAGGTCCAGCATGTCGCGAACCTCCCTGGTCAGGGTGATGGATTTGATGGTTCGTGGGAAAACCCCGCCACCGCGCGAGATCAAGGCCGGGTCGTAATCCGCCCACGACGAACGATCCATGTCGAACAGGCGCTTGCGCTCCCGCCAGGAGCTGGCCGGATCCGGATCCGGATCGAGGAACACGTGGCGGTGGTCGAAGGCGGCGAGGACCTTCAAACGGGACGACAGCAACATGCCGTTGCCGAACACGTCCCCCGACATGTCGCCGATCCCCATGGCG
>CALMOK010000222.1 GCA_937871825.1 uncultured Alphaproteobacteria bacterium
CCGCCAGCCCGTCGCGCACCGCCGCGAGGTCGCGCGGGCCGCCCCGGTCGAGCGCCAGCCGCGAGGTGGCGCGGGCGAGGTCCGGGGTCGCCTTGAGGTGGCCCCGCAAGGCGCCGCGGCTCCGCGCGTCCCCGAGCAGGAAAGCCACCCCCTCCTGCCGCGCGGTGATCGCCGAAACCGCCGTCAGCGGCCCGGCCACCCGCTCGGCCAGGAGGCGCGCGCCCGCGGCCGTCACCGTCATGTCGATCGCGTGAAGGAGCGAGCCCGCCCGCTCGCCCGTCACCGTGCGGGTGAGTTCCAGGTTGGCGCGCGTCGCCGCGTCGATTTCCACCGTGTGGCCGCGCTCGACGCGTGAGGGCGGGCGCAACTGGGGCCGGATGCCGACCTGCGTGCGCGTCACATAGGCCACGGCGGACGCGGCGGCGGCGGTTTCGGCGCGGGAAAAGGCCCCGAACCCGTCAAGCGTGTCCACCCCGTACCATTCGCGCAGCCGGCGGTCGGCGACCGTGGCGTCGGCGAACTCCCGCGCCACCGGCGTGATGGCGGCGCGAGACTCGGCGAGCACGAGGGCGATGCCCGGCTCGGCGTGCAGCGCGTCGGACACCACGATTTCGCGCGGGTCGTGGCGCGCGAGGAGCGCGGGAAGCGCGGCCTCGGCGGCCTCGCCCACCGTGAAGGAGCCCGTCGAGATGTCCACGGCGGCGAAGCCGTACCGCCATTCGGCCTCGCCATGCTTGAGGCGCACCAGCGCCAACAGGGTGTTGGCGCGCCCGGGCTCGAGCAGGCGCTCCTCGGTGAGGGTGCCGGGCGTGACAAGGCGCACGACGGCGCGGCGCACCACCGATTTGCCGCCGCGCTTCTTCGCCTCCGCCGGATCCTCGACCTGCTCGCAAACCGCGACCCGGTGACCGAGCGCGATGAGGCGGTGCAGGTAATCATCGCTGCGCTCGACCGGCACGCCGCACATGGGGATGTCGGCGCCGAGATGCTTGCCGCGCTTTGTCAGCACGATGCCGAGGGCGCTTGCCGCCACCTCGGCGTCGCCGAGGAACAATTCATAGAAATCACCCATCCGGTAGAACAGCAGGCAATCGGGATGAGCGGCCTTGATGCCGAGATATTGCGCCATCATCGGCGTCGTGGACCCATCGACGCCGCTCCGCTCCGGCGCCTCCGGAGCGATGGCCGGCGGGTCGATGGTCGAACTCGAACGGGCGACGTCCTGCATGACGCCTTATAACAAAGACCCGGGCGACGCGCATCCGGATCAATCGAACGCCTGCGGCAAGTCGTTCGAGATCGCGCCGCACAAATCCGTGCGCGGCGCAACAAAGCGAATATCAAGCGCGTTGAGGTGCCTGAAGCGTTGCTGTAGGGAAAAGACGCCTCGCGCCGATATGGCGATTCGGAGGCGGCTTGGCAGCGGAACGGATTGGGGACGATGCGACGGACTGGAACGGCTTGGCGATCCGCCACCATGGCCATGGTCTTTATGGGGATGGCGATGGGCATCGCCGACGCGCGGGACGGCGTTTCGGACTTTTTCCAGCAGATCTTCGGCGGTGAAACCCAGACGGCTTCCCGCTCCCTGCCGCAACCCGACCCCGGTTACGCGGTCGACGCTGTGAGTCCGCCCTTGACGGTCCGCATCAGACCGCACCGCCGCCCGACGGCGGCCAGCGCACCGACGCTTTCGCCGAAAGATAGCCTCGCCGCCATCAAGGGGGTGACAATCATGACCGACAAGACGCTTGAGCCTGGCGATGTGGTGATGACGTCGTCCGGTATGCGGGTCTTCAACGGTTCGACCTCCTGGCCTTACCAAAACGATGATTTCGTGGCCTTGTCGGACGCACGTCGCGTAGCGCCCACCTTCCGCAAGGAGTTGCGCGCCATCGACATCGCGTCGCGGACCGAATTCGCACGCTAGTTCGGTCGATCCCCTTACTAGTCGGCGTGTGAGCCTGGGCATCGCGTTTAAGTCTCCGGGCTTCAAACATCCTGGCGGGCTCGGTTCCTTACTCGACATCGGCGTTGGACCGGGAAAGCTTCCCGAGCCAACTACCCCGGAGGCGGGCGCAGGCGCCGTTTGTGTGGGCCGGTGGACGGGAGGTCGTCAGGCCCATCTCGTTCCGTCGGGCGCATAGGTGAAAACGGCCGACGCCGATTGGTCACCCGATCGGGGGCCTTGCTTGTGAAGCCCGGGGCGGCGTGGTTTATGGGGCGCTCGGCCGCCAAGAGCCGGCATGAGGACGCCCATGAACGACCAGACGCCCCCCAAGCGCCCGACGCGGCAAACCATCACCGATCAGGAAGCGCTGCAGTTCCATTCCAAGGGGCGGCCGGGCAAGCTCGAAATCATCGCCACGAAGCCGATGGCCACGCAGCGCGACCTGTCGCTGGCCTATTCGCCCGGGGTGGCGGTTCCCGTCAGGGCCATCGCCGAGGACCCATCGACCGCCTTCGATTTGACGACGCGCGGCAACATGGTGGCGGTGATCACCAATGGCACGGCCATCCTCGGCCTGGGCAACCTGGGGGCGCTGGCCTCCAAGCCCGTCATGGAGGGCAAGGCGGTCCTGTTCAAACGATTCGCCGACATCGATTCCATCGATCTCGAGGTCGACACCGAGGACCCCGACGCCTTTATCAACGCGGTGCGCTACCTCGGCCCTTCCTTCGGCGGCATCAACCTCGAGGACATCAAGGCGCCGGAGTGCTTCATCATCGAGGAGCGGCTCCGGGAGTTGATGGACATCCCGGTGTTCCACGACGACCAGCACGGCACCGCCATCATCGCGGCGGCCGGCATGCTGAACGCCATGCGGTTGACAGGGCGCGACATCCGGGAAACCAGGCTCGTGTGCAACGGGGCTGGCGCTGCTGGCATCGCCTGCCTCGACCTCATCAAGGCCATGGGGTTCGCCCCCCACAACGTGTTGCTCTGCGACACCAAGGGCGTGGTCTACCAAGGCCGCCAGGATGGCATGAACCAATGGAAGTCGGCCCATGCGGCCGATACCGGCAAGCGCACGCTCGCCGAGGCCATGGAGGGGGCGGACATCTTCTTCGGCCTGTCCGCCAAGGGGGCACTGACGGCCGATATGGTCCGCACCATGGCGCCGAACCCCATCATCTTCGCTATGGCCAACCCCGATCCCGAGATCACGCCCGAGGACGCGCAGGCGGTGCGCGACGATTGCATCGTGGCCACGGGGCGGTCCGATTATCCCAACCAGGTCAACAACGTCCTGGGATTCCCCTACATCTTCCGGGGCGCGCTCGACGTGCGGGCCACCACCATCAACATGGAAATGAAGATCGCTGCCACCCATGCGCTGGCCGACCTCGCCCGCGAGGACGTGCCCGACGAAGTGGCGGCCGCCTACCAGGGCGCCCGGCCGCGTTTCGGGCGCGACTACATCATCCCGGTGCCGTTCGACCCCCGCTTGATCACCATGATCCCGGCCGCCGTCGCCCGCGCCGCGATGGAAACCGGGGTGGCGCGTCGCCCGATCGTCGACATGGCGGATTACCAGGCGCAACTCTCGGCGCGGCGCGACCCCGTGGCGGGCGCCCTGCAGCGCATCGTCGAGCGGGTCAGGCGTTTTCCGAAGCGCGTGGTCTTCGCCGAAGGCGAGGAGGAGCAGGTCTTGCGCGCCGCCTTGTCGTTCATCAGCCAGGGCCTGGGCACGGCCATCCTGGTCGGCCGGGAAGACCGGATCCGGGAGTCGGCCCGTGCGGCCGGTGTCGACCTTGGCGACAAGAACATCGAGATCCACAACGCGGGATTGTCGAACCGCAACACCATCTACGCGCAGTTCCTGTACGAGCGGCTGCAGCGCCAGGGCTACCTGCTGCGCGATTGCCAGCGCCTGATCAACCAGGATCGCAACCATTTCGCCGCCGCCATGATCGCCAACGGGGACGCCGACGCGATGGTGACCGGCGTCACCCGCAACTTCTCCATCGCGTTGCAGGAGGTCCGCCGCGTCGTCGACGCCAAGCCGGGCCACCGCGTCATGGGCGTGTCGCTCGTCCTGGCGCGCGGCCGCACCGTGCTGGTGGCCGACACGGCGATGACCGAGATGCCGGATGCGGTCGAGCTCGCCGCCATCGCGGTGGAGGCCGCCGGGGTGGCGCGACGCCTCGGCTACGAGCCGCGCGTGGCCCTTCTGGCCTTCTCGACCTTTGGACACCCGCCGGGCGAGCGGTCGCTGCGCGTGCAGGAGGCGGTGCGCATCCTCGATGCCCAGCAC
>CALMOK010000223.1 GCA_937871825.1 uncultured Alphaproteobacteria bacterium
GTGAATCACGACCTCGCAGGAGCCGGTAGGCCCTTCTTCAACAGCCTGCTAGAGCCAGTGATGGTCAGAGGCTTTCCACACGTCCGTCCGAAGTTCCAACGCTTCCCTAGTTCACCTTTTTATCAGAACCACTAAATTAAGTCTATTAGTTAACTATAGGGTTTTAAGCCCGGTCACTTCCTATAACCCGCTACTATCGACCAAAGCGTTTTTCTTTCTGCTTGATCAGAGCATGTTGACGATTCGGGGCCGGACACCCCTGATCGCACATGCGCAATGCTCAGTGTAGATTGGTGAAGGTGTAATTGCTTCCTAATACCGGGTAAGTCCCGTCATCTTTTTCTAAGGGTGACCTTACCCTGCGCCGCCTAAAGTTCAGCCGATTGCGCCCAAAGGTTGAGATTTCCCTCGGTGGCGTGATGATCGATCTCTCCCAGCTCGTCGGCGCTGAAGGCCAGGTTCTTGGTCGCCCCGATGCAGTCCGTGACCTGTTCGGGGCGGCTGGCGCCGATCAGTGCCGAGGTGACGCGGCCGTCCCGGAGCACCCAGGCGATGGCCATCTGGGCCAGGGTCTGCCCGCGCCGCTCCGCAATGGCGTTGAGGGCCTTGACGTTGGCGATGTTGCCTTCGCTGAGCATGCCGCGATCGAGCGACTTGTCTTCGCTGGCGCGGCTCCCTGCCGGTACACCGCCGAGATATTTCGTGGTCAGGATCCCCTGGGCGAGCGGCGAGAACACGATGGAGCCGATGCCTTCCTGGTCCAACGCGTCGAGCAGGCCGTCGTTCTCGACCCAGCGATTGAGCATGGAATAGCTCGGCTGGTGGATGAGGCAGGGCGTTCCGAGCCGCCGCAGGATGGCGGCCGCCTCGCGGGTGCGCCGGGCGTTGTAGGACGAGATGCCGGCGTAAAGCGCCTTGCCCTGCCGCACCGCGCTGTCGAGCGCCCCCATGGTTTCCTCGAGCGGAGTTTCGGGGTCGAACCGGTGGGAATAGAAGATGTCGACATAGTCGACGCCCAGGCGCCTCAAGCTCTGGTCGAGGCTCGCCAGCACGTATTTGCGGCTGCCCCATTGGCCGTAAGGGCCGGGCCACATCAGGTAGCCGGCCTTGGAGGAGATCAGCAATTCGTCGCGCAGGCCGCTGAAGTCGGTCCGCAGGATCTCGCCGAAGGCCGTCTCGGCCGAGCCGGGCGGCGGGCCGTAATTGTTGGCGAGGTCGAAATGGGTGATGCCGCCGTCGAAAGCGGTGCGGCACATCTCCTTCATGCTGCCGAGCGAGCGGTCCTCGCCGAAATTATGCCACAGGCCCAGGGACACGGCGGGCAGCTTCAACCCGCTGCGGCCGCAGCGCCGGTAGGGCATGGTCTCGTAGCGGTTCTCGGCGGGCTGGTACGACATGGCTGATCCCCGGGCTTGGCTGGTACGGTCAAGCTCTATGCCCGATGCAGGGCTTTTGTTGCGAGGGTCGATCCCACGCTCGCCGACGGGTGCGGTCCTGAATGTTGCAAAAATGTTTCATGCGAGGCCGGGCAACCTCTTTCGCGTCCCGACCCGCATCCCCAAATCGGGCGTGACCCCGGTTGCCTGATTGGAACCGGACGATTCGACGTCGGCCTCGCTTCGGGTGGCCGGCGTTTCATGGAGGTTTCTGAATGAACTTCGAGAAATTCACCGAAAGGGCGCGCGGCTTCGTGCAGTCGGCGCAATCGCTGGCCCTGCGCGAGGGCCACCAGCAATTCACGCCCGAACACGTGCTGAAGGTGCTGCTCGACGACCCCGCCGGGCTGGTCGCCGGGCTCATCGACAAGGCGGGCGGCCAGTCCCGCGCCGCGCTGGCGCAGACCGAGCTCGCCCTCGGCAAGCTGCCCAAGGTGCAGGGCTCCGGCGCCGGCCAGGTCTACCTCGGCCAAGCGACAGCCCGCGTGTTCGACGGGGCGGAGAAGATCGCTCAAAAGGCGGGCGATAGCTTCGTGACGGTTGAGCGCCTGCTGCTCGCCCTCGCCTTGGAGAAGGGAACGGACGCCGCCCGCATCCTGGCGGAGGCCGGCGTGACGCCGCAAACCCTCAACGCCGCCATCGAGGACCTGCGCAAGGGCCGCACGGCCGACAGCGCTTCGGCCGAAAGCCAATATGACGCGCTGAAGAAATACGCGCGCGACCTCACCGACGCGGCCCGTAACGGCAAGCTCGATCCGGTGATCGGCCGCGACGAGGAGATCCGCCGCTCCATCCAGGTCCTGTCCCGCCGCACCAAGAACAACCCGGTGCTGATCGGCGAGCCGGGCGTGGGCAAGACCGCGATCGCGCTGCGGATCGTCAACGGCGACGTGCCCGAAAGCCTCGCCGACAAGAAGCTGCTCTCGCTCGACATGGGTTCGCTGATCGCGGGCGCGAAATATCGCGGCGAGTTCGAGGAACGGCTGAAGGCGGTGCTGAACGAGGTGACGGCGGCGAACGGCGGCATCATCCTGTTTATCGACGAGATGCATACGCTGGTGGGGGCCGGCAAGGGCGAGGGCGCGATGGACGCCTCGAACCTCCTGAAGCCCGCGCTGGCACGGGGCGAGCTGCATTGCATCGGCGCCACCACGCTGGAGGAGTTCCGCAAGCACGTCGAAAAGGACGCCGCCCTGGCGCGCCGGTTCCAGCCCATCTTCGTGAGCGAGCCGACCGTGGAGGACACGATCTCGATCCTGCGCGGCCTCAAGGAAAAATACGAGCTGCACCACGGCGTGCGGATCACCGACGGCGCCATCGTGGCGGCCTCGACCCTGTCGAACCGCTACATCGCCGACCGTTTCCTGCCCGACAAGGCCATCGACCTCGTCGACGAGGCCGCTTCGCGACTGCGCATGCAGGTGGATTCCAAGCCCGAGGAGCTTGACGAACTCGACCGGCGCATCATCCAGCTCAAGATCGAGCAGGAAGCGCTCAAGCGGGAAACCGACCCGGCCTCGCGCGACCGGCTTGGCAAGCTGGAAGCGGAACTCGACGACCTGCAGGAACAGTCCGACGCCCTGACGGTGCGCTGGCGCGCCGAAAAGGACAAGCTCGGCTCGGCCCAGAAGCTCAAGGAGCGGCTGGAGACGGCCCGCAACGAGCTCAGCCAGGCCCAGCGCAAGGGCGAGTACCAGCGGGCGGGCGAGCTGACCTATGGGGTCATCCCGGACCTCGAGCGGGCGCTCGCCGAGAACGAGGGCAAGTCGGGCGACCGGCTGGTCGACGAGGCGGTCACGGCCGACCGGGTCGCCCAGGTGGTGTCGCGCTGGACCGGCGTGCCGGTCGACAAGATGCTGCAGGGCGAGAAGGACAAGCTGCTCAAGATGGAAGAGGCCATCGGCAAGCGGGTGGTGGGGCAGTCCGAGGCCGTCCGGTCGGTGTCGACCGCGGTGCGCCGCGCCCGCGCCGGGCTGCAGGATCCCAACCGCCCCATCGGCTCGTTCATGTTCCTTGGCCCGACCGGCGTCGGCAAGACCGAGCTGACCAAGGCGCTCGCCAGCTTCATGTTCGACGACGAAACCGCCATGGTCCGCATCGACATGTCGGAATACATGGAAAAGCACGCGGTTTCGCGGCTGATCGGCGCCCCTCCGGGCTATGTCGGCTATGAGGAAGGCGGCGCGCTGACCGAGGCGGTGCGGCGCAGGCCCTACCAGGTGGTGCTGTTCGACGAGGTCGAGAAAGCCCATCCAGACGTGTTCAACGTCCTGTTGCAGGTGCTGGACGACGGGCGGCTGACCGACGGCCAGGGCCGGACGGTGGACTTCCGCAACGTGCTGATCATCATGACGTCGAACCTCGGTTCGGAATACCTGTCGGCGCAGAAGGCCGGCGACGACGTCGGGCTGGTCCGCGACGAGGTGATGGGGGTGGTGCGCGGCCACTTCCGGCCCGAATTCCTCAACCGGGTGGACGAGGTCATCCTGTTCCACCGCCTGCGCCGGGAAGACATGGGGGCCATCGTCGACATCCAGCTAGGCCGCCTCGCCAAGCTTCTCGAGGATCGCAAGATTGCCCTCGACCTCGACGAGCGGGCCCGTGCCTGGCTGGCCGAGAAGGGGTACGACCCGGCCTATGGTGCCCGCCCGCTCAAGCGGACGATCCAGAAAGCCGTTCAGGACCCGCTCGCCGAGATGATCCTGTCGGGTACGGTGGGCGACGGCGAAACCATCGAGGTCTCGGCGGGTCCGTTGGGCCTGCTGTTCAACGGCGAGCCAGACCTCGACATTGAGGCGCAGGACGCCGGCCGCGTGCTGCCTTTCTCGAAGGCGATCAACTGATCGAACGGCGGGCCGGTCCGAACCTCGCGGGGTTCGGGCCGGACCGCCGTGTGCTCGACACCTCTGCTCACAACTTCAGCGAAGCTCCCGCAACACGTCGATGAAGGCCCGCAAACCGGGCGGCACATGACGGTGGCCGGGGTAGTAAAGGAAAAGGCCGGGGATGAAGGGGCACCAATCGTCCAGCACGGTGACGAGTTCGCCCCGTTCGAGATAGGGCCGGGCCGAGCGGTCCGACACATAGGCGATGCCGAGCCCGTCCGCAGCCGCCTCGGTCATCAGTTCGACGTGATCGAGGGTCAGCGCGCCGGGTGGATCGATGGTCAGGTCCTGGCCATTCTTTGAGAATTCCCATCGGAAGAGCTTGCCGCTCGGCATGCGGAACCGGATGCAGGCATGGCGGCGCAGGTCGTCCGGCGTTTGCGGCCGTTCGCGGCCATCGAGGTAGGCCGGGGCGGCGATGGCCACGAAACGCGCCTCCCCGCCGAAGTGCACCGCCACCATGTCGCGGGGCACGGCTTCGCCCAACCTGACGCCGGCGTCGAAACCTTCCGCCACGATATCGACCAGCCGTCCCTCGGTCACGAGGTCGAGAGACATGCCCGGATGACGGGACAGGAAGATCGGAACGACTCCTTTAATGAGGACCCGCGCCGCGGTCTCCCCCGCGTTGATCCGCAGGATACCGCGCGGATGGCCGCCGAAGGCCTCAACCTCCTCGAAGGCGAGATCGAGATCCCGCAGCACGGGCCGCAGGCGTTCGGCAAGGCGCTCCCCGGCCTCCGTCGCCGATACGCTACGGGTCGTCCGATGCAGGAGACGCACGCCCATATCGGCTTCCATGGCCCGCATCATGTGACTGAGTGTCGATGGCGACAGCCCCAATTCGTCGGCCGCTTTGCGGAAACTGCGATGCGCCACGATGGCCAGGAAGCTGGTTATCTCGACGAGGGTCGGCCTGTTACTCATGGGAGAACTTCACCACCTCGTGCCGAATTGGGCGGATTATACCATGAACGTCAAGGATTAGCTTCGCTTCAAGATGGGCCGCAACTCCGCGATCCCGTCGCGAGGACCACCCTATGGCTCGAACTTGGTTCATCACTGGCACGTCGTCCGGCCTCGGTCGCGCGATGACCGAGCAATTACTGGCGCAGGGAGACCGCGTCGCGGCGACACTGCGCAGGACGGACGCCCTTGACGACCTGCAGGCGCGCCACGGCGACCGCCTCTGGGTGGCGACGCTGGACGTGTGCGACACCCCGGCGGTGCGGGACGTCGTCGACCGTGCTTTCAAAGCGTTGAGCCGCATCGACGTCGTCGTCAACAATGCGGGCTATGGCCTGACGGGGGCCGCCGAGGAGGTGAGCGACGAGCAGATCCGGCGGCAGATCGACACCAACGTCATCGGCTCGATCCAGGTCATCCGCGCCGCCCTGCCCCAGTTGCGGGCCCAAGGGGGCGGGCGGATCCTGCAGGTTTCGTCGGAAGGCGGCCAGGTCGCCTATCCAAATTTCAGCCTCTACCACGCCAGCAAATGGGCGGTCGAAGGTTTCGTCGAATCCGTTGCCCAGGAGGTCGCGCCTTTCGGCATCACGTTCACGATCGTGGAGCCCGGCCCCGCCCTGACGAGGTTTGGCGAGGGTATCGTCAGCGCGCCGCCGATGGCGATCTACGAGGACACGCCGGCCGGGGAGGTGCGCCGCGCCATCACCAACGGCCAGTTCCCCATCACGGGCGATGCCGACAAGATGGCGCGGGCCATGATACAATCCGTCGATCGCACCCCCGCGCCCCGGCGGCTGACCCTTGGGGCCGGCGCTTATGCCAGGGTCCGGGCGGCGCTGGTTGATCGGCTCGCCACCCTCGACAACCAGAAGGAGATCGCACTGTCCACCGAACGGGACCAATGACGCTTAGTGCAGTGCCCTACCGGGCCACGGCCCGCGGTGCGTCGGGGGTGGCCTCGTAGGTCAGCCAGATGGCCCTTTCGCCCAGGCTCGCCACAAAGGCCGCGTGGGCCGCCCGCTCGGCCTCGGTCACCACCGGCCGCAGGGGGCGCGGGCGGCGCAGCACGGCGGCCTTGGCGTCGCCCCGCAACACCACCACCTCGGCGCTGAGCCCGAGGGAGGTTTGCCGCCCGCCCGTCAGTTCGGCGTAAACCTCGGCCAGGATCTGCGCGTCGATCAGCGCGCCGTGCTTGGCGCGGCGCGTATTGTCGATCCGGTAGCGCTGGCACAGCGCGTCGAGCGAATTGGGCGCGCCGGGGTGCCGGCGCCGCGCCAAGGCCAGCGTGTCGAGCACCATCTCCATGCCGATCGCGGGCCGCTGAAGGGTCTTCAGCTCCCAATTGATGAACCGCATGTCGAATTCGGCATTGTGGATCACCAGCCGGGCGTCGCGCACGAAATCCAGGAATTCGTCCGCGACGTGGCCGAACAGGGGATGATCGGCGAGGAATTCGGCCGAAAGCCCATGCACCCGGTAGGCGTCGTCCGGCATGGCGCGTTCGGGGTTGATATAGGTGTGGTAGTGCCGGCCCGTCGGGATCGAGTTGATGAGTTCGACGCCGGCGATCTCGACGAGCCTGTCTCCCTTGGCCGGGTCGAGGCCGGTGGTTTCGGTGTCGAGGACGATCTCACGCATGCACTAGACCCGGTTCGGCGAAGCCTCGCGCAAGCCCGCCAGAACGGCATCGACCTGCCGGCGCGCGGCGTCCAGCCCTCGCCCGGTGTCGATGACGTGGTCGGCGCGGCGGCGCTTTTCGGCATCGGGCATTTGTTTGGCGAGTATGGCCGAAAACCGGGCTTCCGTCATGCCGGGGCGGGCAAGGACGCGGGCCTTTTGCACCGTTTCCGGCGCCGAGGCCACCACGACGCGGTCAACCGCCGCTTCGCCGCCCGTCTCGTAAAGGAGCGGCACGTCCAGCACCACGACCGGCGTGCCGCTGGCACGGGCCGTCGCCAAAAAGGCCTGCCGGCGGGCCAGCACGAGCGGATGCACGATGCCTTCCAGGCGGCGCAGCGCCTCGGCCTGTCCGAGCACCCGGGCGGCGAGGGCGTCGCGGTTGATCCGCCCGTTCCGCGTCACGCCGGGAAAGGCGGCTTCCACGGCGGCGACCGCCTCGCCGCCGTAAAGCTCATGCACCGCCGCGTCCGCGTCGAAAACCGGGACGCCCGCGTCCCGGAACAAGGCGGCGGTGGTGGATTTTCCCATGCCGATCGACCCTGTCAGGCCGAGGACGATCATGGCTGCCCAGGCAAGGAAGTCTTGCCCAATGGTGCCAGCGGCAACGAGGCGCTACGCCGCTTTTCCGGTGGCGAACTGCGGGTCGAGCTTGCCGGCGGCATAGAGTTTGGCCATTTGCGAGAGCGGCATGACCTTGATCGACGCGGCTTGGCCGGCCGTGCCGAATTCCTCGAACCGCTGCCGGCAAAGCTTGGTCACCGCGTCCATCGCGGGCTTCAGATATTTGCGGGGATCGAACTCGGCCGGGTTCTCGGCGAACACCTTGCGGATCTGGCCCGTGATGGCCATCCGGCTGTCTGTGTCGATGTTGATCTTGCGGACGCCATGCTTGATGCCGCGCTGGATTTCGGCGACCGGCACGCCCCAGGTCTGGGGCATTTCCCCGCCGTAGCGGTTGATGATCTCCTGCAAATCCTCGGGCACGGAGGACGAGCCGTGCATGACGAGGTGGGTGTTGGGCAGGCGCGCGTGGATTGCCTCGATGACATGCATGGCCAGCACGTCCCCGTCGGGCTTGCGGCTGAACTTGTAGGCCCCGTGCGAGGTCCCCATGGCGACCGCCAGCGCGTCCACCTTGGTGGCGGCCACGAACTCGACCGCCTCGTCGGGGTTTGTCAGCAACTGGTCGTGCGACAGCGTGCCCTCGATGCCGTGCCCGTCCTCCTGTTCGCCGCCGCCCGACTCGAGCGAGCCCAGCACGCCGAGTTCCCCCTCAACCGACACGCCCGCCCAATGCGCCATCTCGGACACCGCCCGGGTGATGCGGACGTTGTAATCCCAGTCGGCCGCCGACTTGCCGTCGGCCTTCAGCGAGCCGTCCATCATCACGGAGGTGAAGTTGCTCTGGATGGCGGTCGCGCAGGTGGCTTCGTTGTTGCCGTGGTCGAGATGCACGCAGACCGGGATGTGCGGATAGATCTCCACCACGGCGTCCATCATCTTGGTCAGCATGATGTCGTTGGCGTAGGCGCGGGCGCCGCGCGAGGCTTGCAGGATCACCGGGGCGTCGCAGGCGTCGGCCGCCGCCATGATGGCGAGGGCCTGCTCCATGTTGTTCATGTTGAAGGCCGGGACGCCGTAGCCCCGCTCGGCCGCGTGGTCCAGCAACTGACGCAGCGTGATGCGTGCCATGGTGTGTTCCGTTTCCTTGGGTGGGCTTCAGTTTCTTCGCAGGGCATGAACGCCCGGCAGGGTCTTGCCTTCCAGCCATTCCAGGAAGGCCCCGCCGGCGGTCGAGATATAGGTGAAGCTGTCGGCGACGCCGGCCCCGTTCAGGGCCGACACGGTGTCCCCGCCTCCGGCGATCGTCACCAACTGCCCGGATTTCGTAAGCTCGGCGGCCACCTTGGCGACCGCAATCGTGCCCGCGTCGAAGGGCTTCAGCTCGAAGGCGCCGAACGGCCCATTCCACACGAGCGTCTTGGCGCGCCCGAGGATCTCGATGATCCGCGCGGTGGAGCGTGGGCCCATGTCGAGGATCATCTCGGCCGACCCGACCGCGTCCACGCTCACAACGCGGGAGGAGGCGTCGGCCTTGAACTCCTTGGCCACCACGGCGTCCACCGGCAGGACGATCTCGCAGGACCCGGCCCCGGCCAGGATCTTCCGGGCCGTGTCCAGCAGGTCGTGCTCGCAGAGCGATTTGCCGACCGCCTTGCCCTGGGCGGCCAGGAAGGTGTTGGCCATTCCACCGCCGATGATCAGGATGTCGACCTTGCCCATCAGGTTACCGAGCAGGTCGAGCTTGGTCGACACTTTC
This sequence comes from uncultured Alphaproteobacteria bacterium, assembly GCA_937871825.1. Taxonomy (GTDB): domain Bacteria; phylum Pseudomonadota; class Alphaproteobacteria; order Rhizobiales; family Beijerinckiaceae; genus Lichenihabitans. Next base: position 9,288 of record CALMOK010000223.1, read on the forward strand.
GCCCCGCCGACGATCGCCGCCACGGGGCGCTGCGGCCGCTCGAGCGCTTTCGACAAAGCCTCGAGCTCGGCATGCATGCTGCGCCCGGCATAGGCGGGGAGCTTGCGGGCCAAGCCCTCGGTCGAGGCGTGGGCGCGGTGGGCGGCCGAAAAGGCGTCGTTGACGTAAAGGTCACCGAGCGCCGCCAGCGCTTCGACGAAGTCCGGGTCGTTCTTTTCCTCGCCGGCGTGGAAGCGGGTGTTTTCGACGAGCAGCACGTCACCAGGCCGCATGGCCTCGATGGCTTGGGCCGCGACATCGAGCCCGTGCGGCGCGAAGCTCACTGCCTGGCCAAGGTGATCGGCCAAGTGGGTCACCAGGAAGCTGAGCGAATTGGCCTAGTCCGGCACGCCTTTGGGCCGACCGAAGTGCGCCAGCAGGATCACCTTGCCGCCCTTTTCGATGATGGCCTTGATGGTCGGCACGACGCGCTCGATGCGCGTCGCGTCACTGACGCGACCATCCTCGACCGGCACGTTGAGGTCGACGCGCACCAGAACGCGCTTGCCCGCCACGGGGGCATCCTGAATGGTCCTGAAATCGCTCATGGGTGGGGTTGCCTCGACGGGGTGAGGTTCCGGCGCGCGCGTGCCGGAACTCCAGGAAGACGGCTTACGACGCGCCGGGGTCATGCCACGGGGCTCCGCTCCGGGAGCCCCGCCGACGGCTCAGATCAGCTTGGCCATGGCGACGGCGGTGTCGGCCATGCGGTTGGAAAAGCCCCACTCGTTGTCATACCAGGCGAGCACGCGCACGAAGGTGCCGTCGATCACCTTGGTCTGATCCTCATGGAAGGTCGAGGAATGCGGGTCGTGGTTGAAGTCGGTCGAAACATTGGGCTGGTCGGTGTAGCCGAGGACGCCCTTGAGTTCCTGTTCGGACGCCCGCTTCATCGCCTGGTTGATCTCGTCCTTGGTGGTGGGGCGCTTGGTCACCACCTTGAGGTCGACGAGGCTCACGTTGGGGGTCGGCACCCGGATGGCCGAGCCGTCGAGCTTGCCGTTGAGTTCGGGCAGCACGAGACCGATGGCCTTGGCGGCGCCCGTCGAGGTCGGGATGGAGGAAAGCGCGGCGGCGCGGCCGCGATACAGGTCCTTGTGCATGGTGTCGAGCGTCGGCTGGTCGCCCGTGTAGGAATGCACCGTGGTCATGAAGCCCCGCTCGATGCCGACGGTGTCGTTCAGCACCTTGGCGATAGGGGCGAGGCAGTTGGTGGTGCAGGAGCCGTTCGACACCACGAGGTGCTGGGGCGTCAGCACCTCATGGTTGACCCCGTACACGATCGTGGCGTCGGCGCCCTCGGCCGGCGCCGAGACCAGCACCCGCTTGGCGCCCGCCTGCAGGTGCAGCGCCGCCTTGTCGCGCGCCGTGAAGATGCCGGTGCATTCGAGCGCGATGTCGACGCCGAGTTCCCGGTGGGGCAGTTGCGAGGGGTCCTTGATGGCCGTGACCTTGATGGGGCCGCGACCCGCGTCGATCGTGTCGCCCTGCACCGTGACGGTGTGGGGAAACTTGCCGTGAACGCTGTCGAAGCGCAGCAGGTGGGCGTTGGTTTCGACCGGACCGAGATCGTTGATGGCCACGACCTCGATGTCGGTGCGGCCCGACTCAACGATGGCGCGAAGGATGTTGCGGCCGATCCGACCGAACCCGTTGATGGCGACCCTGACCGTCATTGACCCGAACTCCTTGGCGGCCGTGCCGCCCGTGTCTTGGCGGCCTCGCCGCCCATGCCTCGTTGGGCCGTGCCTAACACCTTTTGAATGGAAACAGGACCCCTTTTTCCCGCCCCGGCGCCGTTGACCTGCCGCCCTTTCGCCGCCAGGGTTGGGCTGAACGGCGGGCGAGGCTTGTCGCCCTCATGAGCTTTGTCGGCCTGGACCCATGATCTTTTCCGATCGGCTCGAAACCGCCCTGGAGCGGCTCGCGGCGGCACTCCGGCAGTTGGAGGCCGCCGCCGATCGACAGGCCGAGGTCGCCACCGGCCGGGCCGACCTCCAGGACGAGTTCCAGGTCCTGCAGGACGACCGGTCCCGCCTCGCGCTCGAGCTTGACGACGCGCTGGCGAGGAGCCGTTCCCTGCTCGGCGCCAACGCCGAGGTGCTGGCCCGCCTCGACAAGGCGGGCGGCACCATGCAGGCCGTGATGACGGCCTTGAGCCCCGACCGGCTCGGCGCCCGCCCGTCGGGCCATGCCGAACCGCCCGATCCGAACCCCGAAGGATGAGCGATGCCCCAGGTGTCGGTGACGATCGCCGGACGGATCTACCGCATGGCCTGCGGGGAAGGCGAGGAGGACCACCTCCGCTCCTTGGCCGAACGGCTCGACGGCAAGATCAACGAGTTGCGCGGCGACTTCGGCGAGATCGGCGACGGGCGGATCACCGTGATGGCGGCCCTCACCATGGCGGACGGCTTGTCGGAAGCGGAGCGGCGCATCGCGGCGCTCGAGGCCGACCTCGCCGCCCTTCGGCATGACCAGTTGGCCGAGCAGGCCAGAATCGAGGCGAGCGGCGACGCGCTTGCCGCCGTCTTGGAGGACGCCGCCGCGCGGATCGGCCATGTGGCGCGGCGGATGGGAGCCGCCAGCTAGTCGCGGGACGAAGGACCCGATCTGAAGTGGCCCAAGCAACGGCTTCCAATCAGCCGCCGAGCCGAAAGCCACATCACTCGATTATAACCAAGGTTACGCCCTCCGCCCCTGGCAATCGGGTGCGTCATATCCTACCTTCTGCTTCGCGGGGCTGCGGGGTGCGTGAGGTATGTATTCCCGGGGCCTTATCGATTCCAAGGGAGCTGTCCCTGACCTTGTCCGTGGACTTGGTCACATGGCGCCCACCTACGTTGTAGGTTCCCGGGATCGAAGCCCACGGCCATTGTGGCTCCGCGCTTTTATATCCCAGACAGCCTTGGTTCGCGCATGGAAAACGGCAAGGCTGATCTTCGCGCGGCGGCGCTCGCGAAGCGCGACATGATTTCACCGTCGATCCGAGCGGCGTTCGCGTCCCGTCTTGCGACATCCGGTTTGCGTATCGTGCACGATTATGCGCCGCATTCCGGAACCCTCGTGGTTGGCCTTTTCTCGCCCATCGGCAGCGAACCCGACCTCGGCCTGTTGGCGGAGGCCTTGTCGGGGGCGGACGTGCCGACGGCCCTGCCGGTCACCGGCAAGCGCGACAGCCCGCTTGTTTTTCGCCGCTGGACGGCGGGCGATCCGGTGGCGCTTGGCTCAATGAAAATCGACGAGCCGCTCGCGAGCGCCGCGGAGGTCGAACCCGACGTCCTGTTCGTGCCGGTCGCGGTTTTCGACCGTCGCTGCCATCGGATCGGCTACGGGGCGGGCTATTATGACCGGACGCTGGCAGCGCTGCGCGCCCGCAAGTCGATTCGCGCCATCGGGGTGGCCTATTCGGTTCAGGAAGAGTTGTTCGTTCCTGCCGAACCGCACGACGAGCCGCTCGACCTCATTCTGACCGAGCGCGAAACCTTTCTTCACGACGGTTGAAGGCCCGCCGATGCGTCTTTTGTTTATCGGCGACGTCATGGGCCGGTCCGGGCGAACCGCGATCGCGACCGAACTGCCTCGTCTAAAGGCGGGGTGGCGGCTCGACTGCGTCGTCGTCAACGGCGAGAACGCGGCGGGCGGCGCCGGCATCACGGAGGCCATCTGCGCCGACATCCTGGCGGCGGGCGCCGACGCGGTCACGCTTGGCAACCACGCCTTTGATCAGCGCGAAGCCCTGGTGTTCATCGAGCGCGAACCGCGCCTCATCCGTCCGCTGAACTATCCGCCGGGAACGCCTGGACGGGGCGCGGCCCTGGTGGAGATCGCCGACGGACGCCGCGTTCTGGTGATGAACGTCATGGGACGGGTTTTCATGGACGCGCTCGACGATCCCTTCGCGGGAACCGAACGGGAAGTGGAAGCCTGCCCGCTCGGGCGCGGATGCGACGCCATGGTGATCGACGTGCATGCCGAAGCCACGAGCGAGAAGCTCGCCATGGCGCATTCCTTTGACGGGCGGGCCAGCCTGATCGTGGGCACCCATACCCACGTGCCAACCGCCGACCATCAGATCCTGCCGCACGGCACCGCCTACCTGACGGACGCCGGAATGACCGGCGACTACGACAGCGTGATCGGGGTCGACAAGGACGAGCCGATCCGTCGCTTCGTCCGCAAGCTGCCGGGTGGACGCTATGAACCGGCCTCGGGCCCGGCGACCCTTTGCGGGGTGGCGGTCGAGACGGACGACGCGACCGGGCTCGCGACCGCGATCGCGCCCGTGCGGATCGGTGGGCGGCTCAGCCAAGCGCGACCGCCTTTTTGGGACGTCGCTTAAAATTTAGGATTTAGCCGGCACACTGGGCACCGATCCGCAATCCGGAAGCGTCCCGCCATGGCGAAGGCCCAGGTTCAACTCGACGTCCACCATGACGCGGCGCTCGATTACGCTAAAACCGCGGCACTGGCCTCCGAAGGGTTCGGCCTGCCGGCCGGCAGCTTCAACCCCGACCGGCTGCGCTGGCTCTACGAGCGGGCTTTCTCGTCCGGTACAACCGTGCTCGGTCTCTACGCCGGCGACCGAAAGGTCGGCCAGGTCGCGCTTCAGCACCAGGACGTTCAGGTCGAAGGCGGCGTGGCGCGCGCGATCGGCCTCATCGACCTGTTCATTCTTAAGGATTTCCGGTCCCGGACAGCCATCGGCAGCCTTTACGGCGAGGTCGAACGCTTCTGCCAGCAGAGCGGCATCCGGTTCATCATCGGCGTCCCCAACGAGAAGGCGGCCCCGGTCAACATCCGTTACTTGAAGCTGGCACCGTTCCTGAAGCTCGACATTCGGGCCGGGCTGGCCAAGCCCTGGGCGATGCGGCGGCTCATCGCGTCGCGGCATGTCGGCAATCTTGGGCAGGCGGGCACTGTCGACCTCGTCGCCCGCTACCTTCCCGCCGGAGGAACAGGCCTCCTTTGGACCCCCGACCGGCTTTGGCAGAGGCTCAACGATCCATCGGTCGACTATGCCGTGCATGCGTCCGACAGGTTGCTGCTCGTTTCCACCACGCGTCTGACCCGCCGGGTGTCGCACACCCTGCTGTGCGGCCTGTTCCCCCGGCCAGGGGTGATCGCCCGCCCTTCGGACGTCGCCGCCTTGACGGCTGCGGCCTGCCTGCTCCACCGGCGGCCCGCCTTCCTGTATGTCGGCCGGAACGACCATGTTCCCCTGCCCGGCCTGCCGTTGCCGGACCGCTTGCGGCCTTCGCCGATGGTTGTTCAATGTCGCGATATCCAGCCCGGCTTCGAACCGGTCTCCTTCAGTCGCTTCGAAATCCTGGATTTCGATTTCGCCTGAGGAATCCGGTGACGAAATGGGTGTTCGAGCGGGTGCGTCGGAGGATCACTCCGGCCGCCAGGGCTGAGACGGTTCGAAGCAGCCCGCAACCAAATGGGCTGCGGCGCATAGAAAAGGGACTTGGTCCATCCAAATGCCGACCAGCAAAGAGTACCGTCGCATGTCCAATCAGCTGAGCAAGGGCACGTCGACCGTCGCCCAATTGAAGAACGACATCGACAGCGGCCGGACAGGCGACAAGGTCGCCTTCTCGGACCCGGGCCTTTCGCCGCTCGGCACCGACGACGAGGCGGCCGGCCGGCCGAACAGCCCGGAACGGATCGCGCTTGCCCGGGCGACCGAGCGCAAGATCGGCTTGAGCGACAGCGAGGCGCCGGGCGTTCTGAAAAGCAAATGGTTGATGCCGGTGCTGATGGTCGTGGTGATCGCCATCACGGCCGTCCTGGTCGCAGGTGTCTGGTGGATGCGGGGTTGACCCGCGGCGTCGTCCGGCTGGTCAGGGCCGAGGCGCCTTTCATGTGATGACGCATGATCAAGGCATGCTCTCGAACGTGAGACCATAATCTTGGTCGGAAAACATTCCTCAATACCATGCATATCGATCATGGACTTGCTGATGAGCGGCGTCTATGTTTCGGCCGCTCGCTTCTGAACAGAAGCCATTCGGCAAGGCACATCGTGGCTCCTTTAGCCTCAAGCAATGGTGATGACGGGATCCGCCTCGCGGTGGCCTCTTCCCTTGCGCGCGTGATCGCCCCGGCCCTTTTCCTTCTTAGCTGCCCCTGAGGGCCGGCCGGGCTTCGTGCCTGGGCGCTCAGGGGACATTGCCTGGATGCGAACGCCGCCGGCCTTGCCTGCCGACCAGCCCTGACCGAGACACCAGCCATGACCCAATCCGAGCATGTTCAGGGGAGCGCCGCAGCGCGCGACCACATCGTCATTTTCGACACCACCCTGCGCGACGGCGAACAATGCCCAGGCGCCACCATGACCTTCGAGGACAAGCTCGGCGTCGCCGCCCTGCTCGACGAAATGGGGGTCGACGTCATCGAGGCTGGCTTTCCGATCGCCTCCGAGGGGGATTTCGAAGCCGTGTCGGAGATCGCCCGGCGGACGAGCCGCGCCGTGGTCGCCGGGCTGGCCCGCGCCGTCGAGGGCGACATCGCGCGGGCGGGCGCGGCGGTGCGGCATGCTAGGCGGCCGCGCATCCACACCTTCGTGTCCACCTCGCCGATCCATCTCGCCCACCAGATGCGCAAGAGCGAGGAGGACGTGCTGGCCATCATAGCCCGCACGGTGACTCAGGCGCGCGGGCTGGTGGACGATGTGGAATGGTCGGCGATGGACGCCACCCGCACCCCGATCGACTACCTGTGCCGCTGCGTCGAAGCCGCCATCCGGGCCGGGGCCACGACGATCAACCTGCCCGACACGGTGGGCTACGCCCTTCCGGACGAATACCGGGCCATGTTCCGGGCCGTGCGGGAGCGCGTGCCGGAGGCCGACAAGGCCGTGTTCTCCGTTCATTGCCACAACGACCTCGGGCTGGCCGTCGCCAACACCCTGGCGGGCATCGAGGGCGGCGCCCGGCAGGTGGAATGCACCCTCAACGGCATCGGCGAGCGGGCTGGCAACGCGGCGCTCGAGGAGGTCGTGATGGCGATCCGCACAAGGGGCGACGCCCTCGCCTTTCGAACCGGCATCGAAAGCACGATGCTGACCCGCGCCTCCAAGCTGGTGTCGGCCGTCACCTCCTTTCCGGTGCAGTTCAACAAGGCGATCGTGGGCCGCAACGCCTTCGCGCATGAAAGCGGCATCCACCAGGACGGCATGCTGAAGGACGCCTCGACCTACGAGATCATGACCCCGGCCAGCGTCGGGGTGTCGAAGACCTCGCTGGTCATGGGCAAGCATTCCGGCCGCCACGCCTTCAAGGAAAAGCTGCGCGAGATGGGCTACGTGCTGGGCGAGAACGCGCTCGAGGACGCCTTCAAGCGTTTCAAGGACATCGCCGACCGCAAGAAGACCGTTTACGACGAGGATCTCGCCGCCCTGGTGGACGACCAGATCGGCAGCGCGCACGAGCGCATCAAGCTCGAAGCCCTCACGGTGATCGCCGGCACCATGGGGCCGCAATCGGCCACCTTGACGCTGGCCATCGACAACGTCCACACGACCCGGCAGGCGACCGGCAACGGTCCCGTGGACGCCATCCTCAACGCCATCCAGGCCATCGTTCCCCACGAGGCGGTTCTCGACCTTTACCACGTGCAGGCCGTGACCGAAGGCACCGACGCCCAGGCGGAGGTGTCGATCCGCCTCGCCCAGGACGGCCGCTCGATGACCGGCAAGGGCTCCGACCCCGACACGCTCGTAGCGTCCGGCCGCGCCTATATCGCGGCCCTCAACAAACTGATGGCGACGAGCCGGGGAACCGGTCAACCCGAGGTCCTTCAGGCTGGCTGAAGGCCCACCTCCGCCCACCACGGCGGAGGTCATTCCCATACCTCACGCCTGAAAGCCGCTGGACAGGCCAGATGGCGTTTGCTACAGGGCGGTTCCGGCGGCGACGCCCGGTTGTGATGGGCGCATAGCTCAGTTGGTAGAGCAGCTGACTCTTAATCAGCGGGTCGTAGGTTCGAGCCCTACTGCGCCCACCATCACAGTCAATGACTTGGCGGAAAGCCGAAAGATAACGATGGGACGTGGGAGGGTTTGCGATTGTCGCGGACCCACATGCGCGTTGTGTTCTTCTTAGTCGCGCGTCGCGCCTGAACGGCCTCTTCTTCAATCCATGTGATCAGCCCCTTGCTGGCGTTGTTGGCCAACTCTGAGTGCTGGCCAGATTATGACGCAGCCTTTACTGAACCAGTTGCGTGGATGGCCGGTGATGCCGCCGATTTCCGGTGTGATGCGCCGGCGCTACGACGGGATGATCATCCTGTTCCGAGCCACGATAGCGGTGTCCAATCGAATACAACGGTGAAATTGCGGGCAGACTCGCGATGTCGCGAGACTTTCAAACAATTTGTCAAGACTCGCCAAGCACACTCGGCTCAGGTGAAGGGCTCGAACGGCTTGGTTCATCTCACGTCGATCTTGCCAGGCTTGTGGACCACCATGCCAACTCCTCGACCGATGCTTGGCTTACCGGAACGGTTCTCGTCAGACAGATCAGGCAACGTGGCGGTCGTATTCGCACTTTGCCTGCTTCCGATGCTTGGATTGATTGGATATGCAGCCGACTTTTCGATTGGCTTGATGGCCAAGCGCAAGCTCGACGCCGCCGCCGATGCCGCCGTGTTGAATGCCGTGTCGAAATCGGCCAATCCAAAACTCGACCAACCGACCCAGGCTCAAGCGCTCGCAAGCTTCAACGCGGCCCTCGGGAAGGCCTCAAACGTCACGGTAAAGGACGTTCATCTCGATTCGACCTTCGTTGACGGATCCATCAAGGTCAGCCTGACCTATCAAGCCAGCACGGCGACCATGTTTGGATCGTTGTTCAACGTCGACACGATCAGTCTGACGGGAAAGTCGGCCAGCATCGCCCCCTTGCCGCCCTATGCGAACTTCTACCTGCTTCTTGATAATTCCCCATCGATGGGGCTGGGCGCGACCACCGCCGACATCGCGAAACTACAAACATTAACGCAGAACCGCTGCGCTTTCGCTTGTCACCAGCATGCCTTCAACAACGGCATCGTTGGCGACGACATGAATGACAACTATCACATCGCGAAGAACAACAATGTCGTCACCAGGATCGATGTGGAAAGGACCGCATCGCAGCATTTGTTCGACAATGCGATCAAGTTCGATCAGGTTGCTGGACGCTACAGTGCGGCCATCTATACGTTCAGTGATGTTCTCCAGCTCGTTTCACCGCTGTCGTCCGATCTGGCAGGCGTTCAGAACAAGGCGGCGGCGATCGATCTTGCTTACGCTTATCACAGTCAGAGCAACATCCAGACATCCTACGACACGGCGTTCAGCTACATGACCGACATCGTGGGAAGGGGGGGCGATGGGAGTTCCGCGACGTCGCCGATCAAATACCTGTTCGTCGTCACCGATGGCGTACAGGACCAACCAACCGCCGGGGGTTCGGGGTCAGGGGACAGGGCGGACCATTGGGCGCCACCCAATGACAACATCACTTCACCGCCGAGCGACGCGAAACCCAATATCGCGAATACTCTGAAGGGCAACGTGAATCCACAACGGCTCATCTCGCCCATCAAACCCTCAATCTGCGACAATTTAAAAAACAACAACGTGCGGATCGCCATCCTTCACACGACCTACATCCCTGTCGATGACGGCCTGTACACGAACTATATCCAGCCTATCGCCAACGACATACCGAACAACCTCAAGAGCTGCGCGTCGCCCAATCTGTTCTTCACGGTGACGCCGTCGGCAGGGATCGACGCGGCGATGCAGTCGATGTTCTACGCCACGACTTTCGGGATGCCTCGCCTGACCCAGTGAGCACGGCGACCGTGATGGCGCGCGGTCATTGGACGAACGAACGGCTGGATCGAACCCGAAGGTTCCGCCCTCGACGCGCACGCCCCCCTGAGGATCATGGCGGCGCTTACGCGGGCGTCACGCTCGAATGATCGAGGTTGATCTCGACGGTGAGGCCTCGGCAGCGCCACGCGGCGGCTCCCTGTGCCGCGTGACCGTCCATCATCGACCAATGATGGACGCGAGGAACAGGAAGGGAACAACGGACTGGACGGCAGGCGTGGCCTCGGCCTAGGTGTGATCCAAGGAGGCCTAGCATGCCCATCACATACCACGTCGTTATCCCGTTCGATCGGGATGAAGAGGGCAACCTCGTGCCGGGCGAGGCCAAGGAGGCACCCAATATGGAGTCGGCCAAGCGCCGGGCCATGGCGCTCGCCAATGGCAAGCATGCCGGGGCGCTCGCCTTCAGGCGGACGGGCGACCCGGACAGCGGCGAGTTCGCCGAAGGCGAGATCATCGCCGTTTTTGGAGAGGTCGACGCGGGCGCCTTGCAGGGATGAGCGTCCGGCTGACCCCGGCCGAGGCGGCCATCTTGTCTCGCGCGGCACGCCGCACGCTGGTGCAGTCCCTCCTGGGTGATCGGCTTTGGTCGCTGCTCGAGGATCCCTTCACGCTGTTCGACGATCTTTCGCCGCGGCGCCTGCGAGCCGCGGGCTTGATCGAACTCGGGCGCCCCGGAAGCCTCGCCGAGGATCGTCCCGACGAGTACCGCGTCACGGTTTCCGGCCAGGCTGCGCTCGCGGCTTTCGCGTTGAGTCAGCGTCGGGACACATAGCCACAGACGAAAAAGGCCGCCGCGTGTTGCCACGGGCGGCCCAAGTCTAGGGAGGAAACGCCCAAAGAAGGGCATGCACCGCCGAAGCGGCGCAACACGAATATGCGCTCAAACGCGACGTTCAGCCATGGCAGAAACGACATGGCTCGGCTGCGGTGGCCGCGTGACTGCTGCTCGGCCGGGCGTTTCACCCGTCGGCAGCGCCGCGTTCGCGGACGGGCGTCGCCCAGCGGCCAGGCGAACCCCCGGACGGCTGTAACGGCTGGTTAACCTTGATCGACATAGGTTGAGTCGTCAGGAGCCGCGCCGGATGCCAAACCGCTTCACGATTCGCCAAGAGCCGGGACAATCCTGGTCGGTCATCCGGCAGGATACCGACAAACCCATCACATTGGCCGGCATTCCCCAGACGGGCCTCGACCTCGAGGAGGCCGAACGGCTCATCGAGCGGCTCGACCCGAACGTCCGACCAAACGAGGCGCTTTCCACCGTCCAGCACTGAACGGTTGGAAACCAAGGGCGTCACCGGCGACGCATCGGGCCTCGTGACATGCGCCAGACCAGCCCGATGGCGTGGAGATCCGACCGATGACCGTGAAGGCGCACCTTGTCGAGGTGCAGGGAGATGGTGGAACGAGCGCGCGCGGGGAGTTCGAGTTCGTCGCCGCGCCGAGCGCGGGCGATCAGGTCGTCGTCGGCACCCTTTCGGGATCGTTGGATGTGTTCCGGGTCAACTTCATCGAGCACGACCCGGTCGCCGTCCCGCACACGGCCGATACTCGGGCAGACCCTCGCTTGACGGTCTTCGTGACGCTGATCGGCGATGTGGATTGAGTGTGCGGGCTCGCACCGGATCCGACCTTTAGGCCGCCTGCGCCACCCTTCCGTCAGGGTCGTGTCAGTTGCAGGAATGCCGGGTCGAAGGGCAGCCTTCGCTCCGTGCCGTCCTCATAGGCCAGATCGAGCGCGTCCTCGGCCAAGGTGACGGTGCTGACGGGAGCGCCCGCCGGCGAAAGCGCAACGACGCCGATCGCATTGCGAACAGTTACCGCGCCATCGGGGTCGAGCACGAGCGCCGTGGGGATGCCGCGCGCCGTCAAGGCGTTCGGCCCGATCGAATTGCGGTGGCCGTAACCGGCGTGGGTGCGCCCTTCCTCGATGCCAAGCACGCCGGTGTGACGTCCGTTCCAGGGCTTGTAGTCGCGTCCGCCGTTGGAGAACCAGAGCATCGTCACGGGATACTCGTCGGGGTTCTTGAGGCTGAGCATGGCGTCGCCCGTGGCAGGGCGGGACGCCGCCAACCAGCCGAACCGGTTCTGCCGCGCCTCGACCAGCATCACGAAATCCTCGTGCCTGTCGGCGAAAGGACAGCGGGTGAGGTCGGCGCTCGACCCGTCGGCCAGGGGAACCCGCGTCGGATCGGAGGTTTGGGCCGGATAGGCGAGCACCGACCGTCCAAGGCCGGGATCGCGTTCGAGCGGGGTGGCGGGCGTTTCCAGGCTTTCCTTGGCCGAGAAGGCGAGGCGTCCGCCCTCTGGCAGGGCCACCATGGCGTGGTTGGCCACCGGAATGGCGCCTTGGCCGCCATGGAACACATGCGTTTCGTAAAGAAAGGGATGGTCGTGGCGAAGCGTGAACCGCTTTTCCAACGTCGCGCCAAGAACCGTCCGGTCCAATCGGTACGTTGCCCTCGCTCCTTCGGCGTCCTGCTCGGCATCGAGAAGGGTCCACGGACTGTTGGCGGGCCAGCCATGGGGGGGACCGTCTTCGAGGTCGTTCTTCCCGAACGGCGCGCAAAAGAAGTCGCCCGACAGGTGACGCAGGTTGCCCGGAAGGGACTCGTCCCCGGTCACCGTGGGATCGTCGATCCAGGGGGCGGTGTGCAAGGGCGCGCGCCGCCGTTCCCCGTTCTCGACCACGAGGCTGCGGACATGCCCGGCCCCGAGATCGAGCGTGACGCTGATCCCCCGCGCCGCGATCGTGTGAAATCGGCTCATCCCATCCTCCCCGTCGGGCGCGTGGCATCATTGTATTTGCCCCGGTGGGGCGGTCCCACGTCCCGATTGGTTGAACCCTATCGCGGATCGAAAGATCGAACGAGTCGACGAGGGTTTTCGGTGCCGCTGCGATGATGCGGCACACCGGCGATGCTGCCGCCCGCGGTTGACCGACGACGCCGATTGAATAATGGCTCACGGGTGGCGAACGGCCGGGCGATCAGCGGACGAGCCGCGAATATCGGCCCCGTCGCGCTTGGGCAAGGACCCGCCGCCCCAAAGCCTTTGGTGCCCTTCCCCGCTGGGGGCCGCGACACCGATCGGGCAAACCATCGGCGCCCGCGAGGCCAAAAGTGTTTCCCGGAGACCGCGACCCATGCCGACCCCCGTTCGATCAGCCCTCCGCGCCGTCATCGAGAGCGGCGTCGAGGCCGTGGCGGCCTTTAATCGAAAGCGGTTGCCCAAGGCCGAGAACCCTTTTCTCGTCGGCATTCACGAGCCGATGCGATCGGAATTGACGCTGGACGACCTCGTGGTGACCGGGTCGATCCCGGCGGGGCTCAACGGCCGATACCTGAAGATGGGAGCGAACCCGGCCGCTCCCGAGCCCGCGGGCCATCACTGGTTTCTCGGCGACGGCATGGTGCACGGCATCGCGGTCGAGAACGGCCGGGTCCTGTGGTATCGCAACCGCTGGATCCGCTCGCGCCTGGCTGCGGCGGCCCTCGGCCGGGAGCCCGCACCCGGACCGCGCCGTGGTCGCAACGACACCGTGAACACCAACGTCGTCGCCATCGGCGGCCGCCCCTTCGCCTTGGTGGAGGCGGGGAGCTTCCCCGTCGACCTCGACGAAACCCTGGAGGGGCAAAGCTACAACCCGTTCGACGGCACGCTCCCGGGCGAACACCACGCGATCGCCTATGACGGCAGCATCTGGGACGCCGTGCGCCACGTCGTCGTTTCGGCGTCCGGCCGGGTGATCCGCGACGTTCCGGTCGCCGTGCAGGACGGCCCCTGCATCCACGACAGCGCGTTCACGGCGCGGTTCGCCATCATCCTCGACCTGCCCGTCACCTTTTCGATGCGGGCCGTGCTCGGCGGCCATGCCTTCCCGTTCCGTTGGAACCCGGCCCATCGCGCCCGCGTGGGGCTGTGGGCCCGGCAGGGCGCCGGTGCCGACACGATCTGGTGCGATGTCGAGCCGTGCTTCGTGTTTCACATCGCCAACGCCTTCGATCACCACGACGGCCAGGTGGTCCTCGACGTGATCGCCTACGACACCATGTTCGCCTCGGGCGTGGGCGGCATCGACGCGCTGGGCCGGTTGGAACGCTGGACGGTGGACCCCACGAGGCGACGCGTCGACCGGCGCGTGATCGACGACACCCCGCAGGAATTCCCCCGCGTCGACGAGCGTCGCTTCGGCCAAAGCCATCGGTACGCCTACACGGTTTCGGTTCCGCCCGATGGCGACCCACAGTTCGCCGGCGCCACCACGCTCTTCAAGCACGATCTCGAAACGGGCAGCCGCCGCGTGCACGAGTTCGGCGAAGGTCGGGTGCCCGGCGAATTCGTCTTCGTGCCGGCGACCGCCACCTCGGGCGAGGACGAGGGTTGGCTCATCGGCCTCGTCATCGACACCGTGTCCCAAACCACCGACTTCACGATCCTCGATGCCAAGTCCTTCGAGGCGGCACCGGTCGCCATGGTTCGGCTGCCGCACCGCGTTCCGCCGGGCTTTCACGGCAACTGGTTCCCATCAAGGTGATGTCCTGATTCCCTGCGTGTCGAGACCACCGATGGATCGCCCGCCGGACTGGAGGTTTCGCAGCCTGATCGGCGGGCGCGAACCGGATTGGGTCGGTCGCTCGTCGACCCCGGCCCCACCCGGCCACTCGCATGAGCCCCTGCCCCACCGGCGTGGGCCTTGCCGGCCAATGCGGTTCGCCGAACTTTTAAGGTCCTGCATCTGTTGAACACCGGTATCGACCCTCGCCTGCCCGGGACCGCCAGGGCAAATATCGTGTGAATCGGGGAGAATGGCGGACGTGGATCGCGGCAGGAAAGTCGCTATCGTCGTGGACGACGGGCCTTTGGTTCGGATGCTCGCGGTGGATCTCTTCGAGGAACTCGGCTGCGAGGTGCTCGAAGCGGCGGGCGGCGAGGAAGCGCTCGCTTGGCGGATCGCACCGACGTGTCCCTCATGTCCACCGATTGCCGCATGCCGGGAATAAGAGGGCCGAAACTTGCCGCCATTTCGACCGTGCGCTGGCCGAGCCTTCGGGTGGTCCTCGTCACCGGGTATCACAACATGCAGGTGCCCGTATTTCCGATGGTGTGGAAACCCTTCGACCAGCGAACGATCGAAAAGGTCTTCAACAATGACAAGGGCTGACGGCCATGGCCTGAGGGCGGGGGACCTTGCGTCCCCCAGCGTTCAACTCAGGTCGTGCAAGTCCCTGATCACCGGCGGCCCGACATGGAAATCCGAGAAGTCCACGGCGAGCCCCGTGCGCTCCGGCGTGCAGCACACCGGGCCGACCAGATATGACTCGGCGGGGGGAAATGGCGCCAGCCGGAGCAGCGACCAGGTTTTTCCGTCTGGGGAGACCTGAAGCCGGAGCACCCCGGCCGCAACGGTGGCCCGCAGGCGGAAGTCGGCCGGATCGCCGGCGTAGGATCCGACCGCCCAGTCCGATCGGCCCTGCGTCAGGACGCTGCCGAGAAGGGTCCGCCCGTCGGTCACTTCGATGCCGGCCTTCACCCAGCTGGTGGGATCGACGCGAACCATCAGGCCGGCCTGATCGTAGAGTTGCTCGTAACAAGCCCGCACCCGGACCTCGGCGGTGAAGTCGCCAAGCGTGCCGACACCAAAGAAATGGCCGCTGTCTCGCGTGAAGCCGTAATGCGTTTCACGCCAAAAGTCGCCCCCGGCATCGGTGACGACCCGCAGCCCGGACTCGGTAAGCGACCATTCGGCCGGCTCGTTCAGCCAGCGGCATCCTTCGAACATGCCTGTTCTCCCGCGATCCTCACCCGCGTCTCACCCGCGCGGCTTCCTGTGAAACGCGCCAGGGTCATCGGACGGTTCCGCGCGACGTCCCGATTGCGCTCGCATCCTGTCCGGGGTCGCGACCGCTTGACGGCGAGAGACACGCGTTTGATTAACGGAGTGCGCGTCCAACTTTGACGGAAAACGGAACGGGAGCCCCATGACCACCATCGAAAACACCATCGACATCGCGGCGAAGCCCGGCGAGGTTTGGGCGATCCTCACGGATTTTCCGCGCTACGGATCGTGGAACCCCTTCATTCCCTCCATCGAGGGATCGGCGCGAGCGGGGGAAACCATCACGGTTCACGTCGGGCTCGGGGCCGCCGCCGTGCCTATCAAGGCCGAGATCGTCACCTTTCGGGTCGAGCAGGAGCTGGTTTGGCGCAGCAAGCTGATCGCCCCCGGCCTGTTCGACCGCGACCACATCTTCAGGATCGAGCCGATCGCGGAAGGGTGCCGGCTGCGCCAGATGCAGACCTTTTCCGGCCCCATCGCGCCCATGGCCGGCATGCTGACCTCCGAAGTCGTCCGGCACGGGTTGAAGAACATGAACGAGGCGCTCAAGCGCCGGGCCGAAGCCAATGGCGCGGCGAAGCCGCTTTAGGGCGCGATGGCCCAGCGAACGTTGACGGCGGCACCGAGCGCGATGGTTCCCGCCTGAACCGGGATGGTGGCCACGCCTTTCTCGAAGCGCGCCATCGGCATGGGCGAAGGGGGCATGGCTTCGCCGACCGGCTGGATGTCGAGCACGGGGCCAAGCCGCAAGCCGAGCGCCGCGACGTAGATCTCGGCTTTTCGACGGGCGTCCCGCATGGCGTCGCCTCGCAGGCCGTCGAGGACATCGGCCCTGCGGCTCGACTCGTAGGTGAACGAATCGATCGTGTTGACCCCCTTGTCGACCAGATGGGACGCGACCGTGCCGGCCTTGTCGGCCGGCTTGACCCGAAGCAGGACGGTGGTGGAGGCGCGAAACATCGGA
This sequence comes from uncultured Alphaproteobacteria bacterium, assembly GCA_937871825.1. Lineage (GTDB taxonomy): Bacteria > Pseudomonadota > Alphaproteobacteria > Rhizobiales > Beijerinckiaceae > Lichenihabitans. The sequence continues at coordinate 26,019 of CALMOK010000223.1, forward strand.
AGCTTGGGCCTTGCCGGTGGGACCACACCCTCGTTCGGGTTGACAGGCGCGAGGCCGATTCCCGTCGTCGTCACGTCGTTGTCGGCGATCCCCTCGGCCTTGATCTGCACGACGACGGACTGGGCCGCTTTGGCGACGGCGGCCATCGCCTCGCTCGCGGTCGGCCGCTCGACGGTGACGCCGACCGACAGGTTGACAGAGTCGGGGGCGACATCGGCCGAGGCCTCCCCCTGCACGGTGACGGAAGGCGGCGAGGCGGGTGGCTGCTGGGCGAGGGCCGGGACGGCGACCAGCACCAAGGCGCAGCCCAACGCCGCCCGCGTCACCCTCACCGCCGGGAGCCGGGCCGTGGCCATCAGGCGGAGCGCCCCTTGGCCGTGATCAGTTTGCGATTTACCAGCAGTTCGGCGATCTGCACCGCGTTGAGGGCCGCGCCCTTGCGCAGGTTGTCGGACACGCACCAGAGCGACAGGCCGTTTTCCACCGTCGGGTCCTCGCGAACGCGCGAAATATAAGTGGCGTCCTCGCCCGCGGCTTCGTGCGGCGTCATGTAGCCGCCGGCCTCGTGCTTGTCGATCAGCAGGCAACCGGGCGCTTCGCGCAGGATGTCCTTGGCCTCCTCGGCCGTGATGGGCCGCTCGAACTCGATGTTGACGGCCTCCGAATGGCCGATGAACACCGGCACGCGCACGCAGGTGGCCGTCAACTTGATCTTGGGGTCGAGGATCTTCTTGGTTTCGACCACCATCTTCCACTCCTCCTTGGTGGAGCCATCCTCCATGAACACGTCGATCTGCGGGATCACGTTGAAGGCGATGCGCTTGGGGAACTTCCTGGTCTCCAAGGCGTCCGACACGAAGACGGCGCGGGTTTGGGCGAATAGTTCGTCCATCGCCTCCTTGCCGGCCCCCGACACCGATTGGTAGGTGGCAACCACCACGCGCCTGATCGTCGCCTTGTCGTGCAGGGGCTTCAGCGCCACCACGAGTTGCGCGGTCGAACAGTTCGGGTTGGCGACGATGTTCAGCTTGGAAAAGCCCTTGATGGCGTCGGCGTTCACCTCCGGGACGATCAGCGGCACGTCGGCGTGCATCCGCCAGGCCGATGAATTGTCGATGACCACGCAGCCCTGTTGGCCGATCCGCTGCGCCCAGGCCTTGGCGGTCTCTCCGCCAGCCGACATGAGGCAAATGTCGGTGTTGGAAAAGTCATGGTTGTCCAGCACCTTGCATTTCAGGACCTTGTCGCCGAACGAGACTTCCGTGTTCAGCGACCGGTTCGACGCCAGCGCCACGACCTCGCTCACTGGAAAGGCGCGTTCGGCCAGGATGTCGAGGATCTCGCGTCCGACATTGCCGGTGGCACCCACCACCGCGACCCTAAAACTCATGGTTCCATTCCTTCATGGCGGCCCGCCATGGCGGGCCGGCCCCGATCCATAGGCGACCGGCGTCCGGCAGGCAACGCCGTGGCCCTTCGGTTCGGGTGCGAGCGAACCCTTGATCAGGCGTCATCCATGATAGGCTGACGGCGAGCGGGGCGAAGCGAACGATGAATGGAATGTCCGATTCGACCGAGGCGACCATCCGGCCCATCTCGTTCATCAGGGATGAAATGCGCTTCGAAGTCGGCGTGCTTCACGACAGGATCAACGCGCTGATCAGCGCCGAGGCCTTTCTCCTGATCTCGTTCACCATGAGTTTGGCCTATGCGAACGGGCGCTGGAGCGACAAGTTCTTCTTTATCGCCCCCATGCTGTCGGTGATCGGCTTCGCCCTGGCGGTTCTGGCCTGGCCGGGCGTGAACACCGGCTACAAGATCATCGTGGAATGGAACATCGTGCTGGTGCGGGCCCTCAACGAGGCCCACGCGGCGTCCGATCTCGTTTGGCGCCCCTCCGTTTTCGCCTATGGCGACCATCGCACCCAATCCGACCACCGCGCCGGCCTGCTGTTCGCCCGGTCCGTGCCCCTCGTTTTCGCGTTCGCCTGGATGATCCTGGCCGCCATCGTGCTCGTGGCCCCATGGCGATAGCGGCGGCACGCGGACGCAACCTCGGGTTCCGGACGGCTGAATTGGCCGCCCCGGCCAATCTGAGCTAGGTCCTGCCGACTCCGCTCAACAACAAGGCCCGCCGTTGCGCCTCACCGTCACGACCTGGAACATCAATTCGATCCGGATCCGGCTTCCCCTCATCCGGCAATTCCTGGCGACCTGCCGGCCCGACATCCTGTGCCTGCAGGAGATCAAGTGCCGGGACGCCGAGTTCCCGTGGAACGAGGTGCGCGGCCTGGGCTTCGAGCACGTCGAGATCAGCGGCCAGAAGGGCTACCATGGTGTCGCGGTGCTGTCGCGCCTGCCCCTCGCCACCGTCGAGAAAGGCGCGTTCTGCCGGCACGGCCACGCCCGACACATCGCGGTGACGCTTGGGGCCGATGCCGGGACGGCGGCGGGCGTCACGATCCATAATTTCTACGTGCCGGCCGGCGGCGACGTGCCGGACCCGGCCCTCAATCCAAAATTCGAGCACAAGCTGCATTTCATGGATTGCATGATGGCCGGGCCAACCAGGCTGCGAGCCACGCGCGCCGTGCTGGTCGGCGACCTCAACGTCGCGCCGCTTGAAACCGATGTTTGGAGCCACAAGGCGCTGTTGTCGGTGGTCAGCCACACGCCGGTCGAGGTCGACCTGTTCGGGCGCGTGCAGGCCGCCGGCCCATGGGTGGACGCCATGCGGGAAAAGTTCGATCCCGCCGAGAAGCTGTTCACCTGGTGGAGCTATCGGTCGCCCGATTGGGAAAGCGCCGACAAGGGACGTCGCCTCGACCATGTCTGGTTGAGCCCCGACCTTCGCGACAACCTCGAGGCGATCACCGTCCACAAGGAGGCGCGCGGGTGGGAAAAGCCCTCCGACCACGTTCCCGTCACGGCGGTGCTTCAGTTATGAAGCCGGCGAGGCGCTCGCCGAGATCGCGCGACAGGCTTCGTCGCAGGCGGTCGGCGCTTCCCGGAAACTCGGTGAGGACGCGGTAGAACAGGCGACGGGTGACCTTGAGCACCGTGGTGGGTTCGCGCGCGATGGCGGTGGTGGGGCGCGGCAGGGCCGAGATCAGCGCCCGTTCGCCAATCAACGCCCCCGGGCCGACGATCTGCCGGGCCGCGACCCCGTTGCGGGTCGGGTCGAGCGCGACCGAGCCCGCCAGAAGGACGAAACCGCCGTCCGCCATCTCGCCGCGCCGGAACAGCACGTCGCCGGTGCGGAAGGTTCTGTTTTCGCCCGAAAAAGCGATCAGGCTGAGGGCTTCGGCGTCGAGTTCGCCAAACAACGGAATGGCCTTCAGGCGCCGGATGTCCTGTTCAAGCGTCACCGGGGCCCGCCTTCCGGGCGATCGTGGCAAGATGCGCAACGAGACACCCCGCTCATGGCACGAGGCGGTAGCCGCCCGCTTCCGTGACAAGGAGTTGCGCGTGGCCCGGGTCGACCTCGATCTTCTGGCGCAGCCTGTAGATATGGGTTTCGAGCGTGTGGGTCGTCACGGTCGGGTTGTAACCCCAGACTTCCCGCAACAAGGTGTCGCGATCCACCACCTGCGGGCTGGCGCGGTAAAGGAAACGCAGGATCGCCGCCTCCTTCTCGGTCAGCCGCATGCGGTCGCCGTCCCCGTTGACGAGGTTCTTGGCCCCCGGGCTGAACGTGTAGGCGCCGATCTGGAACAGCGCGGCGTGGCTGTCCTCGTATTGTCGGAGGTGGGCCCTGATGCGCGCCAGCAGGACGGCGAAGCGGAACGGCTTGTTGACGTAGTCGTTGGCGCCCGAATCGAGGCCGAGGACCGCGTCCTCGTCGGTGGCGTGACCCGTGATCAGGATGACGGGGCTCCTGAAGCCGCGCCCCCGCATGATCTTGACCGCCTCGCGCCCATCCATGTCGGGCAGGCCGACATCCAGCACCACCACGTCGGGCACGTCCGTTTCGATCAGCCGAAGGGCGTCGGCGGCCGTCGCAGCCTCGCAGGGCTGGAAATCGTCGTCGAGCAGGAACTGTTCGACCAGCAACTCGCGAAGATCGTCGTCGTCGTCAACAATCAGGATCTTGCGAGCCTGAGACATCGGTGCAACCCTCAAACGCCCGCCGCCGACGCTCGTCGCACGGGTGATGACGCGGCGCGGAAGGTTTCGGCGTCAAAGTGCTTAATGTCGCGGCGCAACGCAAGTCGTTAAACCCGCCGTCAGGCGACAAGGGGGCCCTGTTGTTCACACCCTCGCACCACCGGGCCGGGCCGGACCATCCAGGGTCGCGCCAGCCTTCGCGAGGCCTGTGCCGCCTTCGCGTGTTCGCCAAGCCGGGCCACAAGGCGCGCGGCATCCTGGTCGCCGGCCCGCTCGCCCTTCCCTGCGCCCTGGGGCCGGCGGGCATCGTCCGACGCAAGCGGGAAGGCGACGGGGGAACGCCCGCGGGCTGTTATCCGCTCCGTTCCTGCTTCTACCGGGCCGATCGCGGGCCACAACCGCGCACACTGCTGCCGATCCGCGCCACGCGGCCCCTCGATGGCTGGTGCGACGACCCTGCAGAGGCCGCCTACAACCGCCCGGTCCGCCTGCCTCATCGGGGCAGCTTCGAGCGCATGTGGCGGGACGACCGGCTGTACGACATCGGGATCGTGATCGGTTTCAACCACAGCCACCCCCGCAAGCGGCAGGGCAGCGCGATCTTTCTTCACGTCATGGCCCCGGCCGGTACCCCGACGGCCGGTTGCGTCGCCCTTCGACCCGCCGACCTCAGGCGCTTGCTGCCCCGGCTTTCTGGGCGCTGCGTGATCGGGATCGGGTGAGGCAAGCGATCGGCTGACTCCACCGTCGGGATTGCCGAAAGTTAATCCAGTGTCGGCGAACCGAGTAAATGGCGCGGCGTTAGCTGTTTAGTCAAGTTTTCGGTGAGTTGTTGCCGGAGGCTTCTTAAAAGGGAGTATAGTTCCTTGCGTCAAGTCATCAAACGCGGTGTGCCCGCAGTTGCCCTGGTGGCATCGATCCTTGCCTTCGCACCGGTCGCGCCGGCTTTCGCGGTTCCGATGGATGCATCGGTTGGTGCGGGATCGGATAACGTGATCCAGGCCCAATTCGGTGGTGGACGGCGCTTCCACGGTGGTGGCGGGTACCGTCGGGGCTATGTGGGGTACCGCCATCGCGGGTTTGGCGGAGCGGCGGTCGGTGCCGGGATCGCCGGGCTGGCGGCGGGGGCCATCATCGGTGGCGCCATCGCGAATTCCCAGCCGGCTTATGGGTATCCGGTCGATGTCGATGAAGACGCCGCCCCGGTTTATGCCGACCCGGCGGGCGGCGACCAGACAGCCTACTGCCAAAGCCGGTTCAGGTCCTACGACGTCGAAAGCGGCACCTACCTGGGATTTGACGGATTGCGCCACCCCTGCCCTTGACATTGAATAAAACGCGACCGTTCCATCCGGGAACGGTCGTTCCCGGATTCAAGCCAAGGATAGAATGATACTCGGCTAGCTTTAGTGTCTCACTCATTCGATTTACGACGTGGATTTACGCGTTGCTCCGAACGCGCTGTTCGATCCACTCATATGTCCGTTCCAAGCCCGTCGTCAGGGCTGCCGATGGAGCCCAGCCAAGCTTCTCGCGGATCAACACGTTGTCGGAGTTCCGGCCGCGAACTCCTGTGGGTCCCGGAATGTGCTTGGCGGTGAGTTTTTTGCCGCCGATGTCGCAAACCAAATCAACGAGCTGGTTGATGGTGACCATCTCGTCAGACCCGATATTGACCGGACCTTCGAAACCCGAACGCGTCAGCCGGGTCGTCCCTTCCAGGCATTCGTCGATGTAAAGAAAGGAGCGCGTCTGCTTTCCGTCGCCCCAAACCTCGATTTCACCACCATCCTTCGCCATCGCCACCTTACGGCAAACGGCGGCAGGGGCCTTTTCCTTGCCGCCCTGCCATGTGCCTTCGGGTCCGAAAATGTTGTGAAAGCGAGCAACGCGGCATCGCATGCCATAGTTGCGGTTGAAGGCGAGATAGAGACGTTCGCTGAACAGTTTTTCCCAGCCATACTCGCTGTCCGGATTAGCAGGGTAAGCTGAGTCCTCGCGACAGTTCGGATTGTTGGGATCCATCTGGTTATGTTCGGGATACATGCAGGCCGACGATGAATAGAACACCGTGCTGATCGTCCGCTTCCGCAACGCGTCGACCATGTTGAGGTTGATGAGCGCAGAATTGTGCATCACGTCCGCATCATGCTCGCCGGTGAAGATGTATCCAGCGCCTCCCATGTCGGCCGCGAGTTGGTAAACCTCATCAAAGCGTCGGTCCACGATGGCACGGCAAAAATCCGCATCGCGA
>CALMOK010000224.1 GCA_937871825.1 uncultured Alphaproteobacteria bacterium
ATGAAGGCCCTTGGCGCGTGCCGTGGTGACGTATTGTTTCTGGAGTTCTTCTAGCAGGTTGGCCCGGATCGTTCGAATCATGCTTCCGGTACCCGCCGTGCCGATGATGATCACCGGGATCCAAAGATGGGCCAGGATGGACTGGAACTTGGCCACGCTCATCGGCTGATTGAAGTATTTCGGGTCCATCAAGCCGCCGATCGACAAACCGAACCAGAGGTTGGCGAAGTAAAGAAACACAAGGGCGAGCAGGAAATGCGGAATGGCGAGGCCAAGCAGCCCAAGCGTCGTCAGGCCGTAGTCGGCCCAGCTGTATTGATGCGTCGCTGAGTAGATTCCGATCGGAAAGGCCACTAGCCAGGTGAACACGATGGTGGAGAATGACAGCAGGATCGTCAGGTAGAGCCGGTCACCCACCACGTCGCGCACCGGTAATTGGTACTCGAACGAATAGCCGAAATCGCCCTTGAAGAACCCTCCGATCCAGCGGAAATACCGTTCGACCGGCGGCTTATCGAGACCGTATTCCTTCCGCATGAACTCGATGCGACCCGTGTCGGCCTTCTCGCCCTGTGCTTGAAGTTCGGCGGCGTAATTGGAGAAATAATCACTGGGCGAAAGCGCCATGACCCCGAAGATGATCGCGCTCGTCACGAACAATGTGGGGATCATGATGGCGAAGCGGCGAACCAGATAGGCCAGCATGGCGCGTTATCCCCCCGGCGCGTCGGCCAGCCAGAACGTGTCCGGCATGTAAATGCCAAAGAAACCGCCTGGATCGAAAGCGTAAAGCGCCGCTTCGGGCACGTTTCTCATCTTGTCACTCACGACCACCGGCTGCTTGGTACCATTGACGATCCCGATGGCAAATACCTGATCGGCGTTGATGGCCAGCATCTGGCTCCAGATATCGATGCGCTGTGTCCGGTTGCTGGAGCTGCGCCATTCATTATACAGGTCGACCAAGCGCTGCGCCTCGGGAACGTCGATCTTGTCGCCCTCGTGCCCGTCGGACTCCTGGTAGAGCCCCCACCGCGGCCACTGGAACTGCGCCTCGTGCACCGGGGCTAGATCGTCGGGCTCGATCGAGGGGGATGGCGCCCCGTTGTCCATGCCGGGGCCGATCGACATGATGGTCTGCCCTTCCAAGATCCGCTTGCGGAACACGTCCCGATGCGACGGGTGGGTGAAGGCCCGCAAGCCGAGCTTTCGCCAATCGTCGCCGACGAGTTCGAGAATGTCGTTATACTCGGCCACGTCCCCGGCTGTTTCGATGATGATGTCGGCACGGCGACCATCAGGGAGCAGTCGGAAACCGTCCGACGTCCGCTTGTCGAGCCCGGCCTCGTCCAGCAGCTTGTTGGCACCATCGACGTTATAGGTTGCCCAAGCTTTGGCGTAATCCTCCTTGTAGAGCGGGCTTTCCGGCAGCACGGTATCGGCGCTCTCGCGCGCGAGGCCGAAGAAAAGCGCTTGGTTGATGTCGTGCCGGTTGATGCCAAGCGAGATGGCGCGCCGGAACCTGACGTCCCGCAGCACGCCGCGCCAAACGGGATCGGCCGCGTTCAGGTTTGGCATCAGGGCTGCGAAGGCGCCTTGCGCGTTTTCCCACAGCCGGACCTTGTAGCGGTTCACGTCCTCGTTCTGCTTTAGGAAGGTGTAATCCTCGAAACCGAGGTAGCGGGCTTGAAGGGTTGTGTCGCCGCTCGCCGTCTTTGCCGGAATGAGGCTGGTGGTGCCGAGCGCCACCTGAACGCGATCGATGTAGGGGAGTTGCTGGCCGGCCTGATCGATCCGGTGATAGTAGGGGTTGCGTTCGAACATGAACTGCTCGGCGGGCGATGGCGTCGTGTTCCGCCACGGATCGAGGGTCGGAAGGTCGGGGTTGTCGACCCGGTATTGACGCGACATCCGCTCGTGGAGCGCCCCCCAACCCATGACGCGGGCCTTTTTGACGGCTTTGTCGAGTTTCGGGGTGTCAGCGTATTTGGCGTGGAACTGCTTGAGATAATGGGCCGGCATGAAGATGAAGACAGGCTGCGCTCCCGCCAAGGCTGGCAGGAAGGCCGGGTTGGGATCGTCCCAATGATAGCGGATGGTTTGCGGATCGATCATTTCAAAGGACGGCAGCTTGCCCTTGACGAGCAGCGCCGGGTTGGGTCCGGACGGCGACAGGGTCGCGTTATTGGCCACGTCCTCCCAATAATAGCGGAAGTCCTCGGCGGTGAACGGCTCTCCGTCCGACCATCGGTGGCCCGTCCTTAAATGCAGCGTGAACGTCTTGTCGTTATCGACGTCGATGCTGTCCAGGATGTCGGGAACGAACTTCAGCTCGTTGTCGAACACGACGAGCCGAGCGTAGGAATAGACCGTCATCATGCGCAGATCGCGCTGATCGCCCATCAGCATGCGCCATGTCCCGCCAGGGCGACCGGTCTCACGCTTTAAGGCCGTCATGTCCATGACGCGAGGATGGTCCGGCAGGCGCTTGGCGATCGGAGGGAGCTTGCCGTTCGCCACGTCGCTCCGGAAGTAGGGTCCCTCCTGCGCGGTTGTCACGGGCACCCCGGCGTCGTTCTGTGCCGAAGCCGCAACCATTCCGGCAAGAAGGGCGACGGCAGCGAGGATAACGCGCTTCACGCCGCGAGCTCCCGCACGTCCGCGTCGGGACGCGCCAGGACCTGATGGCCGTTGCCGAGATCGATCATCCGCAAGGACTGGGGCTGGCCTTCGTCGCGGAACGCGGGAGCCCAACGGGTCGGATCGGACACCCGTCCCGCCAGGCTGGACAGGTCGAGCGGCCGGTCGAGGTCGGGGAACGGCACGGCGGCCAGCAAGGCCTTCGTGTAGGAATGCGCGGGCTCCCGAAACAGCACGTCCCGCGGGGCGATCTCGACGATGCGCCCGTTGGCCAATACGGCGATCCGGTCGGCAACGTAATCCACAACAGCGAGATTGTGGGAAATGAACAGGAAGGTCAGCCCCAACTCTTTTTTCAAATCCTTCAGGAGGTTGAGCACCTGGGCTTGAACCGAAACGTCAAGCGCCGACACGGGCTCGTCGCAGATGATCAGGTCGGGGCTGAGCGCCAGGGCACGCGCGATGCCGATCCTTTGACGCTGTCCGCCCGAGAAGCTGTGCGGGTAGCGGTTGAGGAAGCGCCGGTCGAGGCCGACCGCCCCCATCAGGTCGCTGACGCGGCTCATGCGCTCGTCGTGGTTGCCCTGGTTGTGGATCTCCATCGGTTCGGACAGGATGTTGAGAACCGTCATGCGCGGGGAAAGCGAGCTGACCGGGTCCTGGAAGATCATCTGAACGCGCTTGCGGAAATCCCGCTCGGCCTGCCCCCGCAGGCCGAGCACGTCGACCGACCGCCCGCCGTCGTTGAAGGTCACCGATCCCGAGTCGGCCCGGATCGCCCTCATGATGAGCTTGGACACGCTCGTCTTGCCGCATCCGCTCTCGCCCACGAGGCCGAGGCACTCGCCGCGCATGATGTCGAAACTGACGTCGTCCACCGCGACGAGGGTTTCCTTGGTCTGGCTGAACCAGCCCTGGCTCTTCACCCGGTAGGTCTTGCGGAGGTTTTTCACGCTCAGCAGGGGCGCGTTGGATGAATCGCGTTGGGGCGGCCTGGCCTTGGCGAGCGGCGCAACGTCCTGCTCGATGTCCCGCAACGCGACGAGCCGTTCTCCCGGTGCCATGTCGAAGTGCGGCACGGCTTTGAGAAGCGCCCGCAAATAGGGATGGGCGGGCCGCCGGAACAGGTCGTCGGCCGCGCCGGCCTCCATGACTTCGCCGTGGTAGACCACCACGACCTCGTCGGCCATGTTGGCGACCACGCCGAGGTCGTGGGTGATCATCAGGATGGCCATGCCGAGTTCCTGCTGAAGCGACCGCATTAGTTGGAGGACCTGGGCCTGGATCGTCACGTCCAGCGCCGTCGTCGGCTCGTCGGCAATAAGCAGGGCGGGGCGGCAGATCAGCGCCATGGCCAGCATGGCGCGCTGACGGAGCCCGCCCGAGAGCTCGAACGAATACATGTCGTAAGCGCGCGCCGGGTCCTTGAAGCCCACGAGGCCGAGCATGGTTTCGGTTTTGGCGCGAGCCTCGCCCGGAGGCACAGGCCGGTGCAACTGCAGCGCTTCCTCGATCTGGTTGCCGACGGTGTGGACCGGCGACAAGGACGACATGGGTTCCTGGAAGATCATGCCGATACGCCCGCCCCTCAACGACCGGATGGCGAGGCCGTCGCGCGGCATGGCGGCAATGTCGACCGGTGGTTCGTCCGTCTTCAAGGGATCGTGAAAAAGGATCCGGCCGCCGGTGATCGAGCCGGACTTTGGCAGCAGACCCATGACGGATTGCGAGATCACGGTCTTGCCCGAGCCGGACTCGCCGACCAGCGCCACGGTTTTGCCGGCCGGAACCCGGAACGACACGCCTTTGACCACCTCGACCGGCCGACCCTGCAGGCGGAAGCCGACCCTCAACTGATCCACTTGAAGGATGTCCGGCTTGGATCTTTTCGGCGTGGGCTCAAACAAATTCGCTATCCGCCAATGTCGCTGCCACCCAACGATGTCACAGCGCGGGCAAGGACGCTAGACGGGACTTGAGGTCTTGTGTCGCCATGGCGTACCCGCCCGACGCCCCATCGACGAAATGCACATGGTCCGACTGCAGAACGGATGGGATCACGCAGGTGATGGTCGCCGCCGTTTGCCGGTAGAGTCCATACACCGCGGTGTTCCGCCGAAGGGCGTCCTCCAGCAGGGCTTCGATCGCGTCGGCATGGTCGAGGGTGCAATCGAGGGTCATCATCAGGCCGTCCTCGTATTTGCGAAAGTCCGAATTCTCGACCACCTCCCGCAAGTACCGCCGGGGCGCGAACCCGTGCACGTCCCGCCCCGCCGCAAGGACGGCTGCGGCAAGGGCCGTCCTTCCACCCGCCCGCAACAGGCTGCCCCACAGCCTTTGGCCGGGCTGCCGCTGCAGCCTGGCTTCCGTGGCGATCGAACCAAGCCCTATGCCGCCCATCCATTTGAACAGCGGCGTCGGACGCGCGGCGTCGGGCGCCTGTTCGGCAAAGGTCAGGACCGCCTCGACGAGGGTCCTGAAGGCCTTGTTGGGTGTGGTGGCGGGGCGGACCACCAATGACAGGACCACGCCGTGTTTGGATTTGACGTCGCGAAAGCGGCAGGACAGCCCGGTGAGGTCGGGCTGGGCGCCCGCTGGCGCCGGGGGAAGCGAGATTTCGCCCGCCTTGAGCCGTCGCTCCGCCCAGGCGATGCCGCCGCCCGAAAACATCGCGTGAGTCACGTGGGCGGAGGCTTCGAACCGCGCGATCCGAACGTCGTGTCCGTGTCGCCTGACCTCGTCGAGCGTCACCGTCGCGCCCCGCAGGGTGAGGCCGAGTTCCGATCCCACCCAGGCGATGGTCGCCGCGAGCGCTTCCCGCGCCAGGGTCGCCTCGTCCGGCGAAACCGCGAAACCGGCTCCGTCGCCGCCGAAGATGAAGGGGAAGTCGAGCGTGCCCAGCGCGTTGGACAGGGCCGAGATCACGGCGGCTCCCGCGGTGTTCACCTTTCTGTAAGCCCCTCGGCCGATGGCCTGCGTCGAGGCGACCACGTCGGCGACGCCGATTAGCCAGTTATCGGGAAGCGGCACGAACTTATCCGGCTCCCCGACGTCGTGGAAATTCGGAAATGAGGGAACCGACCTGTAGAAGATGGCGGTCGCCGAACGATCTTCCGCGACGCGGTCCCCTGCCGGGCTGGCGCCGTCCGGTTTTTCCCAGCTGTCGCCCGCCCGCCCCATGTCGTTCCAATCCGTCCGCCGGACGGGGCAGCCCGCCCTGACGCCTCGTTGTACCTCAACGGTTTGGGATAGCCAAAGGTCGCCGCGCTGGCATAAGCTTTGCCTGCCACCAATCGTCATGTCCGGCCAGCGGAGCCTCGATCCAGTGTCGCCCGACCGTCAATTTTTCGATGAGATGACACGATCGGACGGCGGGCCGCGAAAGGTCTACGCCCGGCTGGCGCAATGGTTGGCCGAGGCTCCGCCCGAACTCCTGGCCTCGCGCCGATCGCAGGCCGACCTGCTGTTTCGCCGGATCGGTATCACCTTCGCGGTTTACGGCGAGAAGGACGCGACCGAGCGGCTGATCCCCTTCGACATCGTACCGCGCCTCATCGCCCAGGCCGAATGGCGGAAGCTGGAAGTCGGGCTGATCCAGCGCGTGCAGGCCATGAACATGTTCCTGGCCGACGTGTATGGGCCGCGCGAAATCCTGCGGGCCGGCATCGTTCCATCCGAACTGGTTTACCAGAACCCTTATTTCAGGCCCGAGATGGTCAACTTGAAGGTACCGTTCGACACCTACGTGCACATCGCGGGCGTGGACGTCGTGCGGATCGACGCCGACGACTTCTACGTGCTCGAGGACAACGTCCGCACCCCCTCCGGCGTCTCCTATATGTTGGAGAACCGGGAAGTCATGATGCGGCTGTTCCCCGACCTGTTCGCCGCCCATCGCGTCGCGCCGGTCGAAAACTACAGCGACCGGCTTCTCGCCACCCTGCGCAGCGTGGCGTCGCGAACCGCCGACGCCGACCCCGTGGTCGTGCTGCTCACCCCGGGCCAATATAACTCTGCCTATTACGAGCACTCGTTCCTGGCCGACAAGCTCGGCATCGAACTCGTCGAAGGCCGCGACCTCTTCGTGGACAGCGACGTCGTCTACATGCGGACCACGGAAGGGCCGAAGCGGGTCGACGTCATCTACCGCCGGCTGGACGACGACTTTCTCGATCCGCTGGCGTTCCGGCCCGACAGCACCCTCGGCGTGCCGGGCCTGATGGGTGCCTATCAGGCCGGTTCCGTCACGCTCGCCAACGCGGTGGGTACCGGCGTCGCGGACGACAAGGCGCTCTACACCTACATGCCCGAGATCATCCGCTTCTACCTTGGCGAGGCGCCATTGTTGAAGAACGTGCCGACCTTTCGTTGCCGCGAACCCGACACCCTGCGCCACGTCCTCGATCACCTGCCGGATCTCGTGGTGAAGGAGGTCAACGGGTCTGGCGGCTACGGCATGCTGGTCGGCCCGCATGCCACGAAGGATCAGATTGCCACCTTCGCGGCCAAATTGGCGCAAAACCCCGCAAATTTCATCGCCCAGCCGACCCTGGCGCTTTCAACCTGCCCAACCGTCACGGCCGACGGGATCAGGGCCCGGCACGTCGATTTCCGCCCCTTCGTGCTGACCGGGTCCAAGGGGACGCGGGTGGTGCCGGGCGGCCTGACGCGGGTCGCCATGCAGGAAGGCTCGCTCGTGGTCAATTCGAGCCAGGGGGGCGGCACCAAGGACACCTGGATCATCGAGGACGAGGGAGGCCTCCCATGAGCGGCGCCTGGGGAAATGGCCAGAGCCAAAGTCAAAGCCAGGGTGGGGGCCAGAGTCAAAGCCAGAGCCAAAGCCAAGGTGGAGGCCAAAGTCAGGGCCAAAGCCAGGGCGCGCCGGTGTCGCTGCGCCGTCCCATCCGCAAGTTCACCATGTTGTCGCGCACCGCCGACAACCTGTTCTGGCTCGCACGCTACATGGAACGGGCCGACTTCCTGGCCCGCACCGTGGAGGCGACCCAGCGGCTGGCCGCGCTTCCCGCCGTTTACAACCGGGCCGGCACCGAATGGGAAAGCGCCCTCGAATCATCCGGCGCCGCCGATCCCTACCGGGCTAAATACGACGTCGTGGAACCCGACGCCGTCGTCGACTTCATCATCTTCGACGAGGAAAACCCGTCCTCAATCCGCAACTGCATCGAACTCGCGCGAAACAACGGCCGGGCGGTTCGCACCGCTCTCACGGCCGAAATGTGGGACGCCATCAACGGCGCCTGGCTGGAACTCAAGCGGTTCGAGGGGAACCGGCCCACGACCCGGCAAAGGCGGCGCGAGGACATCACCAGTTTCCTGGATTTCGTGAAGCAAACCTCGCTGGTGTTCGATGGGTCGGTCTACCGGACCATGCTGCGCGATCCCTCCTATTGGTTCTCGCGCCTTGGTGTCTTCATCGAGCGGGCCGACAACACGGCCCGTATCCTCGACGTGAAATATCACGTGCTGCTGCCGGAAACCGAGGTGGTGGGCGGCTCGCTCGACTACTTCCAGTGGACCGCCATCCTGCGCGCCGTGTCGGCCCTGACGGCCTATCATTGGGTTTACCGCGACAGCATCAAGCCGTGGCTGATCGCCGACCTTCTCATCCTGCGCCCCGAGATGCCGCGCTCGCTCCTGTCCTGCTATGAGAACATCACGCGATGCCTCGACTCGCTCGGCAAGGCCTATGGCCGGCAGGGTGCCTCGCAGCGCCAGGCCCGCCGCATCGTCGCCCAGCTTGAGAACGCCTCGATCGAGGAAATCTTCCAGGAAGGACTGCACGAGTTCATCACGACCTTCCTCGACGACAACAACAAGCTCGGCGCCGCCATCGCCGAACAGTTCCTGGTCTGAGGCCATGCGGCTCAGCCTTCGCCAGCACACGCGCTACGACTTCGCCGAACCCGCCCGCCATCTCCTGCAGGTGCTGCGGCACACGCCCCGGTCCTTTGAAGGGCAGCGTGTCAGCCGCTGGCAGATCGACGTCGACATCGATTGCGTCTTGCGACCGGGCGAGGATGGCTACGGCAATGTCGTCCACACCTTCAGCGCCCGGGGGCCTTGCGAAACGCTCAACGTGCTGATCACGGGCGAGATCGAGAATTTCGACACCGCCGGCTTGGTGCGGCGCTCGGCCGAGCGCCTACCGCCCGAGCTCTACCTTCGGGCGACCGCCTCGACGACGCCAGACCCCGCGCTGCGGGCCTTCGTTCGCGACGTGGCGAGCGGCGAGAGCGCCCTGTCCAAGCTCCACGCGCTGATGACGCGGCTCCACCAGACGGTTCGCCTGGATCTCGACCGCGTCGAAAGCGGACCCGCCGCCGCCGTCTTCGCGGCAGCTAGCGGAAATGGCGCCGACATGGCGCAGGTCTTCGTGACATGCGCGCGGCTGATCGGCAGCCCAGCGCGCGTCGTCAACGGTTTCTACAAGGCCGAAGGCGGCCCGTCGCTGCGGCACTGCTGGGCCGAGGCCCATGTGGACGGTTTGGGATGGATCGGTTTCGATCCCGCCCACGATGTTTGTCCGCAGGAGCGGCATGTCCGGGTAGCGACGGGTCTCGACGGCCTGGCGGTCGCCCCGGTGCGGGGCACGCATGTCGACGGCGCGACGGTGACGCTCAATATCGAGGTCTTCCCAAATTGACCTGGACGGGGCGACCAAGCTTGACTGGAAGTCGAAGCAGGGTTGATCGGCGACTCCCTGATTGGCCTTCAGGCGATCAAAAAACGTAAGGGTAGATGTAGCGCCCTATGATGTCCTCCACGAGGAAGAGCAGCAGCAGCAGGATGATGGGTGACACGTCGATGCCGCCCAGATTGGGAAGAATCGAGCGGATGGGCCGAAGCAGCGGTTCAGTGAGGGCGTTGAGGAAGGTCCAAACCGAGCGGACCAGGTCGTTCCGAAAATTCACGACGTCAAAGGCGAGAAGCCAGGACAGGATGGCGACCCCGATGATGACGTAGCCATAAAAATGCAAGATAAGCAGAATGACATCGAGCAAAGCGCGCATGAGGGCTCCGGGTGCCGTGCTCGAAGCATCATCGTCTCCGCAGTCGGCCAGCCTCGTTTAGCGAGGACTGAAAGGGGCGGCAACCCTGCGCCTTGCCGCCGTATCAGGTACGACGCTACCGACCTGTTCTGGCTTTCCGGTCACAGGCCGCCCGACAATGCCGCGGCGATCCAATCTACCTTTGACATTGTTCGGGTGTCCCCCGAGGGTGGGGCGCGACGATCTCGGGTGAAGGCCGGCAAACACCGATCGTCGCGCCCCGAGGTCGATGGACCCGGACGTGTTTCTGGACCGAACCTGCCATTGGGTGATCGAACGTGTTCACGATGTCTTGGCGGTGCGGCGACGCGAGCGGGCCTCTTGCCCGTCCCGTTGCCGTGACAACGATCCCAATGACGCTTCGAGCGGCGCTGGTGGCGGCACTGCTCGGTTGCTCGTCCCCGCCGGCCACCGCCCAACTCGTGCTGCCAGGCGCCATGGAGCCGAGCCCGGCAGGCGCCATCGTCCAGCCCAAGGCGGGCCGCCCGAAAATCCGCGCGGTGACCGATGACGCCGCTCCCAAGCGCGCCGCGCAGGCGACCGTGCCGGTCACCGCGTTGGTGGGCAGGACCTTGTTCCTCAACGGGGGTGAAACCCAGGTGACCTTTGCGGCGCGCGACAAGGCGGTCGAGGTGGGCCGTCTCACCTTTTCGGGGACGCTGATCGCCAACGCGCGCGAAACATGCCGGATCGAAACGCCGGCGACCCCCATCGCTGTCACCAACGTCGGACGATCCAGCGGGGTCGAGCGCGTGCGGATCGACGACCCGACCTGCCCGATCACCTTCCAGGTGCTCGACGGCGCGGCCCTGGTGGAGGGCACGCAGAACCTTTGCGAGTTCAAGCAAGCCGGCTGCCAGGTCAATCCCGCCGGGCTTTGGGGCCCAAATCCCGGCGAACTCGGCCCCGACAAGGCCAAGGCGATCGAACATGCCCGGGGCCGGGCGGAAACCGCCGTGCGGGCCGCCTACAAGAGCCTGATCGCGGCGACCGGCAAGGACAGGGCGGCCGTGATGGCCATCGCCCGCGAGCAGGCGCAGTTCTCCTCGACCCGAGAAGAAACCTGTCGCGAATATGCCGACGAGGGTCGCCACGGCTATTGCGCCACCAAGCTCACCGAAGCGCGAGCGGCTTCCCTCGGGGCTAAACTCGGCGAAGCGCTCGACGCCAAGGCGGAGCACAAGCGCAGGCGGTCCGGCAAATCGGCTGACAAGCCGGGCTGAGACCAGTCGGGGGCCTCGCCGGTCAGCCCGTCTGCTCGGTGAAGAAAACCCCCGCTTGCCGGATCGCCGCCCGGGCCTCTGCGAGATGGCGGCTCATCTGCATAAAGCCGTGATGGACGCCCTCGTGAACCATCAACCGGTGCGGGGCGCCAGCGGCCTCCAGACGCTTCGCCAGCGTGATCGTGTCGCATAGCAACGGGTCGAGCCCCGCCGCGTTGAGGAACAGGGGTGGCATGCGGGCCAGTTCGGGTTCGGAGGCCTGGGCCGGGCTCAGGCGCGGATCCCGTCGGTCGATCGAGCCGCCCGGCGGAGCGTACCAGTCCCAGAAGCGTGCCATGCCGGCCCGCGTCAGGCCGTAGCCCTCGGCGAACCGCCGGTACGAGGGCGTATCGAGGTCGCTGTCGAACACGCCGTAGAACAGCAGGCCGAGATCGGGCAAGCGCCGCTCGGCGGCCATCTCGTGAAGTGTGAGGCCGAGAGCCAGGTTGGCCCCCGCGCTGTCCCCCGCCACGGCGAGCGGCCCGTCGAACCCCGGTTCGTGCCCGTTGGCCACAACGGCGCGCCACGCCGATACGCAATCGTCCAGCGGGGCGGGGAAGGGGTGTTCGGGTGCGAGGCGGTAATCGACGCCGAGCACGCGGGTTTGTGTCGCCTCGGCCAGAAGCCGCATGAAGCGCGCGTGGGACGCGAGGCTGCAAAAGGCCCAACCCCCACCGTGGAAGAACAAGATGCAGCCGGGCTTCGCTTCCTTGGGCACCAGCAGTTCGGCCCGTACCGCGGGGCTACCCGCCAGCGTGAGGGTGCTGACCTCCGCCATGGCCGGGAGGTCGGCATTCCAGCGAAGGTTCAAGCGCTCCTGGAGGGCGCGGGCTTCCCCCGCCGGCAGGCCGACCCAGTTCGGAACGCCGGCATCCTCCTCGATCAGCCATTCCCACACGGCCTCCATCTCGGGGGTACGTTTGGCGTCCTCCCCGAGGAGGGTGTCGAGGTCGAGGGCGGAAGCGGAGACCGATTGGGTGGTCACGTCGGAAATCCCGACAAGGCCGACAGGTCCACGCGGTGGCTGGCAACGGGGATCATGGCGCGCACGGCGTCCACACGAGCCGGATCGATGCGGGCCGACACGAGGCCGACCCCGTCGCTGGCCCGGGCGACGACATGGCCCCAGGGGTCGATCACCAGCGAGTGCCCGTAGGTTTGCCGCCTTTCGCCACCCTGCTCGAACTGCCCGGTCTGGGCGGCGGCGCAGAAGTAAGTCTCGGTCTCGATCGCCCGCGCGCGGCACAGCACGTCCCAATGGTCCTTGCCGGTCTGCATCGTGAAGGCGGCCGGCAGCGCGATCATCGTCGCACCCTTGGCGGCGAGCGCCTGGAACAGGGCCGGGAAGCGGAGGTCGTAGCAGATCGAGCAACCCACCGTGACACCCTCGCACCCATAGGTCACCACGGCGTCACCCGGCTTGATGGCGGCGCTTTCACGGTAGGCCGTACCGTCGGGCGCCGTGATGTCGAACAGATGGATCTTGCGATAACGGGCCACCTCGCGGCCGGCCCGATCAAACACCAGCGTGGTGTTGTGGATGCGCTCCTCGTTCTCCAGCGCTTCGAGGATCGAACCCGCATGGATGAAGATCCCATGACGAGCCGCGAGCTCCTGCATCAGGCGGTAGGCCGGCCCGTCCGGCACCCGCTCGGCCGCCATCCGCTTCAACCGGCTGTCCCCGCCCATGTGATCGAAACATTCAGGCAGCAGCACCCAGTCGGGCGCGTCCTCGGCGACCGCGCGCTCGATCAGCGCCGCCGCCTCCCTCAGGTTGGCGGCCTTGTCGCTGCCCGAATTCATCTGGATGAGCGATATCTTCATGGCCCGGTCCCTGCTGCGCCGCCGCAATGTTGTTCAGGCGAGGTCCGGCGTCAACGACGCCACGCCGAAATCGCCGCTGCTCCGACCCCGCCCTTTGGCTTGACTTCAAATAGACGAGCCTTCAGGTTCCGCGCACTTTCGCGGCCCCGCTCGGCGGCGCGGCGCGCCTCCCCTCCCTTTCCCAGATAAGGTCCCGGGTTCGAGCTCCATGCGAAGCTATCTCGATTTCGAAAAGCCCGTGGCCGAGATCGAGGCCAAGATCGAGGAACTCCGCACCGTCGCCTCGGCGGACAACGCCGTGCCAATCGGCGAAGAACTGGCCCGGCTGGAGAACAAGGCCGCTAAGGCGCTGGCCGACCTATACGTGGGTTTGACGCCTTGGCAGAAGACGCAGGTTGCCCGGCATCCGCAACGCCCGCATTTCCTGGATTACGTGCGGGCGCTGATCACCGATTTCACGCCGCTGGCCGGCGATCGGGCCTTTGGCGAGGACCAGGCCATCATTGGCGGTTTCGGGCGTTTCGGGGGACGTTCAATCTGCGTCATCGGGCAGGAAAAAGGCGCCGACACGGAAAGTCGCCTCCGTCACAATTTCGGGATGGCCCGCCCGGAAGGCTACCGCAAAGCGGCGCGGCTGATGGAACTGGCCGATCGGTTCTCCATCCCGGTGCTGGCCCTCGTCGACACCGCGGGGGCGTTTCCGGGGGTCGACGCCGAGGAGCGGGGTCAGGCCGAAGCCATCGCCCGCTCGACCGACGCCTGCCTCGCCCTCGGCAGCCCTAATGTGGCCGTGGTGATCGGGGAAGGTGGTTCGGGAGGGGCGGTCGCCATCGCGACGGCCAACCGGGTGCTGATGTTGGAACACGCCATCTACACGGTCGCCTCGCCCGAAGCCTCGGCGTCCATCCTGTGGCGGGACTCGTCGAGGGCGGAAGATGCCGCCACCAACATGAAGATCACCGCGCAGGACCTTCTGAGATTCGGCATCATCGACGCTATCGTGCCAGAGCCGCCCGGCGGCGCCCATCGGGATCGCGACGCAGTTTTCACCGCCACCGCGGGTGCCGTCACCAAGGCCTTGCAGGAGTTCGAGGGTTTGTCGCGCGATGCCATCGCGGACGCGCGGGCCGAGAAGTTTCTCGCCATCGGGCGCAAGCTGTGACGGGGCGAAATATTTTGGCAACACCGGAACAAATTCGTTCCCGTGCTTTTCGCGCCGCGCCCGTCCCGTGGTAACCTCCCGGTAACGGTCGTTGCGGCAAATCTAACAAAGCGTTCTCCGGAATGCTCGAAAGCAGCGGAAATCATCAGCATGTCGGTCACGCGCACCATCCGCCTCCTCGCAAGCTTTGCCGTCGCGGTCAGCGGTGCGGCCCTGCTGGCGGGTTGTGAGGAAACGGGAACAACGAGCAGCTACAAGGCTTTCTCACCCATCCCGGTCGAAACCGAGCAGTTGATGACCGCCAAGGGCACCACCAAGGATGCGCCCCTGCTGATACGCGCCTTCAAGAAGGAAGCCGAACTCGAGGTCTGGAAGCGCAAGCCCGACGGCAAGTATGTTTTCTTGAAGACGTTCCCGATGTGCCGTTGGTCGGGCCAGCTTGGCCCGAAGGTCAATGAGGGCGACCGGCAGGTGCCGGAAGGCTTCTACACCATCACGCCGGGCCAGATGAACCCGAACTCGCATTATTACCTGTCGTTCAACGTCGGCTACCCGAACGCCTACGACCGCGCCAACGGGCACACCGGCGGCTCCATCATGGTGCATGGCATCTGCTCGTCGGCGGGCTGCTTCTCCATGACTGACAAGCAGATCGAAGAAATCTACGCCCTCGCCCGCGACTCCTTCGCCGGCGGACAGCGCGCCATCCAGATGCAATCCTACCCGTTCCGGATGACGGCGGAGAACCTGGCCAAGCTGCGGCTCGATCCCAACATGCCGTTCTGGCGCGAGTTGAAGAAGGGCGCCGACCAGTTTGAGTTGACCAAGACCGAAACACCGGTTGGCGTTTGCAATCGCCATTACGTGTTCGGCGCAACCGCAAAGGGCGAAGCGAGGTTCGACGCCACGGCGAAATGCCCGCCGCTGAACGAGGACGCCGAGACCAAGGCCTTGATCGAGGCCAAGGCGGCACGAGATGATGCCGATGTCGCCGCGCTTGTCGCCAAGGGCGTCAAGCCTGTTCGCATCATCTACGCGGACGGCGGGCAGCACGAATCCTTCACCCACGTGATGACGGACGTCAGCCGCCCCGACGCGCTTGCCGCCGGCGCGACGGAGATCGCCCTCGACGAGGGTGTGAAGTCGAAATCCGTCGCGGTGCAGATCGCCGCCGCCAAGGCCGCCTCCAAGGCGCTCGTGGCGCGAGGCGGTATGCAGACCGTTCCCTCGCAGGTGGCTGTCTTGATGCCGTCCGCCGCCAAGCCGGCCTCGCAATCCACCGTCGTCCCGGCATCCGCGCCTGTTGCGGTCAAGACTGCCCAAGCGGAACAGCCTGCCGTGCCGTCGGCCTATGCTCCGGCATCGGGCACCGACCAGGCGCTGGGCTTCTTCGGCAAATGGCTGAAGACCGACGACGCCAAGCCGGAACCCGCACCTGCCGCCGCCGCCCAGGTTCAACCCGCGACCGCCCAGCCTACCGGCAAGCCGGCGTCACCGGCCGGCACCCCACAGGGTGAGCCGCGCCGCAAGCTGGCCGTCGGTGCCGCCAAGCCTCAGCCATCGTCCGACCATGGTGCGTCGACGCAGCCCAAGGCACCCCAGCAGGTGTCCCAGCAAGTCACCGCCGTCGCACCAATCCCGCCCAAGCCGGATCTCTTCACCGCGATGGCGACCGCCTTTAATTGATCACTCGGCCAAGCCCGCCCGGCGAAAGGTAACCTTGGACAGGGCGGTCCAATCGAGCCCACCATCCCCATGGGCGATGGCTTCGATGAACCCGTCCCGCACGATACTGGCGATGGGCATCGGCACGTTGGCGCCTTCGCCGGCGGCGAGCGCGAGGCGAATGTCCTTGGCGCCCAATGTCAGCTTGAAGGCGGCCGGTTCGAACTGTCCGTTTGCGATCAGGGCGCCATAGCCTTTGTGGACACGCCCGCCGAACAGCGTTCCCGTTAGAACCTCGATCAGAGCGTGACGGTCGACACCATGGCCTTCCCCGAGTGCCATCGCTTCCGCCATGGTCTGGATCGACGCCGCGATCATGGAGTTGCCGGCAAGTTTCACGACGTTGGCCCGGTAGGGATCGTCGCCGAGCCGCCAGGTCTTCTGCCCGACGGCCTCGAACAGCGGCTGCGCCTTGTCGATCAGGGCCGCCAGCCCGGCCGCCAGGACGTTCAACTCACCCGCGATGGCGACCTCGGTTCGGCCGAACACCGGCGCCGCCAGATAACCGACACCGTGCCGGGCATGTCGCTCCGTCAACTCCTTGGCGAGGGCGACCGAGATGGTAGCCATGTTGATGTGGAGCAGGTTGGGCGACGCGCCTTCCAGCAGGCGCCCACCGTCCAGCACATCAAGCAGGGCCGCGTCATCGGCCAGCATGGTGATGACGGCGTCGCCCGAGAAGGCCTCTGCGGCCGTATCGACCGCGATCGCGCCGGCATCGGCGAGCGCCCTCGCGGCGCCCGGCGAGCGGTTCCAGACCCGCAGGGAATGGCCCGCCGCCAAAAGGTTGGCCGCCATTGCGCGGCCCATCGAGCCCAAACCGATAAATTCGATGTCCATCTAACTTCTCCGCTGCCCCGCGTGAGGTCGGGCCTTCCGGTACGCCAGCCAGGGCCGGGCGAACTTGGCCTTCATGGCTCGGCGAGTCGCCCGACTGCCTGGTCCAACGTTTCGGGCGTGAGTTCCGTCACACCCGGACCATTCGTCCAGACCAGGAAAGCGCGGATCGGACGATTCGGGTAGAGGGGTGCCACGGCAAGCCGGTAAAGCGCCAGCTGGGTGACGTAGGAGGCCGGGGTCGCCGCCTCCTCTCGCGGTGCGCCCGATTTGTAGTCGGCGATCAACACCGCCTCCGGCGTCACGGCAATCCTGTCGACCTGTCCGTTAAGGTCGATCGCCCGGCCGTCCGGCAAGACGACCCTCGCCGCCAGGGCGACCTCGGCCTGCGAGCCGGGGCCGAACAACGGCGCGAGGATTGTCTCGCCGAGCACGCCCATGGCCTTGTCGAGCATATCCTCGCGCTCGCCGGGCGTGAAACCGCGCCCGCGCGCGTCAAGGAAACGGTGGCCCGCATCGCGTCGGTGGGCCGGGACGATGCCGGGCAGGTGCTGCAGCAGGCTATGGACCAGCCGACCGGCCGCCGCGGCCTCCCGACGGCCAAGCGGGCGGGGGTCGTCCTCTCCGTCGGCGTCCCCGCGCCCGGGCTGGTCGGCGGCGCCGAGCGCGTTCGAGGGCCGGATCGGGGGCGCCACGGGGGCCTCGCGCGGGGCAGGGCGGGTGATCCAATTGGGCAGTTCGACCGGATGACTGCCTGGTTCGGCGGGCGGCTTGACGGCGGCCGCCTCCATGATGTCGCTTCGGCGAAGCACCGTTTCACCCGGGTTCCATGGCGCCGGCGCGGTTTCCACGCCGAGGTCGGCGGCCATCATCATGTCGTACCAGGATCCTGGCTTCGGCCCGCTTTCTCCGTGAAAACCCGCCACGTATAGGCGTTCTTCGGCCCGCGTCAGCGCCACGTAAAGCAGTCGCCGGTGTTCCTCCATGGCGGCCTCGCGACCCTTGATGCGCGTCACCGCCACGGCGGGCGGGTCCGCGTCCGCCTTCGGCGACCACACCAGGAGCGAGGGATCGGCGTCCTCCGCTTCCCCAAGCGTGAAGAGCTTCGGGTCATGCCGCCCGCTCGGCGCGCCGCACGTGTCCGGAAGGAAGACGATTTTCGCTTCCAGCCCCTTGGCGGCATGCACCGTCATCACCCGGACGGCGTCGCCCGCCGCCTCCATGTCTCGCTTGATCGACAGCGTGGCGCCTTCGAGGCGCGCCAGGAAGGCCAGCAGCGAGGGCGCTCCGTCGCGCTCGTGGGCAAGGGTCAGCGCCATGAACTCGTCGACCACGTCGCCCGCCTCGGGCCCGAGCCGTCCGAGGATGGCTTTGCGGCCACCATCCTGGCCGAGCAACCGCGTGTAGAAGCCGAAGGGCGTAAGCGTCACCGCCCATTCGCGCCAGACCGCGAGCCGCCCCGCTGCCGCACGATCGTCCGGGTGGTTCGACCCTTCCAGCGCGGCACGGAGGCTGTCGTCCCCGCGCCGGGGCGCGAAGCGCAGCAGGTCGTCGTCGTCGAGCCCGACGAGAGGCGATTTCAGCACGCAGGCGAGGGTCAGGTCGTCCTCGGGCAGGAGGGCCGCGCGGCCTGCCGCCATCAGGTCCATCACGGCGATATGCTCGGTGAGGTTGACCCGGTCGGCGCCGGCCACCGGCACGTCGCGTTCCTTGAGGGCGCGGATCACAGCGTCGAAGAAGGCGTTGCGTGACCGCACCAGGATCAGCACATCGCCTGCCCGGACAGGCCGGCGCAGCTTGGAGTGTCCGTCGAACACGGTTTCGCCGGAGCCGGGCGCGATGAACCCGGCAATCGCGTCGGCGATGCGTTGCGCCACGGTGACGGTCGGTGCCGCCGCGTCCGGCACGTCGATGGGCAGCCGCCAGTCGGCTGGATCGGCTGCCAGCGTCGGTCCGACAGCGGGCCAGATTTCGACGAGGCCGGGCAGCTTGCCCTTGAGGGCGATGTGCGGGGGCGCCTTGTCGGGTCCCGCCACCAGGCCATGGGCGTTGTCGCCGTGGGCGAACACCCGGTCCACGATGTCGAGCACCGTCGACGCGGAGCGGAACGACAGGTTGAGCCGGACGCTTTGGAATGGCAGGCCGGCCCCAACCGCCCGCTTCTTGTAATCCTGGTGGGTCGCCTCGAACATGGCGGGGCGCGCCCCCTGGAAGGAATAGATGGACTGCTTCTCGTCGCCCACGGCGAAAAAGGTCCGCGCCGTCCGGCTCTGCCCTTCGCCAGCGAAGAAGTCGCGCGTGATGGCCTGGAGGATTTCCCATTGGCCGGGCGAGGTGTCCTGCGCTTCGTCCACCAGCACGTGGTCGATCCCGGCGTCGAGCTTGTAAAGCACCCAGGCGGCGTCCGAGCGGGCGAGCAGCATCCGGCTGCGTTCGATGAGGTCGGAAAAATCCAGCAAGCCCCGGCGGCGTTTCAGGGTTTCGTAGCCGTCCAGGATCGCCCCAGCGACGGTGAGGAGCGCCATGGTTTGGGCATGGGCGCGGGCGGCGCGCTGCCTGGGCAGCAATCCCGCGAGCCGGTCGCGTTCCGCGTCGATCGCCGCGCAAAGGGTGGGTTCGGCTTGGCGGATCGCTTTGGCGAGGTAGGTGTCCTTTCGCGGCTCCAGCTTCTGAGTAAGGAAAACGTCGAGGTAGGCGGCAAGCCGCGTGTCGTCGGTCGCCGCCGCAGCGTTGACCAGGGCCTCGCCCACACCGCTTCCCTTGCCGGACACCGCCATGAGGTGCTTCCCGATCCCGTCCCATTCCGAGCGCGGCAGGCCGTCCTCCAGCATCGATTGTTCGATCGCCTGGAGGCTCAGGCCCCCGGTGCCGAGCGCGAGATCGAGCTTGCGGCCGAGAGCCTCGCGCCCGCCTTCCTGGCGCAGGTGCCCCGCCAACGTGGCCGCATGGCGCGAGGCCTCCTCGATCAGCTCTTCGAAGGTGCCCGGCGGAAGCAGGCGACCGAGCTCCTCGACCGCCCGGCCGAGCGGCGTGTCGGTTTCGGCGACGGCCTGCGCCAGCACCCGCTCCTTGGCGCGGGACATCAGTTCGGCTTGCCGGGTGTCCTCGATCACGGTGAAACGGGCGGCGACATTCGCCTCGAACGGGAAGTTGTGCAGCAGCTTCTCGCAAAAGGCGTGGATCGTCAGGATCTTCAACCCGCCGGGCGTCTCCACCGTGCGGGCGAAAAGGCGGCGGGCGCGTGCGAGCTCGTCTGCCCCGGGGGGAGGCGCGCCCGTCTCGACGATGGCGGCTCGGAGCGCCGCGTCGTCCAGCGTCACCCAGGCGGCGAGGGTGTCGAACACCCGGATCGACATGGTGGCGGCCGCGGCCTTGGTGAAGGTGAGGCAAAGGATGCGGCTCGGGGCCACGCCGCCGAGCAGCAGGCGGACGACCCGCTGGGTGAGAACGAACGTCTTGCCCGACCCGGCGTTGGCCGACACCCAGGCCGACCCCGCCGGGTCCGACGCGCGCCCTTGGCTTTGCCGGGTTTCGGGGGGAAGCTCGATCCGCGCCCCGCTCATGGACCGTCCTCGTCGGCGAGCCCCTGGCCGCCGGTGGCCGACCATTCCTTGACGCGTGACAGGTGGTCGAAGGCGCTGAACCGTGCCGCGAACTGCGGGTAGGGCCGCGCCATGTAACCGGTCGCGGGATCGCGGAACGCGTTGAGCAACTCCACCAGACCATCGTAATGCTCGGCGACGACGTCCGGGAAGGCGCGATCCTTCCAGGCCAGCGGGCGCAACTCAACGCCGTCGCCCGCGCCGAACTTGACGTAAACCGCGCCCTCCACCGTTGGCTCCGGGCCGAGCGCCTTGAAGGCGCCGCGTTCCGCCATCGCGGCTTCGAGCGTCAGCTGCGGGGCGAAACCCACCTGCACCTCGCGCAGGCTGGGGGACGCGCCGGTCTTGTAATCGACGATGGTGACGAGGCCCGCGGACGTGGTTTCGATGCGGTCTGCCGTCGCGGTCAGCCGAAAACTCGACCCATCGGCGAGGGCGATCAGCAACTCGCCCTTTTCTTCGATCGAAAGCGCTGTTGCCAAGGCGCGCCGCCTGCTGTCCCAGGCCAGGAAGGCCTGCGTCCAGCGCTCGATGCGGGGCCAAAGGAACGAGCGGAACATCGGTCCCGTCATCGACGGCGCGAAAGCGTCCTCGGCGTGCTGCAGCAAAGCTTGCGCGGCGTCGGGCGGCAGGGTGCCCTTTGGATAGCGGTGGGTGAAATCCCGCAGCACGCCGTGGAAGGCCGTGCCGTGTTCGCGCGGCCCCATGACGGCGGCGATCGGTTCGACCGGGCTGAGCCGCAGGATGCGCTCGGCATAGATGGCGTAGGGATCGCGGCGCAACGTTTCGATGCGGGTCACGCTGAGGGCGGTCGGCCGCAGCGCCACGTCGGGGCGCGGGGAAGGGCGCCGAAGCACGACTAGGCGATCGGGACGGTCGAGTGCCGTCGCGAGATCGATGAGGCGGGTGCCACGTTCCTGGCACGCTTTCCAATAGTCGCCGGCGAGCGCCGCCATGCGCTGGAGAAAGCGGGACGGCACCGTCGGGGAGCCGCCCCGCTTGCGGGCCCGGCTGAGAAGCACGTTGGCATGCCCCATCGCCATCTCGAAATCATGGGCCGTCTGCCCGATGCGACGCTCGGGCGACGCAAGGCCGAGCGCGGCCCGCATGGGGCGGTTCAGGAACGGATCGGTTTCGACCTGCGGCGGCCAGACCGTTTCATCCAGTCCCCCCAGGAGCACGAGGTCGGCCGACAGCAGGCGGGCTTCCAGCAATCCCAGGATCTTCAGGCGCGGGTGGCTGCGATTCGGGCCGCGCACCGGCGTTTCGGCGGCGAACCGGTCGAACAGCGCCGCATAGCCCGGACAATCCATGGTGATCGAAGGCTCGGATGTTTCGCTCAAGGCGTCGAACAACCCCCGCAAGGCGTTGCCGTCGACCCCGGTGAGCACCGTTTCGTTCTCGGGATTGCGGCCCACGGCGTCGAGAACCCCCGCATGAGCCTCGATCCAATCAGGCAGCGGCGTTTCGGGGCCGAGGCGGTGCAAGGGCGAAAGGACCTCGACCACCTCACCCACCAGCGTCGCCAGCTGTCCGAATTCCGCCACGCCGACGCGCCGCAAAGCGTCCGGGGCATGACGCTCGGCTTTCAGGGTGCGCGCCCGCTCGATCAGGCCCGCGGGGTCGTGCAGCGCGCGAGGCGGCAGAACACCGCGCAGGATGGCGATCTCGAGCGTGCGCGCCAGCCGGCTCACCTCCGCCCTGGTGCGGCCGAAGCGGGCCAGCGGATGCGCCAGAAGGGCCAGCACCTCGACGGGCGCGAGATCGGCCAGGGCGCAATCGACCACCATGCGGGCCAACGATCCTGCCGGCGTGGTGCCGAGGGGTTCGCCGCCCGACTCGTCGATGTCGATCGACCATCGCGCCAGCTCCTCCCGGACCCGGCGGCCGAGCGCCCGGTCCGGCGTCACCAGCACGGCCGATCCTTCGCCTTCCAGCGCTTCGCGCATCGCGATGGCCAGCGCCAGGGCTTCTTCGCGCTCGTCGGCGGCCTCGATCACACCCACGCCGTGCAGGGCCGCGTCGAGCCCGGCGTCGGCACCGCTGGTGGTGAACGACCCCCAAAGGTCCGTGGTGTCGGCCGGCCGCAGGGCTTCACTGAGGAAGCGGCCCCGCAAGGCGAGCCGGGGTTCGACCACGCCCAGGCGGACCACCGCGCGGCGGTCGACGTCCATGCCGGCGAGCAGGCGTTTCAGCGCGGCTTGCGGATGGCTGGCCGCCTCCTCGCCGCCGTCTCCGCCGATCGCCGACCAGCTCGGCTCGTCGAGGTCGAGGTCGAGCCCGGGCAGCACCGCCAAGCCGTTGGGCAAGCGCGCGATGGTGCCGAGGAGGCGCGCCGTCGCCGGATTGGACGCCGTCGATCCCGCCACGATCACGGGTCCGCTCGGGGGGCTGGTTTTCAGTCGCGCGATTTCCGCCTCGATCGTGGCGAGTTGACGGGTCGCGGGGTCCACCTCGCCGCGTTCCGCGAGGACGGCGGGCCAGCCCGTGACGACGATGTTCAGGAAATCGAGGGTGATGCGCCAATACCGGTCGAAGTTGTCGGTGCCGAGCGGCTCGACGCGGTTCCAAGCGACGCCCTCGATCCGCAACTCGTCGCAAAGGCCCGCGAGGTCGCCCGATAAGCCCCAGGCGTCGGCCGCCGAGGTCGCCACCAGCAGGTCCTCGTGCGGGTGGAGGACCCGCCTGCCGTCGCGGTCGACCGAAACGATGGCGCGGCGAACGGCCTGCGCCCAGGCGAGGATCATGCGCGTCAGGATCATGCGCCGGGCGATGTCGCCGATCGCGATCGGCAGGTCGGGCGAGAGCGGGTTGCCCAGGCTTGGGGCGTCGAACAGCAAGCCGTTTTCGAGGGCTTCGAGCCCGCCGAGCGGCAGGATGGTGGGCAGCAGCATGGCGGGTGCACGCGCCTCGGTGGCGAGCACCGCCCCAAGGGCGCGTGCCGCACGCCGCGTCGGCACGAAGATGGTGGCCGACGCCAGCGCGAGTGGCCCGCCCTCGCCGGGAAATCCGGGAAGCAATGTCCCATCGAGGAGCGCCCGCGCGAAGGTCGGCAGAAAGGGTGCCCCTGGCGGAATGGTGAAAAGGCGGGCCGGTTCGGTCATCCTATCGGCTTCGGCTCACCGGTTGGAACGCTCGATGGCGAGCGCGGCCTCGGCGATGGCGCCGGGTGTTCCGACATGGAGCCACAAACCCTCGAGCCGCGTCCCGTAAAGGCGCCCTTGTTCGGCGGCGGCGAAGAAGAACGGCGCGAGCCGGAAAACCTCGTCGTCCGCCTCGGCGAACAGTTCCGGCTTGATGATCCCGACTCCCGAAAAAACAAAGGGCGTCACCGCGTGCTCCTGCCGGCGGGACAAGCGGCCGTCCTCGTCCATCGCGAAGTCCCCCGCCCAATCGACCCCGATGCTGGTCGTGGTGGAAGCCAAGAGGAGCAGGACGTCCATGCGCCCCGGGTCCCATTGTGAGACCAGCCGCGCGAGGTTCGAGGCTGGGCCTTCCACCCAGAGAGCGTCCGTGTTGCAGATCAGAAACGGTTCGGGCCCGAGCATCGGCAGGGCCCTGCGGATGCCCCCGCCCTGATCGAGC